>CAZOQS010000001.1:0-517171 GCA_964582475.1 uncultured Gammaproteobacteria bacterium | reverse complement strand
ACCCAATCGACATCGCGTCGATGTCGATAAGGCAATTCCTCTTGGCCTGGGTCGTATCGATACCCTCCACGAACGATCCCGATATATCTTACGCTATCATGATTCGCTGGAGACAAAACTACGTCCCCCGGCTTCATGAGCACCGCAAACTTATAGAGTTGTCTGGCCCATATGGCGAGCGTCCGATCCCCTTTTTCTTTTATAGCCCCGCGCAACCCATCGACAAGCTTCTGTATAAACTCCGGCTGGTCCAGGTGGGCATAGGTTGAAAGATCAACATCGAGCTCCGGCCATCCCAGGGCAACAATACTCTCCTTCTTGCAAATATCGGCGAATTTTCCCGCTTCGCCCAACCTCATAACCCAGTAGTTTTTATCCATAGATTACATCTAGTCTATAGAACCCACCCTCAAACATCAAAAGCACCGCCTCCAACGCCTCCTACCCCCTCCCCTCATATCCCCCCACCTGAATGCTCCAAAGCTTCTGATACGTCCCCCTATTCTTCAGCAGCTCTTGATGCGTCCCCGAATCGATCATCTCCCCATCCTCCATCACGATGATCCGATCCATGTTCATGACCGTTGAGAGACGATGCGCGATCACAATCACCGTTTTTGACTTCATCAGCTCCGTCAGGGCCTGTTGAATCAAGGTCTCGGACTCTGAATCGAGGGCGGAAGTTGCTTCGTCTAAGATGATGATCGGCGTATTCGCTAAGATCGCGCGCGCAATCGCGACACGTTGACGCTCTCCTCCCGACAACTTCACGCCACGTTCCCCCACCAACGTCTCATAGCCTGCGGGAAGCTGGCTGATGAACTCATGGCAGTGCGCTTGTTTGGCTGCCTGAATAATCTGTTTCATCGTCGCCCCTTCACAGCCGTAGGCGAGGTTCTCACGCAACGAACGGTGGAAGAGGAGCGGCTCTTGCGGGACAAGTGAGATCTGGGCTCTCAAACTCTCCTGGGTAACGTGGGCGATATCCTGGCCATCGATGAAAATTCGCCCCTTGGTGGCGTCATAAAAACGCAGGAGGAGTTTGATGACGGTACTTTTCCCTGCTCCCGAAGGACCAACCAAGGCCACCTTTTCCTGTGGCTGCACCTCAAATGTCAGGTTTTTTATCACCTGCTGCTTTTCGTATTTAAAACTCACGCGAGAAAAAGCAACCTGCCCTTTCGTGATACGGAGCGGTTCAGCGCCTGCCGTATCCTGAATCCCGATCGGCGCTTTCAAGATGCCAACAATCTCAGAGGCGTTCGCCAGCGCTTCTACGAAGTCACGATACGCGAATCCGATCGAGAACAAGCGCTCTGTTACGAGCACAACGAAACTTTGAAGCACCACGAAGTCCGTCACGGTCACTCGACCCTCCTCCCAGAGCCACAAGAGGAGGAACAAGACGCCGCCGTGCATGAGCGCCCCCATGAAGTCGGAAATGGTGAGGCCATGCTCAGAGCGAAGCCAGGCGACCTTTTCGCAGCGGACACGTTCACGCAAACTCTCCTGGAATGAAGCAGACTCTCTGGTCTCATGCGCGAACGACTTCACGACCGAAGCATTTGAGACGATGTCCGCCAACAAGCCGACCGCAGAGCTCTGCGCTCGGTTGCGTGCTTGATCGATCGGCGTCTTCCAGCGGGCAATAATCAGGTTCAGGATCACCAACACGACCAACCACAGTGCCAAGATAACGGCAGCCGCGGGTTTCGTACGTAAGAGCTGGATAAGGACTCCAAACGCAACCACGGCCGCTCCCAGCATGTTCCAATAAAAGGTGCCGTGGACACGCGAATAGGCCTGAGACAAGCGCGTAACCCGCTGGACCAGGCTCCCGGAATGGGTGTCGTTAAAAAAGCTGTGCGAATGAACGAGAATCCCTTTCAACGCGGTCTCTTCTAGCTCCGCCATAATCCGAGGCACCATGTGCGCCGAGCTATACCCAGAGACGCGGAAGAACAATCCGAAGAGCAGTTTATAGACGATGATCAGCAAAATCGAACCCGTGAGCAGACGAAAGACGGTGGGAGATGGGTCCTGCTGCGTAATCACATCGACCAGATGTCCCATCTCAATCGGAACGAGGATCGAACACACAGACGCCAGGACTACCACCAAAAACATCAACGCAAAAAACCAGCGATGTTTTTTGGTTGCGGTCCAAAGAAACCAGAGAACCTCGCTGGGTGTTGCTGAGTAGACCTGTTCACGCGGAAGGGGAGGCATACACTACGTTGAGTAGTAGTGTACCACGCTCCCCCATCCTTTACTCTGTTGTTTCTCCTTCAAACTCATCCGTCGTATCCGCTTCTGCTTCCGCTTTGGTTGCATGAACAACGCCATCACGATGATGCGGTGGCATGTACAACGTGTAGAGCTTCATTTCCTTGCTCCCTGTGTTGATAATGTTATGTTTGACGCCCGCAGGCACGATCACAACGCTCCCATCGTGCAACGCATGGGTATCCTCGTTTAAGATCGCTGTCCCCTCACCTGCTTCCACGCGAATGAATTGATCGACATCCGTATGCACTTCCATACCGATTTCTTCCTTTTCACGCAACGACATCAAGACCAGCTGGCAGCGCTTGTCCGTGTACAGAACCTTTCGAAAATTCTCGTTTTGCAGAGACAGCTCTTCAATGTTGGCCGTATATCCGTTCATATGTAGAGAGGTCAGACTGAGTTATTTGAGAAAGATGGTTGCCATCACTCCCGCTGTCACCAGAAGCCCACCCGCCACATTCCCTAGTGTAGGCCTTTCCCCCAGGAACACAAACGCCATCAGAACGGTCAGGAGCACGCTCAGCTTGTCGATCGGCGCCACGCGCGATGCTTCTCCGAGTTGGAGTGCTTTGTAGTAAAAGAGCCAAGAGAGACCCGTCGCGATCGCCGAGAGAATAATGAAGACGTAGGAATACTTGGAGATCTTCCAGACATCTCCGGCATTCCCCTGGGCCAATACAATACCCCAGGCAAACACCACAATAATGACGGTTCGCAGAGCGACCGCCAAGTTACTGTCGACGTTTTTTATCCCGATCTTCCCAAAGATCGCGACCAGTGAGGCGAAGAAAGCGGAGAGAATGGCGGCGACGATCCAAGACATGGGTGTAGTATACACCCTCTAGAACGTGCGTTCCTGACCAGCTTGCAACATCTCAATCCGCTTCTGCGTCGCGAGTCGCTCGTTTTCTAAATGCAGAAGATGGTATTTGCCCAATTCCTCCGGACGCGAGAGGGCGTTCATGAGAATTTCCAGATAGCCTTTCGCTGAAACAAAATCCATCTCTTCTTTTTTCTCGCAACGATAGACCTGAATTTTTACTTCGTCTTTTTCTTGATCGATAAACACAAATCCGCGTTGCACCACAAAATCCTCTTCTCGATCGCGCAACACAACACGCACAGGTGAAAACAGAATCTCCCCCTGGAGAGAGGCGTGTCCCGGAAAAATCTGAAGCGCGCCTAACGCAGTCATGAGGCTGAGCGACTCAGCCTCTTCAGAGAGGACTTGCGCTTCAGGGGTAAGAATCAACGCGCGCATAGATTAGACGCTTGAAGCTGCATGCTTTTGCAGCACCTCATCAATGCCTCCGGCCATGTAGAAGAATTGTTCTGGAATGTGATCGTAGTCCCCCGCCAAGATGCCTTTAAAGCCGCGCACCGTTTCTGCGCGCGAAACAAGCTGTCCTGGGGTTCCTGTGAACTGTTCTGCAACAAAGAAGTTCTGGGTGAGGAAGCGTTGAATTTTGCGAGCGCGTGAAACAATCTGCTTGTCTTCCTCCGACAATTCGTCCATACCCAAAATCGCAATCACATCTTGCAGCTCTTTGTAGCGCTGAAGCGTGCGTTGAACATTGTTCGCGGTTTCATAGTGCTCCGTACCCACAATCGACTCTTTGAGAGCGGTTGAGGTTGAGTCGAGTGGATCTACCGCTGGGTAGAGACCCATGGAGGCTTGCTTACGCGAAAGCACGATCGTTGCATCCAAGTGCGCGAAGGTGGTGGCTGGCGCTGGGTCGGTCAAGTCATCAGCTGGAACGTACACGGCCTGTACCGACGTGATCGATCCTTTTTTGGTTGAGGTAATACGCTCCTGCAATTGCGCCATATCCGTCGCGAGCGTTGGCTGATACCCCACCGCAGATGGCAGACGTCCAAGCAACGCGGAGACCTCGGCACCGGCCTGCGTGAAGCGGAAAATGTTATCGATAAACATCAGAATATCTTTTCCTTCATCGCGGAACGTTTCTGCCATCGCCAATCCGGAGAACGCAACACGCATACGCGCGCCCGGTGGTTCATTCATCTGACCAAAGACCATGGCCACCTTATCGATAACCCCTGACTCGTGCATTTCACGAATAAGGTCGTTTCCTTCACGCGTGCGCTCTCCTACACCCGCAAAGACAGAATATCCACCGTGAGCATGCGCGATGTTGTGAATCAGCTCCTGCATGATGACCGTCTTTCCTACCCCAGCTCCTCCGAAGAGCGCGATCTTTCCTCCTTTGATGAATGGCACCAATAAATCCAAGACTTTAATCCCTGTTTCAAAGACTTCGGCCTTTCCGCTCTGCTCGGCAAACGACGGCGGCTTGGCGTGAATCGAGCGGCGTTCAATCTCTTTCCCTTTCAGTGGTCCTTTTCCATCAATCGTCTCTCCGATCACGTTAAAAACACGACCCAAAACAGCTTCCCCAACCGGAACGGAAATGGGTTCCAAGGTATCCTCAACTTCTTGGCCAGAAAAAATTCCATCCGTCGAAGACATGGCGATCGCGCGTACCACGCCTGCTCCGATGTGTGACTGAACCTCTAAGACGAGCTCAGGAGTTGTTCCTCGTACCTTCAACGCTGAGTAGCGCTCAGGGACGTGGTTCGCAAAGGAGACGTCGATGACCACACCGACTGCACGAACGATCTGACCGATGGGATTGTGTTGTTTCGTGGACATAAAGTTATTCAACCGCGAGAGTACCGCCCGTCAACTCAGCCAACTGTTGAGTGATCGCTGTCTGACGAGCTTTATTATAAGACAAGGTAAGGGACCGAACCATCTCATCCGCTGCTTCCGTCGCATTCTTCATCGCGACCATTCGGCTTGAATATTCGGTCGCCTTCAGCTCATAGAACGCTTGAACAAAGAGCATCTCCACAATCTGGGTCGCAAGCGCCTCACTCACCTCTTCTTTGCTCGGCTCATGCAGGTCAACCGTCGCTAGGGAGGCAACTGCTCCTTCCTTTGAAGAGGCCGTACGCCACTGCAGATGGTGTTGGATCATCTCATCCGTAAAGGGAAGATAGGTCTTACTCGTCGCATGAAAGGTGAAAGGGTTAACGTACTGCGGAGAAATAAGGATGACTTCTTTCACCTCTTTGCGCTCCCAATATCCTAGGATGTGATCAATCACGGGCATTGCCTTCAGAGCGGTCATCTGCTCACTCAGTCCTTCAAAGTGCTTTAACGGCTGCACTCCCATATGCGTCGCTGCCTCAAAACTTTTTCGTCCGACCGTAATGAGTGCACGGTCTTCCGGTGCGAGCGCGGTCCAGCGGGGAGATTTCCAGAGTGTACGGATCAGCTGCTGGTTGAGCGAGCCACACAACCCTTTGTCCGATGTCAGGAGGACGAACAGGACTCGACCCGGCTCACGAATTTCGCCAAAGCGCGTCTCGTGTAACTGGACAACATCTTGGCGCAACGCATCGAGCAAACTCCAGGCGTAGGTTCGTGAACCAAAGGCCTTGCGCTGAAACTGCTTCATCCGACTCGCAGCCACAAGCTCCATCGCTTTCGTGATTTTGCGCGTGTTTTGGACAGCACCGATCTTCTTTTTTATTTCTACAAGAAATGGCATGTTAGTGGATCTGCGTCTTGAAGAACGCTTTTACAGCTGCATCGACGGCGGGCGCGAGCTCATCCGTCCATGCCTTCTTTTCTTGAATCTCTTTTACGAGTTCAGGCGAGCGCACTTCAAAGCTTTCTAACAATTGAGCGATCGAGTGCGTGACTTCAGAACGCTTTACCGCGTCGAGGGAACCTGTTGCGGCTGCACGAAGAATTACCACCTCCTGCCACAATGCATACGGGTGCTGTGCTTTTTGTTTCAAGGCCTCCACCACACGTTCACCACGCGTCAGCTGCTGCTTGGTGGAAGCATCTAATTCACTCGAGAACTGAGAGAAGGCGGCGAGCTCGTAGTATTGAGCCAAATCAAGTTTCACGGTTCCGGAAACTTTTTTCATGATTTTGGTTTGCGCAGAACTTCCTACACGCGAAACGGAAATACCGACGTTCATCGCGGGACGAATGCCTTGGTAGAACAGTGACGACTCAAGGAAGATCTGACCATCCGTAATCGAAATGACGTTTGTCGGAATATAGGCCGAGACGTCGTTCGCCTGTGTCTCCACAATCGGCAACGCGGTCAGCGATCCGCCACCGTGGGCTTCATCCATTTTTGCGGCACGCTCTAACAAACGAGAGTGAATATAGAACACGTCTCCCGGGTAGGCTTCGCGTCCCGGTGGTTTGCGAAGCAAGAGCGACATTTCACGGTAGGCCACGGCGTGCTTAGACAAATCGTCATACACAACCAGCGCATCCTTTCCCTGCTGCATAAAATATTCTCCGATTGCTGCTCCGGCATACGGTGCCAAGAACTGCATAATGGCGGAACTGGAAGCTCCGGCGGACACGACCACGGTATAATCAAGCGCTCCGTGCTCACGCAAGAGTTCAACCACCTGCGCTGTCTTAGATTCACGCTGACCAATCGCAACGTAAATACACATCATGTTCTGGCCGCGCTGATTCAGAATCGTATCAATGGCAACCGTCGTTTTTCCTGTTTGACGATCCCCAATGATAAGTTCGCGCTGTCCACGACCAATCGGAATCAAGGCGTCGATGGCGAGCAACCCTGTTTGCACTGGCTGATCGACAGAAGAACGCTCCATCACACTCGGTGCCTGCGATTCAAGCAACATGGTCTTTCCTTTTCCGAGCGCAGACTTCCCATCGAGCGGAACTCCGAGCGGGTCCACGACTCGGCCCACCATCGATTCATCTACCGAGATGGTTAAGAACCGATTCTGTGACTCCGCCGCCAGCCCCTCACGAATGCCTTCGGACCCTTCCAACAGAATGGCGTAGGCCGCATCGCGCTCCACTTGCATCACAAGCGCATGAGACGATGTCCCAATGATGCGCAACACCTCCCCCATCTTCAGCCCTGGCAACCCTTCCACGTGAATAATCGCATCTTTGACAGAGCGAATCACGCCCGCCTTTGGGGCGGTTGGGGCAGCCTGTTCAACTACTTTTAATGCGCCATCAATCGCAGAGAAAAACGCATTCAATGAGTCTTGGTTCATAGCATCAATAGTTAGGTGTTGGAGCGATCTGTTTGGAACGTAGCAAGCATCTTTGTCATCTGCGTCATCCAGCTCTCGTCGAAGAGCTCCCCTTTATAGAAAAGACGTATTCCCCCTCCTAGCGAAGCCTCTGTTTCGAACAGAGGAAAAGATCCTGGATACCGTTCTCGGAGAGAGGCTCGCACCTCTTGTTTTTGCTGAACCGAAAGAGGGTAGGGCGACTGAATGAGGGGCGAAACCACTCCGATCTGTGTCTGAAGAAATGACTGGATTTCTCTTCCGAGCTCGATCGTCCGCTGCGCACGACAAACCGCCTCGAGCGCCTTAGCGAGCTGCACGCCTAGCTTCGTCTCTTCCGCCGTCTCCGTATCCAGCGCCTCCGCAATTTCGTCCGACAGCACTCCGCAGAATGCGACCACAAATCCATTCGAACGAGGCTCCGCGGCCGTCTCGTGGACGATTTCGCGCAGCAACTCGTTCATGTCTGACAAGAACTCGGCTGACAACTCGACACGAGCAACATCCACACCCGCTCCAGTGCGCCCCGCCTCTTTGACGGGAGCACTTCCGGGGATCTCCAGCTTGTAGGGCTCGAACTGCGTTTCTTGCGCGGACTCAAGCAGTCTTCCAGGAATCCCTTTTGAGGATGTGAGGAGCGGGAACAAGGCTTGGATATCCGTCATGAACGCGTCTACAGAAATACCTTCCGCATAGCCACGAATCGCTCGTGGCAAGCTTACTTGCTCCAGTCTCTCTCGGCGCTCCGCTCGCGAGGACTCGAAAAACGCCTGAGTCCGCACAACAGACAAGGTATCCGCCACACAGGCCGAAAAGAGAGTGGTAAGCATATCTTTAAGAACGAAGGTCTTTCCAAGCCTCTAGTACGCTTGATTTCACAATATCGGCAGGGATTTTATTCTTCAGAACATGCAGAATCGTTTGTTCGATACGCTTCTGCGTCTCTTTTTCGACTTCTTTCAAAATCCCCTTCTCCGTTTCAGCGACTTGGCGACGCGCATCTTCCAGAATTTGTTCTCGTCGAACATCTGCTTCGGCGATCAATTCCTTTGCGCGCACTTCTGCCTGCGCTTTGGCGACGGTGATCTCAGACTGCATCTTGAGCAGCAAGTCTTGTGTCTCACGCGCTTGACGAGAGGACTCTTCCACAAACTTCGTCTTCAACATCTCCGTCTCCTGAAGATTCGCACGGACCGTCTCCCGACGATCATCCATCAACTTCAAGAGCGGCTTGTACAACAATTTTGTGAGTACCGCTAAAAGGATACCCATGTTTACAAGGTACAGAAGGATGCTCCATCCATCGATCCCTAGTTTTTGCAATGCATCCATACCACTGAGCAGTAAGGAATTAAACGACGAACAAGATGATCAACGAGATAACCAACGAATAAATACCCGTGGATTCACAAATAGCCATGGCGACGATCATGTTTGGCATCATCTTATCTGCCACCGCTGGGTTTCGACCCATGGCTTCCATAGCTTTGGCAGCAACAAACCCTTCCCCCAACGCAGGACCGATAGCTCCGAGCCCCATGCACAAACCAGCAGCGAGTGTTTTGATTGCGATTGGATCCATATGACGATCAAGTGAATAGACGACTGAATAAAAGGCTCCTCGAGGGACGGCTGCCCTCTCGAAACAAGTGGATAAACGCATTTACACACTTATTTCGAGAGGGAAGGCCATGACTCACGTCAGGGAAGGAACAGGCTGCCCTTCTCGTTTTGCGAGACGCGCATCGCGGTTCATCGCCGCCGTGTTTACCGGCCCTGCAAGGAACTGAATCGAAAGAAGCGTGAAGACAAACGCCTGGACAAATCCTGAAAACAACCCCAGCAGCAAAAATGGGATCGGAACAATAAATTGCGTGTAGGCGGAGAGGCTGACGATCACCGCGACCATCACGTCTCCGGCGAACAAGTTTCCAAACAAACGACAGGACATCGAAACGATCTTGGCGAATTCCCCAATAATATCCATGAGACCTAAAAAGAGCTCAATGAATGCATTTCCCAGATCTCCAAAGGAACGCACTTTCAGAAGTGGCGCAATGCGAATGTAGTTTCCGATGTGGCGGAGTGGCGACAGAGCCAGTGCCAATACGTGCGAAAGACCAACGACGACCAATCCAAGTGTCAGTGTTTGGCTCAAATCGGACGTGGAGAGACGAAGAAGCGGTTTTCCTTCCACCAGGATTTGGAAGAGCAATGGGAAGACGGAGAGCTGGTTCGCGATCGCAATAAACAGCAAAAGCGTCATGATCAGGGGGAAGAACTCACGACCTCGTTCTTTACTTCCGAAGGCCTGTGTCACCTGTTCATCAATGTATTCAAACACGAATTCAACCAATGCCTGCGCCCGGGTCGGGATCACCCGCATCGTGAGCCGTATGATAATCGCGAACACGATCAGGAAGGCGGAGCTTACAAACGCGGCGATCACCGCATTTGTCACCGGAATCGGTCCGAGAGAAAAGACGGCGTGCGCGGGAACGGAGATATCAAGCATAGGAAGATCTAAGAGGAAGTAACGATTTTTGCTTTTGCAAACCGAATTGCCACCATATTTGCCACCGGAAATGAAATAAATACCCCCGCAATGAGCCCCTTAGGCCCTGAATGCAGGTAGAGATCTACCAAATACCCTGCCCCACCGATCACGAATAATGTGAGCAAAATGGCTAACACGAGGTAGCCACGAATCTTCCACAGAACGGTAGCGTCCATAAATACGCGGAGATCATACGCTTCGCACCGCCACCACGCAACTATTGGACCGTCTCTGGCAGAATTCATCGTAACCTTGATTTTTTATGCCAATTGGCGTATAATACTCCGTCCGGAAGGCTCCGGATTTCACAACCTGTATACAAAATGGAAGGAGTCCGTCTTGTTGAAAAAAATCCTCGCCGTGCTGGTTCTCGGGGGACTCGTCGGAGTCGCCTGGGGACACACCGTCTCAGCGACGCCCAGCGTCGATGAGAAGACCCTCTACCAGCTCGTAGCCATCATCGCGATGGCCACGGCAGCACACGCCTTCGGAGGGCTCATCCAGAAGTGGCCCGGGCTCGCGGAGATCGTGGGCTGGATGCTGCTCGGCATCGCCCTGACGAACCTGCCCGTCGTCGGCCACGCGGTTCATGCCGCGCTGAACAACGAGCGCTACGGGCTCGAGCACGCCCTCTCGAAAGCCGAACTCCTCGGAGTCTGGCTTCTGATGACGGAGGCGGGACTCGAGACAGACCTCCGCACACTTGTCCGCAACGTGGGACGAGGCTCACTCATCGCCCTGATCGGCGTGGTCGTTCCGGGGGTGATCGTCTACCTGGCACTTCCGTTCATCTTCCCGGAGCTGTCGACGGTGGCGAGAATGCTCGTCGCAGCCATCTTCACGCCCACCTCGCTCGGGGTGGCGGCCATCTTCTTCAAGAAGGAGCGGATCCTCGCGTCCGGCACCGCCCAGCTCGTCATCGCCGTCGCGGCGATCGACGACATCATCGGACTCGCCAACCTGAGCACGATCGATGGCATGCGTACGGGCTCCGTGAGCGTCGCCGCCGTTCTCTTGATCGTCGTCAAGGTGGTCGTCTTCTTCGGCAGCTCCCTGTTCGCGGGATCCATCCTGGCTCCCACCATGTCGAACTGGATGGCGCGCCTGAACGGGGGCGAGGCCATGCGGCTCAAGCTCGCCCTGGGCTCGAGCGTGCTCTTCGCCTGGATCGCCAACGCGTGGGGGCTCTCGGTCTATATGGGAGCCTACGCCGGGGGCATCTTCCTGACGTCGGTGCACTTCCGCAAGTTCGACGGAGAAGAGCACGGGGTCGAGGACCTGCTCAAGGGGATGAAGTACATCCTCGTGCCGATCTTCGTCACCTCGGTGGCGATGAAGGTCGACCTCCAACTGCTCTTCGCCCTCAAGCCCCTCGGGCTGCTCGTGGTCGGCACACTGGGCCTGGTCGTCGGGAAGATGATCGGTGGCCGATTCGCCGGCCCGGGCAACGACAAGGCAACCCTCACCTGGGGGTCGCTCGTGCGCGGCGAAGTCGCCCTCGTCATCGCGAAGCTGGGATACGACACCCATCTGATCGGCGTCGAGATCATGTCCGTGGCCGTCATGGCCATGGTCGTCAGCATCGTGATCACCTCGATGAAGCTGCCGAAGGCGATCCAGAACGCGATCAAGCGCGACTCGACCATCTTCGACACGAAGGTCGAAACGGAAACGCAGGCGCACGCGTAGCGCCCGCCCGTAAACGTCCCTTTCCGCCCCTTCCCCCTCCCCTCCCCCGGTGAGCCGTTCTGACACTGACGATCTTCGTCAGCCGCACAGAACGATCTGCTCCCGGGGGATTTGGTATTTGGAGAACGATTATTTTAAATGCGTTTCGTAGAGGGCGCGATAAATCTGTTGCCGTGTCACAACCCCAACTAACACTCCTTCATGAATCACGGGGAGTCGACGCACATTTTTTGCCAACATGGTCGCAGCCGCGCGCATAATCGGTTCGTCGGGGGAAGCTGAATGCATGTTTGTACACATGAATCGCGTCACAACGTGATTTTGAACTTCTTCAATTTTATTCTCACGCTCCTTTGGATCGGTGTACTGTTCGGGATTGAGATAGTAGCTGTGGTAGTACGGAAACAAGATCCGTAAGAGATCATGCTCCGAAACGAACCCAACCAACTTGCTCGCCGTATCAAGGACGAACACACTGCCTGTTTTTGACGCATACACTTTTTCAGCAACTTCCTTGTACGTTGCATTTTCCGGCACCGTGACAAATGCGGTCTCCATGATGTCGCGAACATTCATAGCGAAAAAGCGTTAAGCATTAGGAACCTCTTTTACTATAACGCGTTCGCTACATCTCACCAAGTCGAATCGCCGCCGTATTCTTGTCATATTTAAATATCTGTGCTTCACTCTTTTTGGAGGTCCTCATGCCTACTGAGCTTCAGGAGTGCATTCAACGCGCCGTGACGATGTGTACCGAACAGCTTCATCGAAGGCTGTATCGCCAACGAATCGAACCCCAACTCAACAAGCAAGAGGTGCAGTCCCACGGACCACGGGTCATCGGAGCACAACTCCACCAGTGCCTTGAACAACTCGCAGACCGACGGATTCAACGGACGCCGAGCTCGCGGGATCTAGCAGTCTGCCGAAACCTGCTCTCTCGATTCATCGAGATTGATGCCATCAAGCCTGCACCGGCCAACGTGCCAGCGGAACACCCCTCTTTTCCAGACATGCTGGAGCAACGTCTACGTCCAGCGGTTCACACGGGAAAGAGCATCGGGCTGACGGTCCTGGGTACGCTCCTGCAGCTCCCACGCGTGACCGCAATCGGAACCGTCGAGGCGTGGAGCCACTTCGGCTTCTACCTGTTCTTCGAGCAGCTTTCGGCCGCCTATCCCGATCCATCACCGGACCGGTTCGAGAAGATTCTGACCAACGCGCGACTCCTCGCGTACAGTTTGTCAGCGCTCGAAAACGCTTATTGGCTCGATGATCTTGCCTCTCTGAAGAGCAGCCTCGCCGCCCTCACCGCTGGAGCAGTGCCCGTCGCCTATACCCCTCATACAGAGACGCTGTATGTTGCAAACTGGTATCAGTGACACGCCACCTCAGCAAACGCCCCACGAACCACGACCAACAGACAAAAGGAGTCTGTTCACGTCGCCCTTTGGTTCGTGGGGTGATGTGTTTCATCTCTACTCACTACGACGCGCACTATCCAATTGGCACCTTTACCGCGTCCTTATAATCACCTGTCAGTTTTGCATTCAGATGTCGGCGCTTCCAAGGGAGAGCTGCGAGTAACGTCAATGGACCTAAACGCCCAACAAGCATTGTGAGCATGATCAAAAATTTAGATGGATCACTAAAAAGCGCAGACAGGCTCGTTACCCCTCCCGTGAATCCCATAGATAAGCCCGATGTACCAAACGCCGAGAAGGTCTCAAAGGCTACTTTCAAAAAATTCATCAGTGGGTCCGGCGTCAGGAGATGCCGCCCCTCGAAGGCAGTGATGAGGAAAATAACGCCGAAGACAAAGATCACGCTAAAAAAGAACAACCGAATCGCATGAGAAACGGCGAACTTGCTGAGTGAATACTTAAATAGCATCACCGGTCGGCCAGGCGCCATGAACCAATCTTTAATATATCCATACAAGACCGCCACTGTGGGGATTTTGATACCACCCGCTGTTCCTGCGGGGTTCGCTCCAATAAACATGAGGATCATGAAGAGAAAAAGTGTAGCAACATGTAATCCTCCAATATCAATCGTATTAAAGCCAGCGGTACGTGTAGACACACTCTGAAACGTCGCTGTCATTATTCGCTGATTCCAGGTTTGTCCAAGAATGGGGTTTTGCGCTTCAATCAAGAGTGGCACACATGTTCCAATAGCAATCAATGCTGCTGTTCCCCAGAGCGCAATGCGAATCTGCACCGGTGAAGCAACGAGTGCCGCATCCTCTTTAAAAGCCTGTTCTTTGTATCCAGTTACATACCGAAAACGCGATATCATTGCCGCATGAAAGGCGATCAACACGGGGTACCCCATCCCTCCCAAAATAATGAGGGCCATGACTGTGATATTGATCACCGGATCCTGAACGAGTGGCACTAAGTTCGTATTCAATAAACCAAACCCCGCATTATTAAACGCAGAAATCGAATGGAACACCCCCCCACCACCAAGGGTTTATGTTGTTGATCACCGCAGGATCGACAAACCAGGCTAAACGGATCCCCATCACGAGTGCCGCCACACCTTCGATGAGCAGCGTATAAAATGCCACGTGCTTGATCATGCGCATCACGTAATGATGCTCCGTATCAACAATGTCTGCGAGCATTTTTTTAACGCTCAAATTGTCAGAAAAGCCACGAAATACCGCGAATCCAAGAACAGAGGTAAACAAAATAATTCCCAACCCTCCCATTTGAATCAGGAGAAGAGTCACAATTTGTCCGGGAAGGGTGAACTGTGAAAAATCGGTGCTCGTAAGGCCCGTCACACACAGCGCTGAAACTGCCGTAAACAAGGCATCAATAAACGATTCACCGCGTTGTTTTTTCACCCCAACGGCCGTATGCGTCTCTATTCGCTCAGCGGGAACAAGATCTCCTACGCCAGCCGTATCTCCAAGAGGAGAAATACGCACAGCTTGTTGAACCAGTACCCGCGCCTCCACCGACCGAGAATGTTCGGTGGCATAAATCAGGCCTCCCCCAAGCAAAGACATCAGAACGAAGGAAACAACGGTAAGCTCTGCCGCCGTTAACGTGAAGAGTCGCTTGAGAAAAGAGAGCATCGTGTAAAAGAATAGCAAAAGCAGAGCGTATCTTACGCTCTATTTCTCTCATGAGCAAGATGAGCGACAGACACTAGGCACAGGATTCCCACTCCCCTTACATTTGCCGACTATCGTACGCCCAGTGCAAGACCGCCTGACGCTGTCCGGGACGGCAACTCAGATCTCCTTTCGAGCAATATTTCTTTATTTGTGAGACATGACGCACAATCGCCTTCCAGCGCTTGATCTGTCGTTCGTCTTCCTCGGGTAGTCTTCGCCCCAGGTAATAGCGGCAATACCACTGAAACCAGCCGCGTGGATCATGCTCCTCGTTAATCCATCCCTTCTCTTTCCAGACACGGAGCGGCTGACTCGCATGTACATGGAAAAAGTTCAGCGTATCGTCCCGTTTATCCGGAGATAGCTTCGCCCCCACAAACCAGGACGCAGGAAACTCCGCTCGACAGTCCGTCATGTATTTTCCGCCAAACACGCCTAACGAGAGCATCTCCTTTGGCGTCAGCTCTGGCTTGAAGTCTGGATGAAAGTGTTTTCCCTCAGGTTCAACGCAGGTATAACGATAGCCTGTTTGCATCGTATCGTTCACGACAACTACTTTTCCTTTGTGTGCGGACGGCATAAATGTTAGCGCTGAACGAGGAACAGAACGAGAAGGAACAATCCACCCCACCAGCCGAGATCGGAAACAATCAGCCCAACGATGATTTTTCTCTGCAGTGACTGAGGGAGAAGTTCTCGCGATTTTCCCTCCTTCTCGCGCTGGAGTAAAAACGGACTGACTTTAAACGAAAGGAAACAGCCATTCAGAATCAGCACGAGCGCAATACAGAGATGCACTACGGGGATGCCCGTGAACGCTTCGTTCCGATAGAACAGGAGCCCGCCGATGAGTGCCAGCGTGATACCGATCCAAATCAGTGGTTTGGTTACTTTGTGCGTGCGTGTCGTCGCTTCCGTCCAATAGGGCGATTTCCGACCGAGAAACCCATGAATATCAATCACTGTTACCGCTCCTAATCCGACAATAAAACCCGATAGAAGGAGGAACAGCCCGACGACATTCAGCCAATCAATGAGGGACATAGAAACGATCTTACAAACGGATATGCTTTTCCCGCGCTCCCGGCGGCGGAGTTGGCGTCATACAGGCTTGGGTCCAAAGCCAGCGACACGCATTCGGATCCATCACGAGATCAATCAGTCCAAGAACTGCTTCATCCTGCTGTCGCTGTATATCAGAGTTGCTTGAAACTTTAGTTTCTGCCGCCGATCGAATACGTTCAACCAGGGCATCCTTCACAAATTGATATCCCCGTTCATGACCACGATCAGTAATCCGGGCGCCTTCTAGATGATAGAGCTGGAGCGCATCTATAAGCTGATCCGGCACCCCCTCCTTGGCAAGTGAACGAAATGTGGCCGTACCGAGAAACTCCTCCATTTTTTTGAGTGTTTGCTTGAAGAACGCTTGCGACACTTCAGGGAGACCATCAAGCTCTGGGGTCTTTCGCTCAGCTGGACGTATCCCAGATTCAATCACCGGTACCCTTCCTTGAGAGAAGACGGGCGGGCGGGGGCTTGCGGGAATGGAGATGGGCGGTGGAATCTTTTCTCCCCCCATGATCGCCTGACGAAAACGCGTGAGCATACTCATTAAGTATACCAAATGTTCGCATTCGCTTAATACTCCTACCAAGACCCAATCTTCACCAGCACCCCTCTCCTCTTCACGATATTTTTATAATCCCACTGGATACGCTTCGCCTGCTTCAGCCAAGCGCGCAGTTCGGTGACTTTTATCTCCTCGCTGTCTTTAAAATACATTTCAGCCGCTTTGAAGGAGCCTTCCGGTTTTAGTCTGGTGTCGATAAACGATTGACCACTCCAAAAAAGCAATTGCACGCCGTTTTTACGCACGCTATAGCCCGCAACTGGATTCCCCTCAAGGAACCACACCGGACTCCCATGCCAAACTTTGCTCTCCGCTTTTTTGAGCTCTTGGGCGATAACCTCCTTGAGCTTTTTGCAGATTTTTTTGTACTCACCTGATTGCGCGGCATTATAGAGCGCGATGTCGGTAGGCATGGAAGGAGTAGTTAATATACACAGAATAGCTTACGTCTTACTTTCAGCTAATACTTTAGATTACTGCTTCGAGAAGAAACCCGCTGTGTTTCCTTCGGTATCAGAGAAGAACCCAAAGAAACCAAATCCTTCTACGGGTACCTTAGCCATGAGCACTTTCCCTCCTGCCGCCTCAACACGATCGAGTTCACTACAATCTTCTGAATAAAAGTAGACCATGGTTCCGGTACCGCCTGGTTTGCTTTGGTCGTTTTTTACCAAAGCTCCCGCTGCTCCTTCTCCGTCATCCGTCCAAGGGAACGCATACATTGTCGTGCCCATTTCTTCTGGTACCGGCATCTTACTGAGCTCCTTCCCAATCACGGTCTCATAAAACTTCTTCGCACGGTCCATATCAGCTACCGAAATCTCGAACCAGGTAACTACATTTTTGTGTGTCATAATTTAGTACATTCTTCTGAATAAGAGATCCAGTCCTCCTTCTTTGGGAACAAATTCTATGCTGAAACAGGGGAGTATCGCAGAAGAACGCCACCGCTTGGAAGTGGGCGTGCCTCAAGCAACTTCAGCCGCTGCTCATCCAATCCATCCGTAAAAAGGCGTCTCCCCTTCCCAAGAAAGACGGGAGCTACGACGAGTCTGTACTCGTCAAAGAGGTTCGCCTTCATGAGGGCCTCTGAAAGAATCCCGCTCCCAAATACAAACATATTTCCATCCCCTTCTTGTTTCAATGCGGGGATTTCGGCGACGGCATCGCGTACGATGCTCGTATTATTCCAGTCTGCACGTTCCAAGCTCGGCGAACAAACAACCTTGCGTATGGCGTTCATACGCTCCGCTGTTTTCCCTTCTGCGGTATCGCCTATTGCTTTCGACCAATAGGCAGCCATGCCTGTATAGGTATTCTCGCCAAAGATGAGTAGATCAGCTGACGCGAGCTGCTCGTGACTAAACTCTTCCAGCTCTTTCCCCCACACTAACTCGTGGAAGGAAAGGTCCCAGGGTTTTTCTCCTTCAAAGCAGCCATCAAGAGTGATGACGTTCCACATGATCAGTTTTCTCATATCCTGTATCGTATCAAATAACGTATGCGATCCCAAAAAAGAGCCACATTACAGAATGTATGATCGATTTTCTCCAAAACAACCGGGCGATTCTCCACTATTCACTGCATGCTCTCTTGCCAGCGATATTCGGATATACGTTCTTTAGAGAATTTTGGAGGAAAGCCTGGGTTATTATGCTCGCGACGATGCTGGCTGATCTCGACCATTTGCTTGCGAGCCCTATATTCAACCCCATGCGGTGCAGCATTGGATTTCACCCGCTTCACCGTGCTCCCGCTATCATGATCTATGGACTCATGCTTTTCATTCCGAATAAATACGCGAAAATCGTTGGGCTTGGACTACTCCTACACATGTTTACGGATTGGGTAGATTGCTTGTTGATGTAAAGCCCCCTACCTACTTTCTCGGACTTCCTCAAGCGTCCCCAAACAACAAAAAAGCACCACGTTTGTGGTGCTTTTTTGATTGACAGTGTCTGGGTCGCCAGACACTGTTGCTCATGGCTCGACGGGCGGGTTGTAGGCGAGGCTTTGCAAGGAGTTTGAGGGGCTTTCAGGAGGGGTTTTGACGCATGTGCGTCATGCGGGAAATCGAACAAATCGTACACGCAAAACGCTTGGTATTACATCCTTGACTCACGACTAGAAAGACTACTGCCAAATCACTTTTGTCATTCCAGGAATATGCAGGACATTTGTCTCGACAAGTGGCTTGCAGCTACACAACGTAATAGAAGAACCAGCCCATCCATCAATGGGAGGAATGGTAACAACCCCATTTTCAACGGTGATCGCTAACTGATCCAAGACCGTGCGACACATTCCAGCTGTTGCCGCGTGAATCGTTTCTTTCACCAACTGAATGGGTGTTGGATTACTTTCCAGGGTGCTTGTCGTCTGTCCTACGGTAATTGTCTTTTTATACCCAGCACTATCCATTTGGACTCCATTACAATATGTGGTTGAATCCGCTGTGGAAGACAGGTAGGTTATCTTGGTTACCGGTGTCGCAACCTTTCGTAAGGACATACCCTCAACGATGAAGTAGGCGCTCATCGCAAAAGAAGGTGCGGTCGTCATTGGCTCGCCTGCTTTTCTATCTGCATAGTTTGCGATCACGCGGCCATCCTGTATTTGGAGATTTTGCGGAGCAATTCGATCTCCCAAAAGAGCACTGTTTGTTCCTTGGGTTCCTGAAGCGGTATGGATCGCTGCCACCACTGAATAAAAGACTCCGCTTCCACCCATGTTCTGCGTGAGAAAGAGTACGGCATCATTCACGCCATCACCACTCACATCCCCCACCACGGGCTGTCCAAAAATAGACGTGGAGACTTTCGCACTGCCGGAACCCGCCTCAGCCTTCCCGTTCACAAGCTGCACGGGGACATCGTCGATGCGGTATGTGGCATTCAACGGATCAAAAACTACTGGCACTGGCGGGGCTGGTTGATTCAGTACTGGTGGAGTCTGTTGACTCTGCCACAGCGCGTAGGCCCCGCCGCCTACAAGCAAGACTACAACTGTAAATAACAAGTAGAAGGATGTTTTCATCTCTTAGGCGTACTCCCCATTCGCGGATCTGTATATAGGGTTAGAACGTTAACGATCGAACACACCGAACCTGAGAAAGATCGCTCTTATCACCCCCACCCGGAAAAGCCGTAGGCCATACGAGCGCGCTCCAAGCGTAGGTTTCGGGATTGTTGTACATATACAAACTTGAACTCCAGAGACCCTGGCCAGCCGTGAACCCACCTATTCCATTGAAGAAGAGGTTTTTCATCATTGTCTGCAGAAGTGGAGTCTCTTCCACACCACAATCCGCAATTTGTGGCCGTATAAGCGGATAATCAAATGTGATTTCACAAATGGCAGGTAAGTACCAATCTTGGTGATCTCCACTATCGTAGTCATCACAGACGCCTGCTGCATAATACGACTTAGCTGTAGGCGCGACGACCGGCGTATACGGACTCCCACCTATGCCATAATTCGTTTGGTAGTGATTATAGAATGCAACGATGTTGGATGTATTGCACTGACCATCGGTGTTTCCATTACAGGAGCTAAAGCTCCCTGAGGAAAGACCCAAGATTCCGGAGTACGTCGAGCCGAAATAGGTAGAAACTTCTGAGAATGTTGGAGCGGTACTAAGACTGGTCGACGTGTCTCCGATTCCTGGAATCACATCATAACTGACTGTACTCGCATCGACGCCGTTCGACCCCCATACCATTCCATTCGATTGATTTTCGAGAGCAGCCACCGTTCCGCCAATGCTTTGAGTAGACGGCGTTGTATCATCAATGGAAAAGACAAACCCTTCTTGATAGATACAGCCGTAACTCAGGACGACCACGTTGGTAGAAACGGTGTTTGCGTTATCCGCCGTGACTTGAACGATGCCCGGGACAGGAGCCACGCCATCCGAACAGGGGCTACCCCCATCAGAAGTAGGAGTGCCTCCTGGCGTGACAGTAATCATACAGCTAGCGCCTGCCGCTAAGGTACCACTGCAGGTGGTGTTGCTCACCGTTCCCGTTGGCCACGTAGGCGACGCTATCTCAAGACCTCGTGCAGCTGTGGCTCCGGTATTCGTCACAATGATTACTCGAGGACTTCCAGAAGCAGGAGCTCCAACAAGCCCCGCAATGCTCAATGCTAAATCGCTCACACTTGCGCTCAAGGTCGTTACGTTTGTGACACAGGTTACTAACACGTTCGTGACATGGTTATTTGCAATCAAACCGCTGCCATTTGTAACGGTACAGGTTTGATCTGGTACAGAGGGATTCGTACGAACCGTGACGGAATACGCACGACCATTGAGAATTCGCGATCCAAAGGTAAATGAGCCGTTCCCCGTCAGCGTCAGACCATCCCCTTCTGCCGTTTGCAAAACCACCGTACCGGACAAGCCCGAGATCGTCCCTCCAAGCGCATAACTCTGCGTCCCATGACCCGCAAAACTCCGAAAGGGGTTCCCCATTCCATCTGACGTGCATTGAACGTGAATATTCTGAATTGACCCGTCCGCTACAGCTCCACTTCCATTGCTTGAAACGTAACACTGCTGCGGACCGGGAGCAGCTGAAATCGCCGTTACATCATAGCGATCACCCGGAGAGAATGTCCGAGAAAAGACAAAGTTCGCTGAGTCACCGGGTTTCAGATGGAGCGTTTCACCGGATGCCTCACGTACAACTACTGGCCCCGTCAGTCCCGTCACCATCCCTCCAACGACGTAGGCCGCTTGGCGAGGCTGGTCCGGTACAACAGAAGCTTGGACGGAACTGGTCGCAGCTGTGGCCACGCTCTGCGTTTTCGTAGAAACTTTTTTATCCAACGCATTCACAAACTCGCGCGTAGCCTTGTAGAAATTCCCCGTTCCCCGGCTCAGTCTCGATGGAGCCAAGATCTTCGTTCTATGCAACTCCTGAAACGCCGCAACCGCCTGCTGGGTTTTCTGACCAAAGACGTTTGTCTCCTGCCCAAACGAACCAACTCCCGTTTCCGCAACGGGTGCACCGTGCGTATTTAGAAAAATCTGTAACTGTCGAACATCTTCCCCTTGATCACCCAGGCGAAGATTTCGTTCAAATAGACCTTGACCGTGAGCAACCCTCACAGCTCCAAATAAGACCGTAAGGACCAGAAACACTTTTGCAACAAGAGAGGTGGTTGATGACTTCATATCGAATGGACTCGGACCAGTTTATCATATCCATCTCCCGTTCACTCACTACTACCTTTAGACTGTTAGGCTAGTTGCGTACGTGTTGCGCGCTAGAAATTCTCCGGACGCCCTGACCGTCCAAATCCCTTTGTCACTCTCTCCGAGGATAAAGCGGGTGTTTTTGTTTTACCTCAGCGTTCATGGCTCGACGGATGAGTGAGGAACTCTGTTAGTGAGGTGTTTGGAGTCTTTAAGCAGCTTCACGTCTTGCCCTGTTCTCCCCCATCCATTTTTCCATCTCTTCTTTTCCATTCTTTGGGTCCTGCATGACATCCGCGTGAGCTCCCATGTAGTGAGACTGAAGCGCATTCATCCATTCTTCAAACGTTTCTCCTTGTACCGTTACTTCACAAAGGTCACACTTGAGGGTTTTCATAGTCGTATCAACAAGTCACATGTTAAGATATTACCTATTCCTACTTATGCGTATCTCTCCTTTTAGAATCATCGTCGCAAGCCTAGCGGCCATCGCTCTTCTTTGGCTTTTATTCGGTTATTTTGGGGTGCAGGCCCTGTTTACGAACACAACCGTGAACGACCCTCTACCACCTACGTTGAAAGAACCTGGCCTCAATATTCTCACCAGCTCAACCCGAAGCGATCTACCTGTACTTGCGTCTACGCAAACAGCACTGACGGGTGACTTTATGCAGGGCGATAGTACCTATCGCATCAAGGGCAACGCTCGCGTCGTCACGGAGAGCGGAACTCGAACGCTTATTCTGAGCGATTTCAACGTTACGAATGGCCCTGATCTCTTTGTCTATCTTGTCGCGGCGTCCTCGACGGAAAATACCGACGTAAAAGAACGCACTTCCCAGGGACGGTTCGTACAGCTCGCTGCGCTCAAAGGGAATCGCGGCAATCAGACCTACGCCCTTCCAGCCAACCTCGACGTATCCGAATATCCGGTCGTTAGCATCTGGTGCCGTCGGTTTTCAAGGAACTTCGGCTCGGCCCTGTTAGAGACAGAGTAGCTGCTTGCACGATATGAAAAATCATCTTGTCGCTTCCATTCTCAACGTTCTCGCTCTGTGCGTAATCGTATTGGGGGTGAGCGGGTATTTCATCTACCATACGCGCTTCATCGGACTCGTTATCATTGGACTCGGGATCTTGTGCCTTCTTTCACTCACTCCCTTCAGGATCCCACTAAAACGAATATGGCCTGATATCGTTTTTGGGATGATCGATAACGGAATATTGGCCATCATGGCAATTTTTGGAGGTGAGTTAGGCGGAGTCGCAGGCGCAGTCATTGGCGGAGTCGTTGGGAATGCAGTCACCGATGGCATCGCCGGCATCTTCGAGGGACTCATCGCTGAACGAGCACGAGCTGCCAAAGTGAGCGACAAACGCACAATGCTCGGATCAGCCGTCGGAAAGATGGCCGGGTGTTTATTAAGCGCTGGAGTTGTTTTGTTTATCGCGAGCTTTCTTGCACTGTAAGAATCGAAAAGCTACCTATCGCAAACAACAAAAAAGCACCACGTTTGTGGTGCTTTTTTGATCGACAGTGTCTGGGTTGCCAGACACTGTCGATCATGGCTCTCAGGTAGCTTCTCGAACCATGAAAAGACTGGTGAGTATCTACTCAACTTCCTCGATACCGACTTCGAAGGATACTCCGGAATGCGAGGATCGCATAAGATCTTTTGCCTCTTCTACGTGTTGATCAAAGATAGACTTTGGACACATAGAAACAGGGCCTCTGATGGTCAAAAGCGCCTGAGCAGGAGATGAGGCTTTCAGCTCCGTCTGACAACCGCAGGACTCAAACATATCTGTCACATTTTTCAAGGTTGCTGCATATCGCTCGATTTCAGTTGGGGTAGTCTTGTTTTCTTCCATAGATCATCGTCACTAGTGAATCAATAGTACGTCATCAATTGGTACTCCCGCCACTCTCAAATGTCTAGCTCTCGATCAAGTTGACGAGAGCTGCATAACCGCTCGAACTACTGATTTACCATCGTAGCCACCTCCTGAAGCTCCTGCACGTACCCACAGGGAACACACATATACATTCCATGTACGAGCACAATGTCGTCGATTTTATAGAGTGTTTTTGTAAGTGATCTTTCTTTCAACATAGGATTCATTATAAAAAATAAAAGAGCTTACCCATTGCGATCCGGCATACATTCAAACGTACAAAATGGTATAAACTGACAGCCGGTTTCTTCTCACGCTACTACTACATATTGTGCTCTATTTGTATTTCAACCACTACATGTTGTGGATAACCAAAAAAGATGGCTTGTTTCTCATCCCTTTACCGAAGCCTTCTTGGAAGCTATCTTGTGAAGACAGTCTATGCCAAATTGCGTCACCGAGTATCGATGCAAATCATGTCATAAGCTGTTCTTCAAAGGATTGCTCGTTGAGGGCTCGATTGAGGTCAAATGCAAGCATTGTCATGAGGTCAGTACGATTCAAGCCACTCAATTCAATGAACTCTTATGCTTAATTAAGAACTGCCCCAACCGCATCAGCTGGGATTCTCAAAAAGAGTCTACGTAACATCCGTTTGATCCCCCACAGAAGCTCTCGAAGCTCACAGACCGTGAGTTTTTATTTTGTTCATTTTTCTCCGTATGACCACATCATCCATTACTCTCCCCGACGTCCTGAAGCGTGACGGGCAAAAAGCTTCTTTTGATAAAGAGCGTATTTACAATGCCATCCGCTTGGCGTCGGAAACGACGGAGGAACTCGGACTTCCAGAAGTCCGCCGTCTTACGGAAACGATCTTACTTTTCATTACAAAACAAGGCAAAACACGCAAAGAAATTTCGGTTGAGGAAATCCAAGATATCGTCGAGTTCACCCTCATGGCCTCCGGCTACTTCAAAACGGCTAAGAGCTATATCGTCTACCGCGAAAAACGGATGCAGGCACGTGAAACAACGAAAGTCGCCGTTGACGTTGATAAAACCATCAGCGAATACCTCAATCAGTCCGATTGGCGTGTGAACGAGAACGCTAATCAAGGCTATTCACTCGGTGGCATGATTTTGAACACCTCTGGCAAAATTACGGCAAACTATTGGTTGAGTTACATTTATCCAAAGGAAGTCCGCGAAGCGCATACCGAGGGCGACTTCCATCTTCACGACCTTGGAATGTTCTCAGGCTATTGTGCGGGTTGGAGTTTGCGCCAGCTCCTCGAAGAGGGGTTCAACGGAGTCGCGGGTAAAGTCGAATCCGATCCTCCCAAGCATTTTGAAACGGCTCTTGGACAGATGGTGAACTTCCTTGGGACGTTGCAAAACGAATGGGCGGGAGCACAAGCTTTTTCTTCGTTTGATACGATGCTTGCCCCTTACGCTAAACGTGACAAACTCTCCTACGAACAGATCTACCAAGGCGTTCAACAGTTCGTCTTCAACTTGAATGTCCCTTCACGCTGGGGAATGCAGACACCGTTTACGAACATCACCCTTGATTGGGTCGCGCCTGACGATCTGAAAGACAAGAAACCAATTATCGCTGGAACAGAAGAGTCGTTCACCTATGCCGACTGCCAGCCGGAAATGGACCTCATCAACAGAGCCTTTATCGAAATCATGACGAAAGGCGACCGTAAGGGGCGCGTGTTCACCTTCCCGATTCCGACCTACAACATCACGAAAGATTTCAAGTGGGACACAGAAAATGCCAAGCTCTTGTTTGAGATGACGTCAAAATATGGCATTCCGTATTTCCAGAATTTCATGAATTCTTCACTCAACCCAAGTGATGTTCGGAGCATGTGTTGCCGGTTACAGCTCGACTTACGCGTCTTGCGTGCCCGTGGTGGAGGTTTGTTCGGCTCGGCTGAAATGACGGGGAGCGTCGGTGTCGTCACAATCAATCTTCCCCGCATCGCGTATCTCGCCAAAACGAAAACAAACTTCTTTGAACGACTCGGCAAGCTCATGGACATCGCCAAAAATTCGCTTGAGATCAAACGGAAGGTCGTCCAAGACAACATTGATCGAGGACTTCTCCCTTATACCAAACGATACCTTCCTTCTTTGCGTAATCACTTTTCAACAATTGGTTTGAATGGCATGAATGAAGCCTGCTTGAACTTCTTAGGCGCAAACCTTGGTTCGGAGGAAGGAACCGCTTTCGCTCATGAAGTCCTTGAGTTCATGCGGGACCGTTTGATCGCGTACCAAGATGAAACGGGCACGCTCTACAATCTTGAAGCGACTCCGGCGGAAGGCGTAACCTACCGCTTCGCCAAAGAGGATCAAGCGCGTTATCCCGGCATCATCCAAGCAGGAATGCCAGACGCACCCTACTACACCAACTCGACTCATCTCCCCGTTGGATACACGGACGATCCGCTCTCAGCTCTCGATCATCAAGACGCTCTACAGACGAAGTATACGGGCGGTACCGTGCTCCATCTCTTCTTGGGTGAACGGGTGCGAGATTGGAAAACATGTGCGAGTTTCGTCAAAAAAGTCGCCGAGTCCTACCATCTCCCCTACTTCACTATTACTCCAACCTTCAGCATCTGTCCGAAACACGGTTACCTGACCGGAGAGATCCAGACCTGCCCAACATGCGAATCAACCTGTGAAATCTGGTCAAGAATCGTTGGTTATTTCCGTCCAGTCGACCAATGGAACAAGGGAAAGAAGAGCGAATACAAAGAACGGAAAGAATACGTCGTTCAAACACAAACAGAAACGACTACTCAGCAAGAACCGGCATTAGCTTGCCAAACCGTATGATTATTTCTGGATTCCAACCTCTTAGCTTGCTCGACTACCCGGGCATCATTTGTTCCATTGTCTTTACCCAAGGCTGTCCGTTCCGCTGCGTGTATTGCCACAATCCGGAGCTAATTCCCACTCAAGCGTCTGATGTAAGTAAAATACTCAAGGAGGAAGATGTTCTTGAACATCTCAACAAAAGAAAACATATCGTAGAAGGGGTGTGCATTACAGGAGGAGAACCGACGGTACATACCGATCTTTCAGAGTTCATCAAAAAGGTGAAACGATTGGGGATGCTGGTGAAGCTCGACACAAACGGATTAACTCCACGAATAATTGAGAAGCTCATCAAAGAACAATTGGTCGATTTCTTTGCGATGGATCTCAAGCACACGTGGGAGCGTTATTCAGAAGTCATTGGCATAAATCAAAAGAACGTGATCGATAATTGCCGCGAAACATTCCGCTTAATCCAAGATTCCTCAACTCCTCACGAGTTCCGCACCACGGTCTATTCAGGCCTTCATGGAAAAGAGGATTTGGAAGAGATCGCAGGACAATTACGGGAAGGAGAGCGTTATGCCCTGCAGGAGATCCGTTATGGAAAAACGTTGAACCCTGCATTAACACGAACGGAACCGCTTGATCTTGAATCTGTCGCCAACAGTATTCGAAACAAACATCCGCTGTTACAAGTGGAAGTGAGATCTTAAATGATAAACTATTCGTATATGAACCCATCACATATTCTCTCTCATCGCCTTTTCGTTCCCTTTACAATACAACTCATTCTCGCCTACGAATGGCTTTCTTCCGGCTGGGAGAAAGTCCGTGGAGGGCAATTTGTACCGAATATCGGAAAGACACTCGCCCGCTTTGAGAATGGTAACCCGCATGAATGGTATGTTCGTTCCATGTTAGACGTTGCAAAAACTCATCCACTCGCATTCGGTACGCTCGTACAATGGGGTGAAGTGCTTACAGGGATCGGATTACTCGCGGCTCTCGTTCTGTATGCGTTCAGTAAGCAACAATCATCCAAAAATCTTGCACGTTTCATAGCGGTCGCAGCGCTCTTGGGAGGAGCTTTTATGAATCTGAACTTCTACTTTGCCGCCGGATGGACAAGTCCGAGCACAGGAGGGTTGAATGCGCTTATGTTTTGGGTGCAAGTCGTATTATTGGCCGCCTGGGCAGCCATAGCTTGTGAAAATAAAAGGGTCTGAGAAGTTAATCTAGAGTTTAAATTTTTAGTCAAAAATATCACCAAAGACCTGGGTGGGATTTGAACTCTTTTTCTTCTCTAGGATAAAACGAATTTTCATTTTCATGACTTTTCACCCTGAGTGGGAAAGGAACTTTCTCGAACTTGATCGAGAGTCGCCAAACAACAAAAAAGCACCACGTTTGTGGTGCTTTTTTGATTGACAGTGTCTGGGTCGCCAGACACTGTCGCTCATGGCTCCGAGGGTGGGGATCGAACCCACGGCCAAGGGATTACACGTGTCTCTACGTTTCCGTAAAGGGTGGACTATATCTTCTCCTTTTTGCAAAGGAGTGAGGCGCTTCCCCCAACAATTGTTGGAGTACTCCCGAATGGGATAGTCTCTGAACCTTCCTCGAAATCACCGTGATGACGAGGCTTGGCTGCTGATTACCGTAGCCGTCTGATCGACAGCAACAGGCTTCCAGCAATTCACCTCAAGTTTCAATCGGCATCACTGCCGAAAGCTGCGTTATACCGGCGTGAATCTCTCGATGACAGTTCGCGCAAACCAGAACGCATTTTTCTACTTCTGCTTTGACTTTCGCCCAAGCGCGAGTAAGACCGTCCATTGAAACTCCAAAGTCCTTTTTTGAAGGATCTGGATGATGGAACTCCAGAGCGCCTATGCAGCGTGCGTAACCGCAGAGCTGGCATTTGCCCCCTTTGTATTCCACCGCCATTTCACGAACACGACGTCTTCGTTTGGCTACCGCCTTCTTAAGATAATCAGCACGATCGGCATAGGAGCGCTTTTCCATACAACTTTGCAGTTTATATGAATAGGCTGTGTTCACAGTCCCCTGCTCTACCGCTGAGCTACCTCGGAATCTACATCTGTAAGATGCGGGGGCAGTCTAACAATCCAGGATTTTTGTGGCAAGGGGCAGCTGGGAATTGACCTGAAGGGACCAGAGACTGATCCATTTAGGTCACTGGGGTTTTGTCGGCGTCGCTCGAGAAGAGCGTTCCGGACAGGCACCCCATAGCCTAGTTCAGTGGTGACCACACAAACGACGGTAATCGCTGCTGCCGGGAGCCGGCGGACAGCGACTCGCCCCGACGGCGCCAGCGATGCCGGTCCCATCGCAGCACTGCTGCATGAGACGGCGCTGCAGACTGCGCGCCTGGCGCTCTTCGTCCGTCTCCGCCCGCCGGTGAGGGCGACGATCGTGCCCACGCCGGGTGGGCAGGACCGGCTCCGCGACCCCCGCGTCAGCGACGACGGTGAGAGGGGTGCCGGCATCCTCGCCGAGCTGCGTGTTCGCCACGACGTTGGTCACGTCGGAGCTGGTCGCAGCATCGGTCGAGGGC
The DNA here is from genome assembly GCA_964582475.1 of uncultured Gammaproteobacteria bacterium. Classification (GTDB taxonomy): domain Bacteria; phylum Patescibacteriota; class Patescibacteriia; order 2-12-FULL-60-25; family 2-12-FULL-60-25; genus JAGOTP01. The sequence goes on along the minus strand of CAZOQS010000001.1, from coordinate 488,241 downwards.
GTGCCCGCGTCATGCGTGACGACGAGAGCGGATGGCGGAGAGCGGGGTGTCGGGCCATGCGGGAGATGCGCGCGATGGGACGACGCGTTCATCACGCTAAGAGCGATGAACACGATCCCCGCGAATGACACGATCCCGATGGCTGCGATAGCCAGGGTTCGTCGAGACGGCCACGACCAGCGCGGCGTCGTCGAGACGATGATGGAGGGTTCCGAGGTGATCGGCGCTTCGCCCGTTACGGCGTTGTTGTCGATCGTTCCTCCCCCCTGCGGCGGCCGTGGCGTCGGCGTACGCGGAGCGTTTGCCGTTCCCGCCACGCGGTCGATGATCGCGACGAACTCGTCCGTCGACGCGAACCGCTTCTTGGGATCGGGATCCAGCCCCTTGCGGAGCATGTCCCGCAGGTCGCTGAAGCGCTCCTGCTGGACCCAGGCGGGCAGCTGCGTCAACCAGTAGTCAACGGCGCCCTTCTCCGCCATGGCCTTCTTCATCATAGCCATGAGCCCCCAGCCCTGCTCCTTCCCCTTCGAGGCATCGAACGGGAGAAAGCCCGCGAGCGCTTCGAAAAGGATGACGCAGAGAGCGTAGATATCCGCCATCGGACCGACAGTCTCACCGCCGATCTGCTCACAGGCCATGTACCCCGGCGTTCCGATGACCATGCCGGCCTTCGTCTGCGCCTGAGTACTGTGGGTGCGTGCGCCATGGGATCCGGCGATGCCGAAGTCCAGGAGCACGGGCTCGAGTTCGGCACCATCGAGCTTCAGGAAGACGTTCGCCGGCTTGATGTCGCGGTGCAGAAGTCCGCGCTTGTGGGCGCGCAGGACGACATACGCGATGATACGAAGGATCCGAAGGAGTTCGGGCAGGGTGTCTTCGGTATAGATCCCGAACTTCTCGATATGCTCTTCCAGATCACAGCCCTTGAGGAGCTCCATGACCAGGTAGGCGAATCCATCCTGATGCCCATACGAGATGATATGGACCACATTGGATCCCCCCATCTCGGCGAGCACCTTCGCCTCACGGCGGAAGCGCTTGAGCGCATCGCTCCCTTCGAGCGCGCTCACGATCTTGATCGCGACGAACACCGGGTTCGTGGCGCTCGAGAGCTCGTGATCCTTGGCGCGGAAGACCTCTCCCATGCCGCCTTCACGGAGCCTCGACACCAGTTCCCAGCGACCGGGCAGGTTGTTCGTAGCCGTTCCCAGCCACGATCCGATAGCGATGGCCACCTCGGCATCATCGTCAGGCGTCGCAACGCCTTCATTCGTCTCACTCGTGGTCACGTGGCTTTCTCCCTGAACTCACTCATTCGGAGTGGCTCACATTGTTTGTTGTGTGGTCAGTTGTAAGGTACGCGTTCCAGCATGGATCGCCCCCTTCCTTCTAAGGGAAATAGCGTATTTCCCTTAGAAGACAGAGGACGATTCGGTCGTATCATAGCGAATCGACCAACGATGGAACAGGAAATTTAACCAGATTTAGCCATTTTTGTCAATGTTTCCGCGGAAGTGTCTAGGATCTCTAAACAGAAAAACCGCTGAAGAGCGGCTTTTCTGCTTGGGGATAGTTTTTAGTAGTCCGCCAAACGCTTCACGAGAGGGTGCTGCTGGATCTTTTCCAGAGCCTTGGCTTCAATCTGACGAATACGTTCACGGGTGACATCAAACTCTTTTCCAACTTCTTCGAGTGTGTGACCAACTCCGTCCGTGAGTCCGAAGCGCATCTCAAGAATTTTCTGTTCACGTGGGTTCAAATCTTTGATGATTTCTTGCACGTAATCTTTCAAGAGCTCAAGGGCGGCCGCACGGTCTGGCGCGACGTTCTTCACGTCTTCGATGAAGTCCTCAAGGGCGGAATCTTCTTCGTCATCACCGACTGGTGTTTCAAGCGAGACCGTATCCTGCGAAATCTTGATGATGTGGCGGACCTTGTCCACGTCTTGTCCCATTTCAGCGGCGATTTCTTCTGGCAATGGTTCGCGACCAAGCTCTTGAATCAATTCACGCTCGATCTGTTGGAACTTGTTAATCGTTTCGACCATGTGCACTGGAATACGAATCGTACGTGATTGGTCCGCGAGTGCGCGCGTGATCGCTTGGCGGATCCACCAAGTGGCGTAGGTCGAGAATTTGAACCCTTTACGATATTCGAATTTCTTGACGGCGCGGAATAATCCAATATTTCCTTCCTGGATCAAATCGAGGAGCGACAAAGACTTTCCGGTGAACTTCTTCGCGATGGAAACAACGAGACGCAAGTTGGCTTCGATTAAACGACGTTCCGCCTCTTTCTCGCCACGTTCTTTGCGTTTCGCGAGCGCGACTTCTTCGGCGGCGGTGAGCAATGGAATTTTTCCGATTTCGCGCAAATAGACCTGAATCGAGTCTGCCGTGAGTTCGAGGGGATCAATCTTCAGCTGACGTTCATCAGCGCTGTGAAGGCCCTGCAAAATACCGAGACGCTCTTTGTTCCGACCAAGCAGCCCATCCTTCTGCTCGACCCAGCTGATTCCAGCCGCGTCTAAGCGATCCACAAATCCTTCGAAGACATCAATGTAATCTTCCACTTCAGAAAACGCGAAGACAATTTCTTGTTCGGTAATAAAGCCACGGGAACGGGCTTTCCCAAACAACTTCTCCAAGGCTTCCGGGGTTGGAGGCTTGGACTTTACGTAGGGGCCACGTGGCAAGTGGACGACTTTCTTGCTCGGCTTTTGATTCTTCTGGGACTGAGGAGCGACCTTCGCCTGTGTCTTTGAATGTGCCTGAACGGACGCTTTCACGGGCGCCGAAGTTTTTTTTGCAGGAACCGCTTTCACGGGCGCTTTCTTCGGAGCGAGCTTCTTCGCCTCAGCGGCGGCCTTGCGCTTTTTCAGCGAAGGCGTGGAGGTATGAAAAACATGCTTCACCTTCGAGACGATCTTCTTTAAAGGCATACGCACGGGTGGGGTTAGTGGAGATCTTGAAATTGCCGCATGAGATCAGCGATCTGAGTTTGATCGCCAATACGCTCGGCTTGCCGCATCGCGTCTTCTAACACACGACGACGCTTGGTCAGGCGATCTGCGCGCAGAACACCAACCAGGGAACGTACATCACGTTCGACGGAAGCGGCAGTTTGAGTTAATAGGTCTCGCTCCGCTAAAAAAGCGGCTGCCTCGAAGGCGTCACGCTCCTCCGAACTTAAGTCGGCAGGAAGCGAAAGGGATGAACCGGCTCTATGTCCGGTGGAAAGGGAACCTTGAATTTGTGGCAAATTATAGGCCTTCACGAGCTTTTCGTAAAGAGAGGTATGCGCGGGAATCTCGAATTCCTCAACCCTCCAGGCGAGCGCTCCTTGAAAAAGCGAGAAAAGCGAGGAATTTGCCAAAAGTGACGCCAGCAAGAACCGTTCTCGCTCGAGCTCTCGGGAAGGCAGTTCTTTCGTTTTCTGGGCTTCTTTCGGGGCGGGGGTGGGTTGCATCGCCACTTGAACACGGGTCGTTGCGACCGAGCGCTGAATCGCCTCTCGGAGCGACGCCTCCCCCACGCCCAAATCCTGCGCCAGACGTCGAAGCCAGCTATCCCGCTCGACTGGGTCCATGATGCGCCGAATTTCTGGGAGAAGTTCCTGAGCGATCCGCTTTTTCCCTTCGGGGGTGTGAAGCTCCTTTTCGGCGGTGAACGTCTGAATATATAACCAGTCCATGATGCTGACCGCTGATTGAATAGCGGTCTGCCAAATCGCCACACCTTTACGTACGGCTTCGTCTGGATCTTTTCCCGCGTCGGGAGGAAGCGTGATGATTTTGATTGAAAAATCTTGCGCCCGCGCCAGGTCGAGTCCGCGAATCGTCGCCATCTTCCCAGCACTGTCGGCATCGAAAGCGATTGCGAGATTGGTCGTGAAGCGCTTCAAGAGATGGAGCTGTTCAGACGTCAGCGCCGTACCACTACAGGCGACAACGTTCGTGATCCCAAATTGATGGGATGAGACAACGTCCATATTGCCTTCGACCAAGACCGCGAGGTCTGCGCGCCGAATTTCACCTTTCGCTTTATCGAGACCGTAAAGCACAGCGGACTTGCGATAGACACTTGTTTCAGGCGTGTTCACGTACTTCGCTTCTTTGGCATCGGCCTGCAGAACACGACCGGTAAATCCAACCACATTGCCTTGCACATCAAGGATCGGAAACATCAAACGATCGCGGAAACGATCATACACTCCGTCATCGCGTTCACGCTTTGAGACGAGACCCGCACGAAGGAGCTCATCCACGCTCACATCTTTTTTCAGTAAAGCATCCGTCAGCGACTGCCAGCCATCTGGAGCGTAGCCAATCTTAAAGAGATCGCTCGTGAGATCATCAACCCCACGCTTTTGTAAGTAGGCGCGAGCATGCTCTGCCTGCGGATGTGTTTGGAGCGCTGTTTGAAAGAATTTCGCCGCCAAGAGGTTCACTTCATGCAAACGATGTTTGTCGCCTGTTTGCTTGGCATCGTACTCCGGCAGGATGACCCCGGCTTTTTGCGCCAGGAAGCCAAGCGCTTCACGAAACTCCATCCCTTCGATCTTTTCGATAAAGGTGAAGTGATCCCCTCCTTCATTACAGCCAAAACAGCGCCAACTCTGACGCGTACGCGACACGAAGAACGAGGGTGACCGCTCCTGATGAAAGGGGCAGCATGCCTTAAAGGCCCCACTCCCAGCGGGTTTGAGGGGCAAATAGTCCCCGACCAAGTCGACAATATCGAGGCGGGCTTTGATGTCAGCGGTAGAGTCCATGGGAACAAGACAGAGACAGGATCAGACAGAACGTAGCATAGGAACCGTGAGGTGGCACGAACCCGGCATTCTCTAGGCAAAAACTAAATATTGTGTTATAAAACCGGCCCGCACGGAATAGGGCATATCCGCGGCAAAGGAGTAGTGATGAGTGTAACGATCGTGGCGAGAACGGGGTGGCGCGCCCTCACGGAAGAGGAGCGGAGCCTCCTGCGCGAGGCGGTACGACGAGTCTTCCAGGCGATCAAAGACCGCCGACTCCCGGATCTCGACCTGCCGGAGAGGCTGGAGCCGAGGACTTCCCTGACTGAAGAGCTCGTCCACCACATCGCGCAGAGGCTGGAACTCCAAGAAAGTACCGCCCCTAACAACCGATTCATCCAGTTCGTGATCGAGGGGATGAGCCTGCGCGTCGACAGGCTGGTGCGCAGCGTGCGTGGAACCGAGAACCTCACCTTCGTCCAGGTGGCAGTTCTCCTCTTCCTCACGCTGAAGGACTACTCGTTCGTCCTCCCAGAGCTTCGACTGAATGTGTACCTGAGGGGTGGAGAGATCTATCGTCTTCCGCAGTGACAGCGGGCTGGACGACAACACAACACGCGGACCGCGCTCCTCGCGGTTCGTCAGATGGTTCGAGGCCCACCATTCACAAGGGCCTCGTTTAAATTTCAACTCTCACGCCTCCTCCTAACGCGCTCGCCCGTGTCTCACCGGCCGCTTCTTTGCCACCGCCGCCCGTTCCTTATCCGGTAACGGACTCCCCTTTTCACGCTTCTTCAATTCCTTCTCCAAGATCACCAACTCGTCGCGCAGAATCGCCGCGAGTTCAAACTCCAGATTCTTTGAGGCCGCTTTCATTTCTTTTTCCTTCTTCTTTTTCACTTCCATCAAGCTATCCGTTTCTGCCCCCAGCTCGAGTTTCAAAATATCTTTTACATCTTTTTCTGAATGCTCTAAGCCCAACATGGCGAGAATATCATCCTGCTTCTTGCGAATCGTTTTTGGTGTAATATTATGTTCTTTGTTGTAGGCAAGCTGTTTTGTTCGACGACGGTCCGTCTCCGCGATTGCCCGCGTCATCGAGCCTGTCATATTATCCGCGTACAAAATCACTTGACCACGAACGTTACGCGCCGCGCGTCCAATTGTTTGAATGAGAGACGTCTCAGAACGTAGAAAGCCTTCTTTGTCCGCATCCATGATGGCGACGAGCGAGACCTCTGGCAAATCGAGACCTTCACGCAAGAGGTTGACTCCCACGATGATGTCATACGTTCCTTTGCGGAATTCCGAGAGAATTTCTAAGCGCTCCACTGTTTCGATATCGCTGTGGATGTAACTCACTTTGAACTTCCGCTCTTTCATAAACTCCGTCAGATCTTCGGCCATCTTTTTCGTGAGCGTCGTTACAAGAATGCGCTCGTCACGATCGATGACGGGCTGCAAACGCTCTAGGAGGTCTTGTACCTGGCCTACGTCCGAACCCTTTGGCGTGACGGGACGGATAAGGACTTCTGGATCAACAAGTCCTGTTGGACGAATGACTTGTTCGACCACCTGGTTGGAATTCTGCAGCTCAAAGAGAGCGGGTGTGGCTGACACAAAGATTACTTGATCCATCTTCTGCTCGAGTTCTTCAAATTTCATCGGACGATTATCGGCAGCTGACGGCAAACGGAAGCCGTGCTCGATCAGAGTCGACTTACGTGAACGATCCCCTTCATACATGCCTCCCAGCTGTGGAACGGTGACGTGCGATTCATCGATGACGAGGAGGAAATCTTTCGGGAAATAGGAAAAGAGCGTATCGGGAGCGGCTCCACGCGGACGGCCAGACATCGGCTGCGAATAGTTTTCGATTCCATTGCAGTAGCCAACGTTTTCGATCATCTCCAGATCGTAATGGGTTTTCCGTTCCAAGCGTTCCGCTTCGAGTAACTTTCCATTCTTTTCAAAGTAGTCTAAGCGTTCTTTCAATTCTTCGCGGATTGCTTTCAACGCCCGTTCACGTTCTGGCCCCAGCGTAATAAAATGTTTTGCAGGAAACACCCAAAGATCTTGTTGTTCCTTTTCTGCCTTTTTACTCACCGGATCCATTTTTACGATCCGTTCAACAATCCCGCGCGGCGATTCAATGCGATACACCACTTCTTCGTTCGCTGGCATCAACTCAAGCACTTCTCCGCGTGCACGGAATGTTCCACGTGTCAGATCCGCATTCGTTCGGTTGAACTGCATCGTGATCAATCGTTCCAAGACCTGCTCGCGCATCACATTTGAGCCGAGCTCAATATGCAGAACGGTTTGCTCATAGGCCTCCGGCGCTCCAAGACCGTAAATACACGACACGGACCCAACAATAATCACATCTTTGCGCGTGAGCAATGCCTGGGTTGCCGCATGACGCAAGCGATCGATCTCCTGGTTGATCATCGCCTCTTTTTCAATGTACGTATCCGTTCGAGCGATGTACGCCTCTGGCTGGTAGTAATCGTAATACGAAACAAAATACTCTACTGCATTATCCGGAAAGAACGCACGGAACTCGTTACACAACTGCGCCGCCAGCGTTTTGTTATGCGCAATCACGAGCGTTGGTTTTTGCACAGACTGAATCACGTTCGCAATCGTGAACGTTTTTCCTGTACCCGTAGCTCCAAGTAAGGTCTGGTAGCGATCTTTCCGCTCGATCCCTTCAATCAGCTGCTTGATCGCCTCCGGCTGGTCGCCCGACGGCTGATAGGGCGCTTTTAAGGCAAATTTAGACATAGTCCTATGCTACAGGGATCCTTGAAACAAGCCAATGGAAAAGAACTCATTATTCCGCTGATCTGAGCCAAAAAGTCACTTCCTTCCCCAGGAAGTGGACAAAACCAGAGAAAACGGCTATATTATGGCGTTAACTCGGGTAAGCACCTGCCCGGGGACGACTGGCCGCAAGGCTATAGACAGAGGCTGGTGCACGGTTTGATCGAGAGGTACGACATATGTGGAAAGAGATCGTCGGGTTCGTACGATCGCTCGGGTGGTTCTGGCGGCTGATCATCAAGCTCGCGGCGGCAGCGCTCCTCGTCTACGCCGTGATGGGGCTGGCCGGCCAGATCTCCGACCGCTACCTCGCCAACAGCGAGAGCGGCTACAACCGCCGCGTGATCCGCGCGGCGCAGACCGACTTCGCCGCGGTGACGCTGGTGAACGAGGACAACGTCCGCCTGACGCGCGAGAACACCCGCCTCAACGGGCTCCTCGCCGACCAGCGCGCGACCTGCGACCAGATCGCCATCCGCGAGCTGGCCGTCGGGCAGCCCAACGCCGTCGACGCGACGCGCGCCCTGGCCGCCTGCCGCCTCGAGAAGAGCGAGCTCGAGCGTACCCGCCTCACGCGGGACGCCTGCAACAACGAGATCGTCGAGAACTACAACAGGATCTGCAGGCAGGTCTGCCCGACCGCGCCGCAGCTCCAGCTGCAGCTCGCCACCCCCCGCTGACCGCTTCACCGCGGCCACAGCACACACCGCGCGGCTAAGCTGCGCATAAGGATACGAACCAAAGACAACTCACCCTCTCGGACAAACTGAGCTGAGAGGACCGCCAAAAGGCGTGCAGAGGCACCGGACAACACCGGCACTCCTCGGCACGCCTGATGCATTTCTTGGAAACAGAATATATTATTCATTCAAACACTAGACGAAGGAATTCCCACACGATACAACATTATTCGTCCAACAAGATGCTCATTGGACGCATTTCCACCCCACAGAGCATTAGGAGAGCGTGCAGCGATGTGCAATAGACACGACTTCAGGTACGGGCTCACGATCTGTCAGATGATGGCGCTTCTCTTCGCCGGCTGGCTCTGGGGGCACGAGAGGCGGGCGGATCTCATCGAGGAGAACACGTCCCTCACCGATGAGAACGATCGTCTCCGCGAGGAGAATCGGCGCTACCGGCGGCACCTGGGGCAGCTGGTCGTCGAAAACCTGAGCCTCCAGCTCGGGATCGTGATCGGACCCAACGTGACCGTCGACGTCGTCGAATGGCGCGACGCGTCCGACGAGGCCCCGGTGGAGGAGCCGGATCTGCGGCCGTGGTGCTGTCTGCCGAGCTACACCATGCTCTCCGCCGCTCCGAACACGCGCTGTGACTGCCACGCCTGGCTCCGGCGGCCGCAGTTCAGGCAGCCCAACCGCTGCTACGGGCACCCGACGTTCGACGCCGGGGCCCTCTCCGACTGACGGACTCTCTACAACACCCCGACTTCGGGGAGAAAGGCGGGTGACGCAAGGCGCATGGGATTCGTGGCTACTCCACCCTTCCCCCATGCGTCGTTTGCATTTTAAATGACCTTCGCTTGTTTTTTGGCCATTTTTTGCTACACTCGCGCGATGCTGAATTGGAAAGAAGTGGCGAAACCGCTCGTGGCGCTCGCCCCGATGGCAGATATGACCGATCTGCCGTTTTGCCTTATCTGCAAAGAGCACAAAGCTCCGATGATGTTCCGCGAGATGGTGTCGTCGGAAGCCGTCGTGCGCATGAATCCAAAGACCCTCCGCATGGCGGAATCCGATGATCGAGAGCGTCCCCTCATCCAACAAATTTTCGGCAGCGATCCACACACGATGGCCGAAGCAGCGCGCATCATCGAAGAACGCTTTCATCCCGATGGGATCGACATCAACATGGGTTGTCCGGTCTATAATATTGTTCATAATTTCAATGGCGCCTCTTTGATCCGCGATCCAGAACGGGCAACCGCCATCATCAAAGCGATGAAGGCAGCTGTGTCCGTGCCGATTAGCGTCAAGACACGCTTAGGCTGGATCAAAGACACAGATTGCTTGGACTTCGTAAAAACGGTCGCCGATGCGGGAGCTGAGTTAATCTCCGTCCATGGCCGCACCAAAGAGCAGGGCTATAGCGGTGTTGCTAACTGGGACCGTGTCGGCGAAGCGCGTGCACAAGTGCCGCATATCCCCTTTTTGGTAAATGGAGACATCACCACACCGGAACTCGCGAAAGAAGCGTTACAACGCTCGGGCGCCGATGGCGTCCTCCTTGGCCGTGGCGCTTTGGGTAATCCTTGGATTTTCCAGCGCATGGAAACGTATTTGAAAACAGGTGAGCTTCTGGCGGAACCAACAATTGCTGAAAAAATCGATACCGTCCGTAAACACGCGCACTCACAAGTTGAACACTATGGGGAACGTGGCTTAGTGAAGTTACGTAAACACTTGCCTTGGTACTTCAAAGGGGCGAGTGAATTCAAAGAGTTGCGAAGTCGTCTCGTACGCATTCAGAACTTGGCGGAGTTAGACCAGATTCTTGATGAGCTCGGAACAGAAGGAACAATTCATCGCCGCGAAGTACCAGATTCTTCCTCCACGAAACAAGATAAGTTGAGTGGTGAAGATGGGTGTGCCGTAGAATAATATTTTCGAAAAACAAACTGCCGGACCACCCTTTCCTCAAAGGGGTGATCCGGCATTGTTTCCTGTGGGTCACGTCCGCGCTCGGGAAACGAGCGAACGAGGACGGTGCGTCAGAACGACGCAGTGAAGGTGACGAAGCCGGCGCGGTTCGGGCCGGTGGGCGGCACGACGCTCAGGCGCGGGCGCGTGAGGAAGAAGGTCGTGGTCGTGGCCGCAGTGGCCGCGAGTCCGACCCCCAGTGACACGTTGGCCAGCGTACAGAAGGTTCGCGCCTGGGCGTGAGTCGCACGGTCCCAGCCGTCGGTCTGCCCGCTGTTCGCCAGGACGGCAGTCTCGTTGGCGCTCTCACAGAGCGCGCCGAAGACTCCGAAGCCGATGAAGCCGAGCGCGCCGGCGCTCCACCCCGAGATGTGCAGCGCCCAGTTGGCGCGACTACGGGCGGGTACGGTCGGCGGAAGGATCGGCGGATTGGGCACCCGCGGACGCACGACCAGAGGGGTCGGGACGAGCGGCGGGGTCACCACGACGTGCGGGGTGGGAACCGGCACGATGGGCGGGGTCGGTACCGGGTTCGGCGGCGGAGTCGCGGGGCTGCAGCGCAGCTCCTGGCTCAGTTGCTCGAACGGAGCCCGATCGGCGCCCGTGGTGCGGTCGATCAGACACTGCGCGAGCGCGCAGCGCTGGTCTCGGGTCGCGTCGCCCTGAAGGGTGAGCATCACGCGGATGCGGTCACCGATCTGGGGCACGAGCGCGCGCGACACCGGATGCGGGTCACTCGCGACGATCGTGAACGCCTGCCAGTACAGCGGGGCTGCGCTGGCGGGCCGTCCCTGACTGAAGGCCTCACCCGCGTTCGCGAGCGCGACCTGGTACCGCGTGGTCGCGGGGCCGGAGCGTGTCGGCGCGTTCGGCGGCGGAAGAGCCGCGCAGAACGACGTGATCCCCTGCGCGTTCGGCATGACCGACGGCGTGGGACTCACCGGCTGCCCGAAGGCGACCGACGACACCAGCACGAGAGCGAACGAGACGAGCGAGGCGCAATTGAAACGCATGGCGACAGACCCTCCTGGTTGAGCCTTCCGGCTCGGTTTCTTCTACAGATTGAAATAACGGGTCATCTGAGCCTATTTCAAGCTCAGACTGACCCGACAGAATGCCATATTTCTTTCTTTTTGTCTAGGTTAAGCGCTTTTTTGGCTAATTAGTCAACCAATTCCGGTAAAAAGTTCTCTGGGTTGACCGGGATTCCGCCCTGACGGACTTCGAAGTGCAGGTGAGGCCCCGTGGAAAGTCCGGCTCCCTGATCCCCTGGTCGACCTCCCGAATACCCAATCACCTGCCCGCGTTCAACGTAGGTATCTGGTCTGACCGCGAACCGCGACAAGTGCGCATAGACCGTCGCAACACCACCGGCGTGCACGACCATGATGTAGTTTCCGTATTGTTTTCCCGTACGCGTCCAAGCGATGTAGCCACCCGCCGCCGCTTTCACTGGCGTTCCAACCGCGACCGGAATATCGGTTCCTGGATGCTCAAACAATTTTCGGAAGGGATACGTGTGATCATGAAAATGCGCAGAGATCCCACGCTTTGGAACAACGGGCCATTGGAACAAAATATCACCACGCGCGAGCGAGTCATCTGCCTGGTTCAGCTGTTCGCGTAAGCGATCCTGCAAATCGCGGACCGAAATCTTCTCCTCTTCTTGCTGTCCGCGCAATTCAGAAAGGATACGTTGAAATTCAGATTCTTTTTCCTCCGTCGTCGCAATCAAAGACAGCTTGGCTGAGCGTTCCCCTTCTAGCGCTAACCGCTCGCGTTCCAGCGTTGTTTGTTGTTTTAGTAATTCAACCCGACGTTCGTCCTGTGACTTACGCGTTCCCTGAAGAGCTTCCTTTGCCTGGTGGAGACGCTTTGTCGCCGCAACCGTCTCTTCTTGCACACGCTGAAGCTCATCTAGCTGCGAAACATATTCAGAGAGAGAAGACCCTGTCACCAACGCTTGAAACGGGTGCACGTCATCCGCTTGGCGAATACGACGCAGGAGCTCCCCAAGAGCCGCACGACGCTTATCAATCGCTTCCCCTTCCAGCCGAATCGCAACATCCAGCTGCTGAATCCGAACCACGGTCAGGTCCGCCTCTTGGCTCGCTTTTTGATAGGCAAGTTGTTTTTCTTGAATACGGTTTTCAAGCAACGCCGCTTGGTTCTGCAACGTGAGCGCCTGCGACTCCTGTTCCGCAATCCGTTTGCGATAGGCGGCGATTGTCCCATCAAGCTGCTTAATCTTGGTCTGACGCTCATCCACCTCCTCCTGCAGCACCTTCGTCTCTTCCGTCTCCTGCGCGCGTACCTGAAACACGGGTACGACAAACGACAGCAGGCTAAGAATGCTGACCACCGACACCAAAGAACGACCTGGGTGCTTCATTACCCGGCATTATGCCAGAGATGCTAAGGCTGCGTCGATACGTGAGAGGGAGCGCTCTTTTCCAATCATCCAGAGGTAGTCAAACGGACTTGGGGATTTTTCTTGGGCCGAGAGCGCGACACGAAGTGGCCAGAGGACATCTCCATTGGACCAGCCATGCTCGGCGATCCAAGCACGGAGGCTGGTTTCGATCTCAGGACGTGCGTTAAACCATGCCTCGTCTTTTGTCGCTAGGTAGGTACGCGCTTCTTTGAGATATTCGCACGTCGCCTCTTTGGTCGACTTCTTCCAGACGAGAGTGACGGTCGTATAGTCGAGATCTGCCTCAAATAATCGAAGATCTGTGACCAACGTGGCCAAGTCGGAAAGTTTTTCTAAACGTTCACGAAGCACGAGAACAGCCCGCTCTATCACCATGCGCGAAGCAGGTTCTGTGAGCCACTTGTTGAACGCCTCCCCGGTCAACCACCCCTTTTCAAGACACAGGGCCACATACGCCTGCTCATCCAGGGCACGAAGATAGAGATTGTTCGTCCAATTCAACTTCTCGACGTTCAAGACGGCACCGGCACGATTCACTTTCGTTAGATCAAATAAACGCACGAGCTCTTCGCGGGTGTACATCTCGCGATCACCGGTCGGATTCCAACCGAGTAACGCTAAGAAATTGATCAACGCTTCTGGCAAATAGCCCTTCGACAAATAGGACTCGACCGAGACATCTCCCTTTCGTTTTGAGAGCTTGGTCTTATCTGGATTCAAGAGAAGTGGCACGTGAGCGTAGACAGGCATCTCCCAGCCAAGCATCTGGTGTAACAAAATCTGTTTTGGCGTCGAAGAGATCCACTCTTCTCCACGCAGAACGTGGGTGATGCTCATCAAATGGTCATCGACGACCACCGCCAAGTGATAGGTCGGGAAGCCGTCGGATTTAAGCAAAACCTGATCATCTACATCTTTACACTCAAACGAAATGCGACCACGGATCCCATCTTCGAACGAAAGGGTGCCCGCATCCGGGACCCGCAGACGGACCACCATGCGTGCACGCGTCTCTGGATTTGCTAATCGTTCTTCAATCTCTTGCGGAGACAAACGCAAACAACGACGATCGTATTTGAGCGCCTGCTTCGTCTCTGTTTGGATCCGACGCATTTCATCTAACTCTTCGTGTGAACAAAAACAACGATAGGCCTTCCCCTCGTTCAACAGCTGCTCAGCGACAGGGCGATAGGTGTCGAGGCGCTTGGACTGAGTATAGGGACCAACGTCTCCTTTTTCTGTAATCGTTCCATCATCGTTCAACACAGGACCTTCATCATAGTCGATTCCTAGGGTCTTGAGGGTCGACAATAAGCCTTCCAGCGCACCCGGAACTGATCGCTCCTGGTCCGTGTCTTCGATACGCAAAACCAGCTTGCCGCCTTCGGACTGGCGGGCAAGGAAATAATCGTAGAGAACGGTGCGCAACGTCCCAACATGGATAAACCCTGTCGGACTGGGAGCGCAACGAACGCGAACAGGACGTGAGGCTGACATAGAGTAGATACACAGACTACTCAACTCGCTTTCTTTTGTCGATGAAACCGTCGGAAAAAGGCAAAAACCGGGTAGAGCACGACGAACAGCACAAACGGAACGACCAGATCCACAAACATCCAACGATAGGTGCGAATCCCCTGCGCTAGGATCGCCTGAATATACCGGTTTAAAGCGGGACAAAGAATGAAGAGGAAGAACAAGACTCGAAGCAAAATCGAAACCGTGTACGCAAGTTGTTTACGCGCGGGCCCGGGACGTTTGAATTGATCGACGAGGAACAGGAGTGGGAAAACGATCGTCGCCCGCAAGATACGCTTCCAACGCTGCGGCTCTTGAATCAAGCGCCAGAACCATTCCAGTCCGAGGGTCTGCAACAAGGCGGGTGCACGCTTGATCCGTCCGACCCAAAAATCAAAGGTGCCACCAACACCAACGATCAATTTAACCGAAGGGAGATCTGCCAAGCGACGAGCAATCCACGCCTCCTGTTTAGACCCGCCCCCAAACGCAACCAACAAAATCTGAGGCGCTTCGAGCACCAGCCGATGGACCGCCTCCTCTTCCGCGAGATCACCCGTGCCGTCTGGCTGAATCACGCCCCCTTCTTCGGCGACAGTGTTCAGCTCTGGAAATCGCTCCTCCCAAAAAGTTCGGACGCGCGCCGCAACCCCGGGGGCCCCTCCGATGAATCCCACACGGAGCTTTTTCTGAGCCGCCTCGGCCATCAGCGCTTCCGCCAGTTTTACCCCCGTCACTCGCTCAACCGGGTACCCCGCACAGCGCAAACCGATCCATAATCCAAAACCATCCACACACATGTAGTCCGCCTGCTTCACGGCGGCTGCATAGGCAGGATTCTGCTTCGCCTCAAGCAGAATCTCTGGATTCGCCGTGACAATCCATTTTTGATCTGTATTTGCTTCATCCAACGCCCACGCCAAAATCTCCTCTAACGATCCTCCCTGGATCGGGATTCCAAATACCTCTGGTCGAGATGGGGGGTTCGCTGGTGTTTTCATGCGTGTAGATACTACCCCGCTCGCCGATCAGAAGGCGAACCGTCCAAAAAGGCGACGACCGCTGTCGTGATTCGTTGCGCCGATTTTCCAGGGATCATCTGCTTCGCCGCTTTCTTCAGTGCCTTCATCCGTGTGTCATTTTTGAGAAGCTGTAGGACTTCGCTCACAAGCTCCGCCGGATCATCCTGACGAAGCGCTGCGCCCGTTTCGCACAAAAGACGCGCGTTCCCCTCTTCCTGGCCAGGGATCGGTGCACACAACACGAGGGGGATGCCTGTAGATACGACCTCGCACGTTGTGAGTCCACCCGGCTTCGTCACAACCGCGTTGCTCGCTGAAAAGTAGACATCTATTTCTTTCGTAAATCCCAACAGGCGCACACCCTCGAGTGGATGCTTTCGCAAGTAAGTCGCGGCTTTTTTCAACGTTTTCTCATCGTTGCCAAAAATAAACGTCCATTGTACGGAGGCGGCACGCGCCCGCTCCGTCCACAGTTTTTTCAAGAGTTCCAGGAAGGGAAAAATCCCATAGGTCCCGCCCGCAATCGTCACATGGGGTTTTTTGAGCGATAACCCCAGCTGTTTCCGTGCCTGACGAAGCGGAAGCGCTTTTTGGTGGGTGAACGCCGAACGCAAGGGAATACCCGTAACTTGAATACGCGCCGGACTGATCCCATAGCTCATCAAGTTTTCTTTTGCCTCCTTCGTCGAAGCAAAATACTGATCCACTCCAAGGTGGGCCCAGTAACGATGCACCCAGAGGTCCGTCGTGACCGCAAACAGTGGAATCGTAAGATGACCCGAGACGCGTGCCTCGCCCAACATGCGAAGCGGGAGCATATGGGTCGCAATCACCACATCGGGCTTAAATGTCTCGATCTTCGCGAACAAACCCGTGATATCCCACCGCGTGAGATTCTCTACCACAAATTTGGTCACACCCGCGTAATCCTCATTCCCGTGCACATGCTTCCAAAACCAAGGCGTATGTTCCACGATCCACTTCTGCATATCCCCCGCTTTCTTTCCGAGGCGAGTCCACTGTTCTTGAAAGTTATACTGTTCCACCTCCAAGCCCTGAAGCGCTAGCTCTTCCTGAAGCGCGGCAGCAGCCGACGAGTGCCCCGAG
Source organism: uncultured Gammaproteobacteria bacterium (assembly GCA_964582475.1). Taxonomy (GTDB): domain Bacteria; phylum Patescibacteriota; class Patescibacteriia; order 2-12-FULL-60-25; family 2-12-FULL-60-25; genus JAGOTP01. The sequence goes on along the minus strand of CAZOQS010000001.1, from coordinate 471,919 downwards.
TGCGGCAACGCGTACACCAACAAAACACGCCGTGAGCGATGCATACACCCTATTTGGAATCCAGGCGGCGAAGGGACAAGTCGTAGCGAATCTCTTCGAGTTTTTTGACGTGCTGTTTCGCTTGGTCCACTTTCGTGCGTAGGTGTCCCGTGAGATCCATCTGCAACAAGAAATCCATGAGCTCAACCGCATCTTGGTAGAACTGCTCAATCGGTGCACGGTCTCCACGCGTTGCAGCGAGGACCGCTAAACGAACAAGCTCACCCAAGAAATCAGACAAGCCTCCGATCAGAATATCTGGATCACGGTCTTTATCTGGATGGGTTTGAAGTGATCCTTTTTTGAGATACTCGGCGAGCAACGAGGCTTCGGCATACTCTTCACGTGCCGCACGCCAAGCCCCCTCCTGCGTGAGGAGCGTTTCCTGCTGAATCACTTTCCACCCCCGTTCGATCGCCTGGGAGGCCATGTCGAGCTCCCGGGCAGAGGCCTCAGCATCTTCTCGGTGGAGGGCGAAAATCGAGCGTTTGCTCATCGACAGGGCTTCGGCCGAACACTGCTGCAGCTCACGACGCAGTTTTGCCAGCAATCCCTGACGTTCGATGGTTTGGCGCTGAATACGCGCAGAAAGGATGGACATAGACGATTGCCCGCATAGTAGCAAAAGATGGCTTGAAAGAGAACGAAAGATCCGGTATGATGCCCGCGCTTCGACGAAACCCTATGGGACTGTAGCTCAGTTGGTAGAGCACCGGCCTTTTAAGCCGAGGGTCGAGGGTTCGATCCCCTCCGGTCCCACCATACAAAACACCCACCTGATCAGGTGGGTGTTTTGTATCCGTCTATCTGCGATTGCCTAAGCAGCCTGCGAGGCCTACTATAGATAGGATCCGTATGCCCAACCTCAAACCACGTTTTGTCCAAACGATCGATGAACTGTGTACGCTCATTCAGGAGAATGATCGTGCAGCCGATACGGGCCTTGTCCGTCGTGCGTTTGCGTTCGCTGAGGAGGCACACAAAGGACAGATGCGTGCGAGCGGCGAGCCCTACATCATGCATCCCCTACAAACCGCTGGGACGTTGGCCGAGATGCATATGCCCGTTCCCATTTTGGTTGCGGGCCTTTTGCATGATGTTCCAGAAGATACGCCTCGGACGATTGAAGATATCAGCACGGAATTTGGGGAAGAGATCGGCTCGATGGTCGAAGGCATCACCAAACTCAGCAAAATCAAATATCGTGGGATGGAACGCTACATCGAGAACCTGTGCAAGATGTTTCTTGCGATGGCCGCCGATGTACGTGTCGTCTTCATCAAATTCGCCGATCGCCTACACAACCTCCAAACACTCGATGCAATTCCACAGAAGAAGCAGCTCCGCATCGCGCTCGAGTCGCTAGAAATCTACGCCCCGATCGCCAACCGCCTAGGTATGGGTGAAATGAAGGGTAAGCTTGAAGATGCCGCGTTCAAATACGTCTATCCAAAAGAATACGAATGGACACAGCAGATCGCGCAAACAGCTCGAAACAACAAACAAGAGTATGTTGACCATGTGATTGAGCAAACAAAATCGACCTTACAAGAAAATCACATCACCTTTCATGACGTTCATGGCCGTGCCAAGCATCTCTACTCGCTCTACAAGAAGCTCATAAAAAATGAGCGCAATATTGCGCGGGTCTACGACATCATCGCCCTGCGTGTCATCGTCCCGACTGTGGCTGATTGTTACAGCGTTCTTGGAATTATCCATGGAAAGTGGACGCCGTTGAAAGGACGCATTAAAGATTATATCGCTCAGCCAAAACCAAACGGCTATCGCTCGTTGCACACGACCGTCTTTTGTGAACAAGGCGAGATCGTGGAATTTCAAATTCGCACGCGGGCCATGCATGCGGAAAATGAATACGGGATTGCCGCCCATTGGGCCTACGATGAAAATGGCAAGCGCTCCGAACCGAACACCAATCAAGCCCCAAACTGGGTGTCTGATTTAGCGGCACTCCAACAAGAACTAGGCGACAAACAAGATAAGCTCCACACCCTGGAGGAGATGAAGATCGACGCCTTCCAAAATCGGATTTTTGTTTTTACCCCTCAAGGCGACGTCATCGACTTACCCGAGGGGAGTAGCTGCATCGACTTCGCCTATGCCATTCACACACAGATTGGCGACACCTGTACCGGAGCTAAGGTGAACGAAGAGGTGGCTGCGGTAGATCGAATGCTCAAAAATGGGGATATGATTGAAATTTTGACGGATAAAAACCGAAAAGGGCCAAACCCAGATTGGATGAAACATGTCCGCACCCGCCACGCCAAAGCCCGCATTCGCCAAATGGCGAAGTCACGCATTGGAACATGGATCAAGGGAATTTTACCTGGATCAACGCACTAGCTTTTAGCCAACGTCCTGACTCAACTGAGCGATCAAGCGCTTCAATTCTTCGTCTGAAGCAAAGCGTAGCCGCACTTCTCCGGCACCACGGACGTTTTTGCGAATCTCAACACGGCAATGGAGCTGATCGCGTAAGCGGAACTCTAAATCGGAAATATTTGGATCTTTGAGCGTCGATGGGCGACGTACAGAAACACGGTCCTCCACCTGACGCACCGTCAAGCCTTCATTGATGAGGGTACGGAATAACTTCAAACGCTCCTCATCGGTTGCGAGGGCAAGCAGCGTCCGCGCATTGGAAGCACTAATCTTTCCTTCCACGACAGCATCACGAATTTCTTTTGGTAAAACAAGTAAGCGAATCGTATTCGCGACTTGAGAACGACTCTTCCCTACTTTCAAGGCGATCTCTTCCTGCGTCAGACCAAACTCATCCGCCAAACGCGCATAGGCAGTCGCTTCTTCTAAGGCATTCAAATCTTGGCGCTGGATGTTCTCGATGATGGCGATCTCGAGCTGCTGCTGCTCGGTCGCCTCTCGAATGATAACCGGGGCTGTTTTCTCTCCCAAAATCGACATCGCACGAAAACGGCGTTCACCCGCAATCAATTGATGCGTCCCATCCGGACTCGCAGGCATCACAACCAATGGCTGCAACAAGCCATGCTCTTTGATGCTCCCCATCAATTCTTCGAGCTCGTCGTGAGAAAAATGCGTACGCGGCTGGAACGGGTTGCGTTTGATGAGATCGAGCGAGATGTGACGAACCTGCATCTGGCCATCAACGGGTGGCACCTCTTCTACGACCGCACGCTCCTGAACGGGAAGGTTCGCAGGAACCGCCTCAACGCGCTCAGGGCTCACGGAAGACAAAACAGAACTCTCCGCCTCAGAGGGTGGCGAAACAGGCGCTGGAGCCTGAACAGGGGCAGGTCCCGAGGACGGCATACCGGTCGGAACCTTAGGCGGGATAATTGCGCCTAAACCTCGACCAAGACCAGAGGGACGGGAGGGCATCATAAGGTACGAATATGGTAGTGGTTAACTTCACGCTCTAACACTTCACGCGCGAGACGCTCATACGCCTTTGCCCCTTTAGACCCGCCATCAAAATGCGCAATGCTGCGGCCAAAGGACGGGGCTTCCGCCAACCGAACGTTTCTTGGAATCACGGAACGGAATATATTATTTGGGAAATATTTGTACAACTCTTGCAACACATCATCAGAAAGTTTTGTGCGACCATCATACATGGTAATCACGGCACCGAGGATATCCACCTCTGGACGTAGACGGTCCTGAACCAGCTGGACGGTCTCGAGCAGCTGCCCTAGCCCTTCAAGCGCATAGTATTCCGCCTGCACGGGGATCAAAATCTCGTCGCCCGCCACCAAGCCGTTCAAGGTGATCAAGCCGAGCGTTGGTGGGCAGTCAATCAAAATAAAGTCGTAATCGTTTCTGATCTCACGCAGCGCATCCCGGAGTTTGAATTCGCGCTGCTCCATGCCGACCAATTCCACGTTCAAGCCCGCGAGCGCATTCGTGGAAGGAGCAATGCGTAGACCGACGTGGGCGGTTGGTTGGGCGATCTCTTTGAAGGACGCTTGACCGAGGACCGCTTCGTAGACTCCCCGCTCGATCTGACGGTGATCGATCCCAATCCCCGAGGTCGCGTTCGCCTGGGGGTCCAAATCTACAATTAAGACGAATTTTCCGAGCTCCGCAAGATACGCGCCCAAGTTAATGGCCGTGGTCGTTTTTCCGACTCCTCCTTTTTGATTAACGATGGAAATAATACGCGCCATACCAAGGGTCGATGTTGATTTGAGGAACGTCAGCAAACGGGGTCAGTGTAGACGAGGAACGCCCCCGTCGCAAGGTGGTGAGATATGCGAGAAAAAGAGGGCCTAACGCCAACGCCCATGCGTCAGCATAGGCGCCGAGGACACAAAGTTCCCTCTTGTCTTCAGGTGCGCGATGTGGCGGGCACGCTCATGTTCGAGAGCGTCTTTCGTCAGACCATGCGTCTCGATCAACTGGGAGGCATAATTCCCACCCAAGACATGCGGCAGGATGACATAGGCCGCTCCTTGGCGATACATCGATAAGGCCGATTCAATCGTATGTGCAACCAGGATCGTGGCGCCGATTGGACGCATACGACGACGCAAAGCGAGTAACGCAAGGCTAGCTTGATGATCAGGGATCGTTGAGATGACGAGCTTCGCCTTTTGAACCCCAATTTCACGTAGGAACTCCTGGTCTTCGACATCCCCATAGCGACAAGGGATCCCATGCGTCTCCAAATCCGCGATTGCCTCTGGATCAAAATCAACCACGAGGTACTTCGCCTTCATCTTCCTCAGGGAGGGTAGGAAGTCGCTTCCGATGCGGTGGCAGCCGAACAAGATCACGTCATACTCTTCAGAGAATTCATTCTTTTTTCCAGGTGTGCGCTCTCGCTGCTTATGAAATACCCGCTCAATAAACAGACGAATCCGATCCGCATGACTCATATACAAACTTCCTCCTAACATGGTTACCCCTACAGCGACCGTAATCGCAGAAACAAAACTGACCGGCAACGCCATCGCCCGACCCGCCACAAACAGGAGCAGAAGCGAAAACTCACTCAAATGAGACAAGTGAACGGCAACCAGCAAAGAGGGGGCTCGCCCCTGACCGAAGTGTCTCATCAATCGCCCAATCACTAACGGATTGATACATAAAATGCAGAAGGCCAGGACCAGCGCTATCTGCCAGCCAGAACGTAACGTCCCCGGATCAACGCGCGTTCCCAACAAGACAAAGAAAACAACGAGGAACAACTCTCGCATCGGCTTCAACTTCGATTCAATCTCAAAGCGATACGTCGTATTCGCCAAGCAGATACCAGCCAACAAGGCTCCCAACTCATACGACCAACCCACCTGATGAAACGCCAGCGCCATCCCAAGCGCAAAGGCTAACGAACCAATCGCAAGTAGTTCTTGAGATCTAGCTGCACGTTCGACAATCTTTGGCAGGAGAGTATGCGACATCCCCATCACCACGAGCAGAAGCGCAATCCCCTTTCCCAAAACGAGGAATATTCCCGACGCACCGCCCTGCAACGGAGCAATCCCGACGATCAGTAAAACGATGGTGGCAAAGATATCCTGCAAGAGGAGAATACCGGTCGTAATTTTCCCGTGTGCTCGACCCAGATCTCCTCGCTCACCTAATGAACGAAGTGCCAGAACCGTACTATTAAACGAGAGCGCCGCTCCCAAGAGGGCTGAGGCGAACCAACTAAACCCAACGACTCGGCCGATCACCAACCCAAGACACACGTTTAACGCGAGCTGGATGAAACCGATCTTCAAGACCGTCGTCCCCATCTCTTTGATCGCTTTCGCGTTTACATGGAGCCCCACCGAAAAAAGCAACGCGCACATCCCCACCTGCGCGAGCAACTCAAAGAGCTCCGAGGATTGAAGAATCCCTAGGGCGAATGGACCTAGCCCAAGCCCAACGAGCAGATACCCAACAACCGCCGGCAAGCGCAGTAATTGAAAAAGAAAGGCCACTCCAGCGGCTGCCAAAAAAAGAACAGAGAGTTCAGCAAAGAGCGTCATGTCGTCGACAAGTATACCATACCCAAGAGGCCTCTTCCCCTGCCCACACACCACCCATCTTGACCGAGCGGCAAAGAACCCGCTATCCTCTGCAAGTAAATTTGTTAGCCGGGATGGCGGAATTGGTAGACGCACAGGACTCAAAATCCTGCGATCGAAAGGTCATGAGAGTTCGATTCTCTCTCCCGGCACCACAAAAAACTCTCGCACACGCGAGAGTTTTTTTGTATAACGCCTTTATTTTTGACAAAATTGCTTTTTTATGACAATATCTAGAGTTCTTTCACCATACATTCCGTATGTTCAGGAACACGGGGAGGCGACAATGACGATCGATCGATCATCCGTCGTAGAACGAGTCTCTAAGGCCTTTCCCAGGGCGTACGCGCACTGGGAGAGAATCGTCAGAGAAGTCGAAAAGGCCGGGATCAGCGCACCGGTCACTGAAGTACATGTGGGGTGTCTCAGCCTAGAAGCCAGGCACAACGGCTGGACCTTGAACGCGAGCATGCTGCTCGACAAGAAGGAGTACCTCGCCGTCGGTATCGACGTTTACTCAGGGACGCGAGGCGAACATCACTCGGCTGTGCAGTTCGTCAAGAATGCCCCATCTGACGATCTCGAGGACAATTGGTCCGTGACGATGAACCTCGAGGATGCCACCCACTCCGTGATCATCCCCTCGGCCCTCGTTGGGCAGATGGAAGATCGCTTCAACCGTGGGCCCAACCGTCTCGAAGAGATCACTGAGCTCTTGTCGGGTAGACCCAATAAAGAAAGGGAAATCAACGTGAGCGACGATGAGGCCTGGCAAATCATCGACGCACTCATTCGACTCTACCAGCTGGCTCCTACGTCCATCGTAGGTAGTCACTAGAACACCCTCACCGGCCGCAGCACTCTGCGCCTTTCTGGTGAGGGTGTCTGCGTATGTATACGGTGTTTTGCACCAATAGAAAAACACATCGCTTTCACGATGTGTTTTTCTTGGTTGCGGGGACCGGATTTGAACCGGTGACCTTCGGGTTATGGGCCCGACGAGCTACCTGGCTGCTCTACCCCGCTACATTGCAACTTCGCCGTATCCTACCGAACTTGGCTATGACCGTCAATCGCGGCCCGTCTTAGTAGAATAATCGAACGCAAACCAAGGCGAGCAAGCTAAATTGAATCGCGAGCCCTGAACGGAAGGCCACGTCCCCTTTGCGTGAGGTCACGAGGTTGTGGAAAAAGAAATGCAACCGATGAAACCAGCGCAAGCCAGGAATACGTGTCACTTCGTAGATTCCGACCAATAAGTCAGGCAGGACGCCACCCGCAATTCCAAGCGTCAGAGTAAGCTTATCTGAAGGAAGTCCTGCATTAAGCAGAAAAAGCACCGTATAAATAGCCACAATGCCATCGATCATGACGTAGGCAACTGCTTTTCGCACCTTCTTTTTTGAACCTGTGACGTAATCTTTATAGAGTTTTGAATCTCCATGTGGAATAATATCCGTCAAAAAATGGGAGGCCATTCCACAGGCGAACGAAATGAGCGGGTGATGGGGAAACTGGTTCGCAACGAGGGCACCGATCAACGCATGGGTCGTGAGAAACATATCGATCTGATGCCAAGAGAATAGCATTTTTCTATGAGTGACTCAACGCATATGTCTACTTTTTGGCTACATTCAGTGAAATTTATATATCAAAAGCTGCTAGACACTCCCGCCGGATCGCGCTAGCCTGCAAGACACGGATAGATCACCAAGAAGGAGTCCTCCATGGCTAAGCCGAAGACCCATCGTCCGCCACCGCGCGTCCCACGCGCCGCACCGTCCAACGCAACTCGTCAGGCCCCCGCCGCCCCAGCGCCCGCGCCTCAGGAAGAAGAGGTTGTCGATCTCGCTCCGGAGGAGGTCCAGACGATCCCGCCGGTCGCGCCTCCCAGCATGGTCGCGGTGAACATCCCGCCGCTTCCGCCGCCTGCGCGAGTCCCTCGATTCAAGGATAAACGGTCTGGACGGCCCGCCACGCTCCCCGCTCCTCCGCCCAAGACCAAGCCCAAGCAGCGTGAGCTCGTGATCGGCTACCTCCACTGGGCCCTCGCTGAATGGCGGTCGGAGAATGAGAGTAGCAAGAAGCGTGAAGAGTTTCTTCGCGAGCTCGTGATCGACTTTCCGGAGCTGAAGTACGTCTTCTCGACTCCCCCTCAGCCCATCCCTAAGAAGGGCTGATCCCCTCCTCAGCACGCCCGGCCGGACAAACGTCTGTTTGTCCACGGGCGTGTTCCTACATACGGCTCCCGCGCATAAACAAAACCACCGGATTTCTCCGATGGGTTTGTTGGTAGCGGGAGGCAGAATCGAACTGCCAACCTCGGGCTTATGAGTCCCGCGCTCTAACCGATTGAGCTATCCCGCCTCCTCGGCCTATGTTGCTGACCACCCGTTCACCTGGTTGCTACCAGGCTCACTTGGGTCTGCAACATGCCTCCGGTTTGCTTCGCTACGCTGCGCAAGTATGACAAACAAATACGGTCACGAGTCTAACAATCAGCTGGGATCCTGGCAAGGTGGGGAGATTATTGCTTGGTTGAGAGACGGGCGCTGATGGGGGTGGGCCAGGTGAAGGCGTCGAAGGCCCAGAAGGTTAGGGCTTTGGCGTCTTGGAAGCGGACAAAGTGGTCTGTGCTTCCGAGGACGACGGCGATGATTTCACCGGAACCTTCTTTACGGGTGGCTTGAGCCAAACAGTAGCCAGCCTCCGGAAGTGAGCCTGTCTTCGCCGCAACGATCCGATACGGATTCTTGTTCAAAAAAGAGCCGAGCAATAAGTTGGTTGAATTCACCTCGATCGTCTTTCCGGTGAGGCGGTTCGGCAGCGTGAGGGCCGAGCGCTCTGTCGTTTCGCGGATCTCTGGATAGGACAACGCGGTACGCAACAAAATCGCTACGTCGCGCGCCGACGCTTGGTTGTCGGGTTCAAGACCGGTGGGCTCAACAAACTTTCCTTGCAACAAATGAAGATCCTTTGCTTTTGCGTTCATGCGTTCCACGAATCCGGTCATTCCCCCTTTGGATGTACGCGCTAAGGTATTCCCTGCCGTATTTACGGAGCCAATCAAAAGCGCATGGAACAATTCTTCCCGTGTGAATTTTCCCCCAATCGGCAGCACCGTCTTTCCTTCACGTGGATCATCTTCCGGCAAGATCGTCAGCATCTCCTTCATGTCGGGACGATCATCCAGCACCGTCATCGCAGTTACGAGTTTGGTTAAACTCGCGATCGGGTGTGGCTTGTTAGCCTCTTTTTCAAAGAGGACGCGTCCAGTCGCAACGTCGATGACGCTCGCAGACTGGGCCGAGACAGCCACCCCCAAGCGTTCAATCTCGGTTTTCCGAGGAACGGGGGCCATCGGAGCCACGTAGCGTGCCGCAGGCAGGGCATCAACAGCAGCAATCGCCGTTGGCAGGTCTCGAGCCAGGGGGACTTGGAGCGCGAGCAGGGCGCCCAATGTGATAAAGGACTCGGCGAACATAGGGCCTATGATACCTTCGGAGCGGTCATCTCGTCGAGGATCTGAACCACGGTCGGCGAATGACGGAGTGTTTCGTAGTCGGGAAGGCTCTCCACGGAAGGCAGTCCGAGCTGCTTGAAGAAGTTTAAGGTGACGCAATACGTCGGCTGGCCCAACCGTTCGTCTGTGTGCGGCTCAACTAAGCCACGAACCATTAAGTTGCGAATCATCATGGCGGACTGGACCCCACGAACCTGCTCAATTTCAGGTCGGGTCAACGGGCCGCGATACGCCAAGATTGCCAAGGTTTCAAGCGCTGCTTTTGAGAGCTCTGACGCCGCCTCTTGCTTCACCGCACGTCGAACATCTTCTCCCAGCTCTCCGTGCGTCACAAGTTCTACCTCTGTTCCCTGCATGACGAGCTGTAACCCTGCTTCCGAAGTCCGAAAACGTTCCTGAAGGATATCTGTCGCCTCACGGACCTCATCCACAGACAACTCAAGAATCGTCGCCAATTCTCGGAAGGACATGGCGCGCGCGACCGCAAACAAGACGGCTTCAATTCTTCGATCGGGAGAATTCATACAAATTAGGTGGGAGACGACACATGAATATCGGCAAAGAGTTGCGGTTGCTCAATCGTGATCTCATGCCGATGCAGCAATTCCAGCAACGCCAGGAATGAGACAACCGCTTCCATCTTGGACTCTGAGTCGGCCAAAAAGCGATGGAACGAGACGCGCATCGCTCCTTTGACGCGCAACACCAACGAAGACATCTTTTCTTCAATCGTCACCACACGCTCGATCGCAATCTTTGGAAGGCGCAGGATGGGCTGTAGGCGCTTAATCAAGCTCAGGTAGGTTGTTTGCAGGACCTCGGCTGTGCAGGATGCGGGCAATGATGTTTCGAGATTGATAATCGGCAGCATCGCTTTTGAACGACTGTAGGCACCAACGCCCGTCCGGAGACGCTCTGCGAACTGCTTGGCTGCGGCTGCGAAGACCTGATAGGCACGCAGCTGCGAAGCGAGATCGGGCCCTTCTTCAAGCGCAGGATCAATCAAGGTTGGTAACAAGGCTTTTGATTTCAAATACACGAGCTTAGCCGCGATCACCAAGAAATCTGCAAGCTCTTCAGTCGGAATCTCTGAGCGGTGCGCTTCGAGATGCGATAGAAAGGGCTCTGTCACCTCAATCAGCGAAACATCCGTGATCTCAAGCTTCGCCGATTCCACTAACTGCAAAAGAAGGTCCAAAGGACCTTCAAATGCGGCAAGTCGGACGGCAAAGGACATGAGCGTCGAGCAACGTTACTTTTTTTCGACAGGGCGCAGGGCAATGTGCGCTTCTGTTAAACGTTTGTCATCAATTGGTGAAGGGGCTCCCATCATCAAGTCGCGGGCTGCCCCATCTTTCGGGAAGGCAATGACTTCACGGATGTTTGGTTCATTCGCCAAAATCATCACGATACGGTCGATTCCAGGCGCGATACCCCCGTGTGGTGGTGCACCGAACTCAAGCGCTTCCAACATATGGCCAAAACGTTTCTGAATATTGGCTTCGTCCATCCCCATCACTTCAAGCACCTTCTTCAATGCTTCTGGACGATGATTACGGATGCTCCCACCACCAGCCTCGTATCCATTCAAGACGATATCGTACTGCGTCGTCAGAATCTCTGAGATACGCTCTTTATTCATCAGCCAATCCATATGCTCTGGTTTCGGGGCTGAGAACGGGTTATGCGTGAATGTCCATCCCCCTTCATCGGTTTTCTCGAAAAATGGGAAGTCGATCACCCAACAGAACGCCAACAGATTTGGATCGTTCTTATCTTCACGTAAGTCAGGTTTGTCGGAATTGTACTTCTCCATTGCCTCCGCGTACGTCAACCGTGGGAATGGAATCTGCTGAATGCGCTTTTCTGGTGTGCAGGTCTGCACCATTTGAATCATCATCCCCTCAATTAACTGCAAGACATCTTCACGTTCAACGAACGACATTTCCAAATCGAGCTGCGTGAAGTCTGGCTGACGATCACCACGCATATCTTCATCACGGAAACAGCGAGCAATCTGGAAGTAGCGCTCCAAACCGGACACCATGAACAGCTGCTTAAATTGCTGTGGGGATTGTGGCAATGCGTAGAAGGTTCCTTCATGAAGACGTGAAGGTACAATAAACTCACGCGCTCCGGTTTCACCGGTACTCTTCGTCAAATACGGTGTTTCGATCTCAAGAAACTTGTGCTGATGCAAGAACTCACGGAAGGCCGTGATCACACGATCACGGAGAACCATGTTCCGCTGCATACGCGCAGAACGAAGGTCGAGGTAGCGATATTTCAAACGCAACTCTTCACTGATCGTGGATGTATCTCCGCCAATTTCAAAGGGGAGTGTCTTGGATGTGTTCAAAACTTCAACCTCTTTCGCCAAAATTTCGATCGTTCCAGTTGGAAGATCTGGATTGATTTGCTTTGCCCCACGCTCTTTTACGATACCAGTCACCGAAATACAGTATTCGGAACGCAAGTCCTTCATGAGCTCTTGAGCGGCCTCCGTCAATTCAGCCGGGACTAGCACAACCTGCGCGAGGCCAGAACGATCACGCAAATCCAAAAACGCCAATTTTCCCATATCACGGCGCGTATGGATCCACCCCTTTAACGTCACGGTTTGACCGACGAGGCCCACCGTCTCCAGAATCATCGTTCTTGGCATAGAGGAAAAGCAATAAGAATGCCTCGGTATCTCACCATATGGGAGAACGGAGAGCAATTTGGCTGTTATCGAGCGGGTTGCGTAGAGCTAGCGGAGACAGAATCCGTGGATGTCGCTGCAGTAGCTCCCGTTGAAGTAGCGGTTGTAGGAAGAGGAGCTGGAACTGTCGAGCTTGTCAGTGACCAGCCATTTAAGGCCCACGCAAGGGACGGCTCACAATTAGTTGTTTGTGTTTTTGCCGCACACGCCTGAAAGCGAGCGAATTCTTTTTGTGACTTCTGTGAAACAGCGAGCGGCAAGGCGATAAAAATACCAAGGGCGAGGACACCCAGCGCAATCCAGACGGTGATCCAACCTGTAGGAAGGGGCGAAGAAGAAGCGTTCATATGGAGCTATTTTAGCACAGATTAAGAAGAGACCGTGGATACTGAGACTCCGCGAATCAGGTCTGGGAGCTCCGTGTAGCGGTTCACCCGTTTTGGATTCATCCGATCCACCCAGCCTAGGACGTTCCCACGCGAAACGAGTAAGTAACGATCATCAAGCCACGCCTGTGGTCGCCACCCTTTGATCTCGCTATTTATCCCACTCCCCGAGAGAATCACGAGCGATCCATCCGAGCTCAAGTAGGCAAGGGTTGCTGGGTTCGGACTTGGAACAAGCTCTAGAATCAACGCGGGGTCCTGGGCAATAGTCGAACTCGTCCCCCGCTCCGATAATTGGATGAGGTAACTCGGTCCGGTTGGAAGCTGATCCAAAAGTATCTCCTGTGTCGAGTTGGTGCGTACAAACCAGGCGTTCGTTCCTTGAACCGTGAGAGGAGCGAGTGTGTCGTCCAGAACCTCAACCACCTGAATATCCCCCGCTCGACTCACAGAGAGGAGCGCGCGCTGGGTACGATAAGCCACAATCGCGAGCCGACCACTCGAAAAGGTTCCCATAATCACGGGGTCCTGCCATTTTGAGCCACTCCGCGTACGAAGAGGAATATTCCAGCCATTCCCCGTGATCCGCCAAGGAGAACTTGTCACGGACTCGTCAGGCGGCGTCAGCGTAATCCCATCCGTCTTCCACTGCTCTGGTCGAAAGCCTTCGGGAGACGCCTGCTCTGTCAGATCTCCGGAGAAGTCTACTAAAAAAATCTTTTCTTTTCGTGCATCGGGTGAAGCTGTAGCGAGCAGAATCTGAGTGGATGTAGGAATGGATGCTGGCAACCGGGAGGGCTTCGGCGCTTCCGCTTGCGGCTCTTGAACTTGAACGGTCGCCGTTGGCTCCTGAGTGGGAGATGTCACATCGGCTGGAAGAAAGAACTTCAACCCGTAGCCCGCGAGGACAATCAACAAAAGAACCAACCCAACCGGCACCATGAGCACCGCTAAGCAAGACACCGGACGCTTGGGAAGCATACGGTGTCTAGTATATCATTTTGCGATAAAGAGAGCGCTGAACGCAGAAGATATCCCCTCACTCGCACGAGATTTCAAACTGTAGTATGGAGGCTCTCCAGCAACCACAGGAAAGAAATTTGCAGCCCCATTTACTGCGGAAGCGCCTAAAGCCACGACCGCCTTTTTGCCACTCTTCTCTGGATCTACCTGCGAGAAGCTAAGTACATCATGTTGGATTCCTGGACGGAAACCGTTCTTTGCAAATGAAGTCTTTTTTGCGACCTCCTCAGAGATGTACGTTCCATCTACATGTTGATTCGCCCCCGTCTTCAGACACATAATTCTCATCCCCTCTGTTTCATCCATCCCCTGACATTCTTCATGTAAGACAAAAGGACGACCGTCAAAAATATCTGTTACGTCACAAAAACCAAACTTTTTTTTGAGCTCACTCACCCCAGGCACAGGCTCATAGTTTACCGGGGCAAAAAAATACTTTCTTTTCCCTTTTTCAGCCACGTTCTCTGCCTGGAGCTCATCTAGAAGAGCGGCGGATTCAGCGAACCATCGTACCTGAAAAGGCACATCTTCTGCTTTACTCGTTTCTTCAAGAAGCTCCTTTTGAGCTACTTCCTTGTGTTCATCTTTTGAGATCATCTTCGCCTTATCGAATATCTGATCATTTTTCAAGCTCCCTTGCGTTAATTGGTAGATGGCTGCGCACAGGAGCTGTCCCGTTGTCGAAGTACTCAACGTAAAGATCGGTTTTCCCATTCCAGGTCGAGCGTTCTTTTTTGCTTCCAACTCTTCCCAATATTTCACCATTTCACCAAACGCGTCGTGAGTGGCTTTTACAATATTCTTCTCAAATTCACCTCTATGCATTGCCTTTAGAATGGAAACCAGTCCGAGGTTAAATGCAATCTTATCAACCTCTGAACCCTCCTTCCGCTCTGGGTAAGGGGTTGCATTAAGTTTTTGGACAATTTTATGCTCCCATCCAGAAATTCCCTCATGAGTCTTTTCAGACGGTGCACCTTGTCCCTCTTTTAACTCTGACATATAGGGCAAATGTTCTCTGAATAAAAGCGCTATGGAGCCATGCGATTCAGCATGCGTGGGAAGGCAATCGTCTCACGAATGTGATGCATTCCTGTAATCCAACGCACGGTTCGCTCGAGTCCAATCCCGAAACCGCTGTGTGGCACGCTGCCGTATTTACGGGTGTTCAAGTACCACTCGTACTGTTCCAACGGATAGTTGCGATCAACGATTTCTTTTTTCAACGCATCATAGCTCTCTTCACGCTGACTGCCTCCGATAATCTCGCGTCCTTCTTCTGGGGCGATCAAGTCCGCACATCGCGCACGTACAACGCCTCCTTCATCCGTGATGCGTTTCATGTAGAAGGATTTGATCTCGGCTGGATAATCCTCGATGAAGACTGGGAGACCGTATTTGTTCCCCAGTGCGATTTCTTCTTCGGTCGACATGTCATCCAAGAGATAGGCTTCGCTGGAGTACGCCTCTTCACTAATCAACTTTTCCTCTTTCAAAATGCGCTTCGCTTCGATGTGCTTGAGGTGAACGAAGGGCTCATTTACGAGGCGCTGCAAGACCGTCGTGTCACGTTCTAAAATCTTCAACTCTTCTTGGCACTGTTCAAGCACATCTTTGACGATGCGCTTCACCATGCGCTCTTGTACATCCATGTTCATCACTTGATCGTGGAAGGCCATCTCAGCATCCATCATCCACAGCTCTGACAAGTGATGACGCGTCTTACTCTTCTCGGCACGGAAGACCGGACCAAAGTCGAAGACTTTTCCAAAGGCCATGATCCCCGCTTCGCTATACAACTGTCCGGACTGGGACAAGTAGGCAGGCGTGTCATAGTAATTGACCGTGAACAACTGGGTCGTATCTTCACAGCTCGTTGGCTGAATGATTGGCGTATCAAAACGGATGAAGCCTTCCTCATGGAAGAACTGTTCGATCGAAAAGAATACGCGATCACGGATACGCAAGACCGCCCAAGGCGTTTTTGAACGAAGATACAGATCGCGCTGGTCAAACAAAAATTCTGGACCGTGTTCTTTTTTTCCAATCGGATATTCCTCTGCTTTTTGAAGCAACGTGACTTTTGTAGCCTGCAACTCAAACACCCCTTCCAATTTTGGATGTTTCGCCACCGTTCCCTCGACCATCACCGAGGATTCAATGGTCGCGCTGCTGGCCGCTTCCCAAGAAGCTTCATCAACGCCTTTCTTTGAAACAACCGCCTGAACAAAGCCAGAACCATCGCGCATCTCGAGGAAAACCAATGATCCGCTGGAGCGAACGTTAAAGGACCAGCCCTTGATTTCAACGGCTTGACCAACGAGGTGCGGAAAGTCTTTGATGAAAGATTGCATAACGGAGCCAATATAACGGGGAAATAGGTTGGGGTAAAGAGGCAGAAAATCGAACAGCGGGTGGTGGAGCCGCGAGTACCGCGTTCGACCTTCCCGCTGGAAGTCCCCTGTTTCAGTTGTCGCCGAGTGCTCAGCCCGCGTGCGCCGCGAGCTGCTTGGCCGTGCGCAGAATCCCGGGTCCGCGCGTCGTGATGAGGCGCTGCGCGCCCTGCTCCAGGAAGCTGATGGCGAACCCATGGCGAAGATCGGTCGGCCCTTCTTCGCTTGATTCATCCGTCATCCGATCGAGATCGTCGTTCCAGACGACGATGTTCATCTGGTCGCCGATCAGCGCCCGAAGGCTCCCGATCGGATCGATCCCGACGTGATGACGACCATCCGACGCGCCGAAGATGCCGATGAAGTCCGCCCCCGTCTCGAGGACCATCTGGACCAGCTGCTTGAACTGGTCTTTCGTCAGGGTAGTAACGTTGATCATCACCTTGACCACCGTCGGCCGGACCTTACGGCAGGCCCTGATCAGGGCCTCGATGCAGCGCCGCTCTTGCGACAGCATCGTAGCGTCCTCCAGAGCGTACTCATGGTTGAGCATGAACGTAATCTCTGAAGCTCCAACGTTCACCGCTGTGTACGCCTCTTCGAACTTGGCCGAAGACAGGACGTCTCCGTAAGGGAATCCGATCGTGGTCGACACGGCGACTTCCTTCTGGTGGAGACAGATCTTTGCGTGAGTGACCCACGCGGACGGCACAGACACCGTCCCGAATCCGAACTCATCTGCCTCTTGGCAGAGCTGCCTGACACGATTGCGCGTCAGAGGCCCCTCAACCCGGTGCTCGATGCGAGCAGCGAGCTCCCGCGGGGTCAATGCCTGCGTCATCTCCGTTCCCTTTCTTCCCCGCGCTGTGGCTTATTCCATTCGCGAGTGCGATTGTTGTACTAAAATATTCCTAAAAAGGCAATGTTTTGAAAAAAGAAAAATCCCCAGTACCGCGCGGTATAGGGAATTTTTCATGGTGGGCGAGGAGAGACTTGAACTCTCATACCCTTGCGGGTGCTACCACCTCAAGGTAGTGCGTCTGCCAATTTCGCCACTCGCCCAAAAATCTTTCGATGTGGCGCTATAATAACGGATGTCCGAAAAATGGTCAACGAACCGCGTCCTTACGCCATTGGCAGCCGCGACCGATAATCACACGGGCGGCCTTGGGTTTGATCAAAAAGTGAAGATTTGTCCCCGATAATCCAGCCGAGCCATCGACGAATCCATGGATCCCGTCCTTACACACAACCGTTCCCTCTTGTAGAAAAAGCTTCGTTTCGATGAGTTCTGAACGGAAAAAATGCTTCAAGCCTTTCCCACGCATTTCTGATTGCAAAACCACCTCAAATTGACCGTCCGCTGGGTGTGCAATTGTTTTTGCGCCGCAGTAGAGCGATCCGATATTTCGGATCGCAATTGATCCGCGCTCGGTTGGCCGTACACGATATTTTTTGTCTACCTCAATCGCGGCAGCGGTCTGCGGTAAGGAAATCTCCGTTAAGAACGGTTTGTCGTTTAAAAAACCGACGTCAATCGTCTCTGTGAGGCGTCCGGCAATAATTTCAACGCCTTTTGACCCCGTGGGAATTCCCAGTGCCCAACCAAGCCCACTGTTTGGCTCAAGCGGCAAAAACGCGATTGTTACGTCGAGCTCGATCAGCGCCGTGAGATGATGATAGACCGCTTGGTCTGTCCCGACGAATACGATGGTCTTCGCGCCGTAGTTAACCGCTTCTTCAATCACCTTTTTTGGTTGGCGAAACACTCCCAGGCGGGCAATTCGGCCGTTAATCCCGCAGCGTTGTGCCTCCGTTTCGATACGACCCAGCTCCGTTGCGTACCGTGGCAACGCGGCTGTTTCATCGTAGACGTAGGCGAAAGCCGGGTTCATACCACGGCACTCGCGCTAGGCGCCGGCAGAAGCGCGTTCAGGGCGCTTCGTATTGACCGTCTGCACCTCCACCAACCGCTTCCCGGACGAAACCTTTCCATTCAACGAAGCGCCCGCCTCGACACAGATCACTTCACACACAACATCTCCCGTAACACGCGCGCCCGACTTGAGTTCAAGTCTCCGCGCGGCCGTGATGTTTCCCTCTACAATTCCAGCGACGACCACGTCATTCGCTTTCACATCCGCCTTTATTTTCGCTTCTACGCCGACGGTGAGGGCGCCCGAACAACTAAGTGTTCCTGAGACTTCCCCTTCAATCGCGACGTCGCCCTGACTGGTAAATTCCCCTTCAACGCGGACGCCTCGGGCAATCAGGGTTGCTGACAAATGGTCCCCATCTCCTTTTCCTACCGCAAATACGCTTCCATCGGACGGTTTTGTGCCGAACATAGTCAGATCAGGTCAAAGTTCTTATTGAAGGAAGCATAGCATATTCACACGCTCCGTAGCACTACATTTCCTCAGGAGCAGAAATACCCAACAATCCAAGCCCTTGAACCAGGACTTCCTTTGCTGCCTGCGCCAGTCGAAGGCGGCTCTCCGCCTCTTCTTTGGTGGCATCTAGCACTGGAACGTCACGATAGAAGGCGTTTACGTACTGAGCGGTTTCCACACACCAATGCGCGACCACCGATGGACGCTGATCACGACCCGCCATCATCACGATCGACGGGAAGGTTGCGAGTGCCATCGCTAACGCTTTTTCAGAATCATGCGTGTAGGCGTTTTCAGCGCTTTTTGCGGCTTGAAGTCCTTTCGCTGCCGCTTTCCGCAAAATCGATGACAAACGAACGATTGAGTACTGACAATACGGACCGGTCGCCCCATCGAACGACAGAGCTTCCTTCATATCGAAGACGATCGACTTATCGTTGTCCTGCTTGAGCATGCCAAAGATAAGACCGGCTTTTGCCAAATCCGTTGCCACGCCGTGAATCTGCTCCGCGCTCCAGTCTGCGTGCCGGGTGCGAATCCCTTCTTCTGCGTACGCAAACACCGCATCTCGCAACCCTTGATAGGTCACGATCGTCCCCTTGCGGCTGCTCATCGTCCCTTCAGGAAGACGAACGAGCTCATACCCAAACGACTCGATCGGCAGAGCAGTTTTGCGGCGACGCATGACCTCGGCTAGCTGTTTGACGTAGGGAACTTGGCGGACATCCACCAAAATCTCAAGCGAACTTGCATCCGGATAATCACGACACTTCTGGTCGGCCAACGACAGATCTTTCGCCGCATACAAGAGCGTTCCATCCCCCTTACGCATCACCAAGATTCCAAGCTTCGCTTCCTCAAGGTCAACAATCACGGCGCCTTGGCTCTCCTTCGCAATCCCCTGACTCAAAAGTTCATTCACGAGACGACCACTTTCATCCAAATAGGTTGATTCAAAATACTGACGTTCTACCTGAACGCCTAATTCTCCAAAAATACGATGGAGCTCATCGATACACCAATCACGCGTGACGCGCCAAAGATGCTCCCAAGCCGGGTCATGCTCTTCAAGCTTTGTTTGTACGAAGGAAATCTCAGGGGTGTGCGTCTCATCTTCCGCGAGCGTGGTCGCCTCGGTATAGAGCTGGCCCAAATATTTCCCTGTTCGCTGCTCTGCTGGAACAGCCTGGAGCAACGTATCTACCTGTACTTCGTTCAGCTCCTTCACCGAATAGCCCTGCGTGCGAACCAACTGCCACAAACATTTTCCTACGTTTGTCCCCACATCATTCACGTAACTCACCGGCACAACCGCTCGACCTGCCGCCTTCATCACGCGAACCGTAGCGGCCCCCAACGTGAAGTTGCGGAGATGCCCAATATGAATTTCTTTGTGGGTATTTGGATTTGCGTACTCAAAGATGACGGGCTTTTCCACTGCTGGTTGTGTGAGCCCATAGTTTGCGTGGTCCATCTCTACGTCTTGAATCACTCGCTCAACCGCCATGGATGTGACTAATCTAACGTTGACGTATGGACCCATGGCTACCGCCGTTTCAATCCATGGAAGAGCGCCTGTCAGCTGTTCAGCCACCAAGAGCGCGAGTTCCGCCGGATTCTTTCCCATCGCTTTCGCATATTTGAAGCAAGCAAACGAAAGGTCGCCCCAGTTCTCGTCTTGAGGACGCGTTACTTCACGCGCTTCAACGGGAGCACCAACAATCGTGCTAATTCGTTCCGCAAGTGCATGCGTCCATTCTTTCCACGCGTATGAATGACTCATAGATAATCATTAAACATCCAATCTTCCCCAGGAAATATTGACGAAGTATCTTTTACCTTTTTGAAGTCTTTTTAGAGTCTTCAAATTAACGATCTGTGAAATATCATCAACCACTACATCATTTAATTTAATCGCTCTCTGTTCAATCTGCCTTTTCGCTTCGCTCCTAGAAATTTCACAAGCCTTCGCAACCACATCAATAATCGGGAGCTCATCAAGGTGTGAAACCTCAATTGTTGGGATATTTTCTGGGATTTTATGCTGCTGATGAACAGTCGTGAAGTGTTCCGCTGCGTGTTTCGCGGCTTCTGCACTAAATGCCCACGCAACTACGAGCTCAGCCAATTCTCGTTTGAAGGTCATGGGATTTTCGCCGGCCCCCATTTTCTGTTTACGTACAGCGATCTCTTCGCCTGACAATTTTGTCAGAATCTCAAAACCAGGCCAGATCATCTCGTCTGTCCAACTCATAATCTTCCCGTAAGCATCCGTAGGATCATCCGTAAGAGCAATCATGTTCCCTTCAGACTTGCCCATCTTCTTTCCGGTTGGATCTGTGAGCAACCGACAGCGCATCACAAACTTCTCTTTACCCTTGATTTCACGCAGCAACGTACGGCCAGCCAACATGTTGAAGGTTTGGTCATTGCCGCCAACCTCGAGATCAACATCCAGAGCAACTGAATCGTAGCCTTGCATCAAAGGATAGAAGAACTCGTGAAGGTGCACGGGCTTCCCTTCAGCGATGCGCTTTTCAAACATGTCACGCTCAACCATCTGCTGAACCGTAAAATGCGCAGCGAGTTCGATCACATCGGCAAAGGACATCTTTCCCAGCCAGTCATTGTTGAATCTAATCTGCACGGCATTTGGTCCATCAAACTTCATGAAGCGTCCTGCCTGTTCTTTGTAGGCAACGAGGTTTTCTTGGACCTGTTCCTTGGTCAGCTGTTTACGCGTAGCTAACTTGTCCGTTGGATCGCCGATCATCGCGGTAAAATCTCCCAACAACAGGATCACCTCATGACCCAGCTCCTGAAGTTCAGCCAGCTTTTGAAGCGCGATTGCATGCCCGATATGCATGGTTGGGCCAGATGGATCGACACCCAAATAGACACGAATCCGGTCGCCTGACAGGAGCTTCGTGCGCAACGCCTCCTTCGAGGGCAGTACCTCTTCAATTCCATGATTCAAAAACCATTCGAGTTTTTGGGGGTCGAGCGTAGACATAGACATACCGGCGTATCTTACGGATCTCGGCCGTAAATAGGAAGAGTTAGCTAACTTTCTTCTGCAATACCTCTCGCTTCGCTTTTGCCTCTTCTTGCTTCTTTTTCATTTCATCGATCACTTTTGCAGGTGCTTTTGAGGTGAATTCTTGGTTCGCGAGTTTTTGGTCTAAGGAAGCGATATAGGCTTCAACCGCCACTAACTCCTTTGTTGCCTTCTCACGTTCCGCTTCATGATCAATCGCCGCATCCAGATTCAGTGCAATCACCATCTGGCCGGAGGCATAGGTCTCCCAGCCCTCTGGGACCTCTTCCCCACACAGAAGTGCATTCAATCCTGCTAAGCGCTTCAGCCACTCTGCGTTCGCATCGATCATGAGTCGCTGCGTAGGTGACGCTTTGATCACACATTCAAGTTGTTTTCCTGCTTCAACGCCCTGCTCTGCACGCACTCGTCGAATATCCGTCACGATCGCCTGAAGAGCGGTGAACGCCTCGAGTACACCTTGTTCACCTGCTACAACTGGATACATTGGCCATTCTGCAAGCGCAAGTAATCCTTCATACCCCGCCAGGCGCCAAATTTCTTCGGTCACGAAGGGCATGAACGGATGCCAAAGAATCAGAATCGTTTTTAACGTTTCACGCAGAATCACCGCTTTGCCTTTTTCAACCTTTGAGATCTCTAAGTACCAGTCCGCAAGTTCAGACCAGGTGAAGTCACGGAGCTCTTCCGCCGCAGAGGAGAACTGATACGTCTCAATTTTCTTTGTTACGGACGCAACCGTTCCGGCTAATCGGGTCTTCAGCCACTGGTCCGCCAGCGTTTCTGGAGAGGTTGTCTCGTCCTCCATTTGCATCACGCAGAAGCGTGAGATGTTCCAAAGTTTGTTGGCGAACAACTTTAACCCTTCGATCTTGGCCTCAGACAACTTCACGTCTTGACCTGGCGTTGTTCCCATGAGGAGCGACAAGCGGACCGCATCCGTTCCATATTTTGGAATCACTTCGAGCGGATCGAGTACATTTCCAAGGGATTTGGACATCTTTCGACCCTGCTCATCGCGCACCAAACCGTGGAGGTACACATCCTTGAATGGAACTTCGCCCAAGACGTAGGTCGACATGAGGATCATGCGAGCAACCCAAAAGAAAATAATATCGTAGCCCGTCTCAAGCACCGAGGTTGGGTGGAATACTTTATTCTTTTCCCATTCTTCCGCGTTTGGCCACCCAAGCGCCGAAAACGTCCACATACCCGAGGAAAACCAGGTATCGAGGGTATCTGGATCCTGCGTCCAGTCTTCACCGGGAGAAGACTCACTATATTTCATCTCTGCATCCCTATACCAGACAGGAATACGGTGTCCGAACCAGATCTGACGCGAGATACACCAGTCGCGCAAATTATCGATCCAGTGGAAGTAGGTTTTGAAGAAACGGTCCGGAACGATTTTTGTTTGTCCTGACTGCACCGAATGCTGCATGAGCTCTTTCAAGGTCGCCTTCTCGCCTTTCTTCCAACGGCCGAGCGTATCCTGACGAAGCGTAAACGGCTTGTTCACACGGACAAACCACTGACGCATCGGGAGCTGTTCAACCGGCGCTCCACCACGTTCTGCAATTGGAAGATTCTGATCGATCTCTTCGACGCTCACCAAAAGACCCGAAGCCTGAAGCTGTTGTTCGATAAGTTCACGTGCTTCCGTAATTGTTTTGCCAGCGAAGGCTTCCCCCGCTACCGGTAGGAGACGTCCATCCATCCCAATCACCTGAATCGCTTGAAGCGTGTGACGCTGCGCAATCTCTTCATCGATCACGGCATGGGCGGGCGTTACACCAAGAGCTCCCGTTCCAAAGGCCGGGTCAACACAGGCATCTGCGACGATTTTAATCTCCAGTTGCTTCCCACAAAAAACGGGCGTGAAGACTTTTCCAACATACTGCTTGTATCGCTCGTCTTCTGGATGAACCGCGACCGCCGTATCTCCAAATTTTGTTTCCGGACGCGTGGTCGAAATCACGATCGGAAAGTCTGCGTCATATGTAAAGGTATAGAGCTTAGCCTTTACGGGTTTCGCCAGCACCTCATCGTCGGACAGGGTTGTTTGAAATTGCGGATCCCAGTTTACGATCCGATAGCCACGTTCAATAATCCCATCTTCAAACATGAGCTTGAAGACTTCGTTCACGGCACGATTTCGTGGCTCATCTAAGGTGTAGCGCTCATTCGACCAGTCACAGGAAGACCCCATCATGCGTGTTTGATGACGAATCGTGTTCGCAGATTTCTCCGCAAAGTCTCGGACCTTTTCCAAAAACCCTTCGCGCCCCAATTCTCGACGTGGATCCTTCATCCCCTCTTTGATCAAAACCTGTTCAACCTTTACCTGTGTCGAAATTGCCGCATGATCCGTTCCTGGAATCCACCAGGTCTTTCGTCCGCGCAAACGATGGAACCGAATGAGCACATCTTGGACCGCAAGCATGGTCGCATGGCCCATATGGAGGGTTCCCGTGCGGTTGGGCGGCGGCATCATGATGCAGTACGGTTCACCCGTTTTATTGCGATCGGGCAATGAATCCGGGTTGAAGACCCCAGATTCCTCCCAGCGTTTGTATAGTCCCTCCTCAACAGCTTGGGAGGTGTAGTTTTTGGGGAAATCTTGAGAGTTCTGCATAGTTAGCCTTGAGTGTACGAAAGCTGGTTAAAAAATGCTAGGCAAGACCCTTACAAATATGCACAAAATAACTTGACTCATGCCCTAGCGATTCGTATGCTACATCATCCGATTAGATGATTTTTCGGATCAATCACACATGGCACGTACCATGGAAGAACAAGCGGTTGAGCTCCTCAAACGATCTCGCCAGACCTTGATCACCACCTGTGAACACCCATCGCTCGATGAGGTGGCGAGTGCCTGTGCGCTCGCTCACTGTTTGAAAGCGGAAGGACGCCCATTCGATCTCGTCATTCCAGGGTTTACCACGGCACCAGCATTTCTTCCAACCGAAGGCCTCAGTATTCGATCCCTGGTAGGGGCCTTGCGCGCCTACCATTTTAAATTAGACGTTTCCAAAGTTCCGCTTCAAGAATTGTTGTACGAAGTCCGCGATGGTTTGCTCGACATTACTCTTCTCCCAAAGGAAGGCTCCTGGACAGGACAAGATGCACGCTTCAGTGCCGCGGACGATCGCTACGATTTAGTGATCACGCTCGGCGCTTCCGACAAACAATCCCTCGGAGAATTGAGCCGTCGCGAAACCGACTTCTTGTCGCGTGTCGTGACGATCAATATCGACTGCAATGCAGCCAACGAATATTGGGGTCAGATTAACATTGTCGACTTACGTAAGTCAGCGGTAGCCGAAGTCGTGCACGCCTGGCTCGAAACCTGGGCTGCTGATCGCTTGACCCCAGATGTAGCTACTTGTTTGCTCGCCGGCATTGTTGCGAAGACCCGTGCCTTCCGTACACCCAATCTGCAATCAGAAACCTTAGAACGTGCGGCAAAGCTCGTAGCCCTTGGAGGTCGTCGCGAAGAAGTTGTCTACGGAATCTGGCGCACTCGCTCCGTCGCGTCATTGCGCTTGTGGGGAGCTGCGCTGTCTCGTTTGGAAACGGATACAACCAATGGTCTCGTTTGGACCTACCTCACCGAGACAGACTTGCATGAAGCCAATGGAGACATCGACGCGACCGACGGCGTCGTTGAAGAACTGATCCGCTACGCGCCAGAAGCGAAAGCTATTTTGATTTTCTTCCACCGCGCCGACAGCTTACACGGACGCCTACATGCGCTCGGCTCACATTCCGCCGTTGAAATCGCCCGTCCATTTCAAGCAACCGGTACACGCGAGATAGCGACCTTCAATGTCGCTGGCATGTTCCCCCATACACAACTTCAAAAAACCATCATCGAACAAGTAAAAACGCGCTTGGCTAGTTAAAACGTTGTCGTTGTTGTGTTCGTAGGAGCGCTCGCCATGTTTACGGTGCGACTCCCTTCAATCGAAGCCTTCACCAAACGAATCCCTTTCAGGGCATTTTTGAATTTTGCCACGTAGCCGATGGTTTCATCTCTGAGAGTTCCTGACTCCATCTTATTTAATACGGCTTGTGCGTTCGCTAATGCCGTATTCGCCTTCTTTAACGCAGCGTTTGCCTGCGTCTTAGCCACTCCTGCCTTGGCAGCCGTCACGGCTTTTTTTGCTTTTTTCACCTCTGCACTAGCTGCATTCACTTTCGCTTGTGCTTTTTTCAATTCCGCTTTATCTGGCGTCGCCCACTCCTCGCCCCACACTGCTGACGCTTTTTGGATACGCCCTTCCCCCCCGTTATAGGCTGCTACTACAAACTCCGCTGCGCGGTCTGGATTGGTTGAAAGGAGTGATTTTGCCGTCTCTGGCATGACGGACCACAAGCGATCGAGATACACCAACTGCGCCTTGATCGCCGTCTCAAAGGAACGTGTTCCAGCTTGAACCTCTGCTGGCAACCCTAGCGCCTTATCTTTCGCTACCAACGTGTAGGTTGATGGCATGAACTGCGCGAACCCTTGTGCTCCAACATGCGAATCACTGTAGGCATACGAAGTCGTCGCGTTAGCCGCAACGGTCACCAACATCTTCGCGTATGTAGCGGCTGCATCACGTTCAAGCGACGTTTCATCCGTATGCTCAATGACTAAAATAGCGCGCGCCACTTCAGGCGAAAGCATGTCCGCTAAGGACTTGGAGGGATCAAAGCGCGAACGAACGCCTCGCGCGCGAAGATCATCTGCAATGCGCTGAAATTCTGCGTCTAACCACGCATGCCCAAAACGTACCATCTCCTCCGTATTGAGCATCGGTGAATATGGGGAATAAACTACATCTTCTCGTTGGTATTTCGTTTTCTTCGCAACGGTCACCTCACGATACAGCGGATAGCGAATCGCAACGACGACGTCACTGTCAGAGGCGAGCTTATACTGACTCTGCAGCTGACGTGACAACAACACATCCGCTTCTGAAATTCGTGGATCGGTGCCGCGTACTTCTGTGCCACGCTTTTCAATATTAATCAGATCAATTTGATTCGTCGCCGACCGCCAAACCGCCAACACAACCGGCGCCCAATCAGGCTTCGTCGCTAAGAGCTGATCTGATTGCACCAACTGTTCACGCAACATGGCCTGCCCACGACGAATCGCTTGCACCAGAGGGAACTCTTGGAGCGGTGCGGATGCGACACCAAGAGAAGGGGTGGGAGGATTAATCAAATCACGGAGCGCTTGTTCAGAAGCGGCACTCAACCCAGAACGAGGATCATACCAGCGCCCATCCGCCATCTGAAAAAATACAGGGGGCGGAGGAACCGGTACAGCGACAACTTCAGACGCTGACGCAACAATAGCCGGTGGGTTGATCAAATCTCGCAAGGCTCGCTCGGTGGCGGCGCTGTACCCAGAACGTGGGTCATACCAGCGCCCATCCGCCATACGGAAAAATGTGCGCTCGGTGGGCGCAGATGGAAGCAGATCCACGATCGAAGAGACTCCTGTCCCCGCATCTGCAACCTGTGCTTGCGCCTGCTCACCTAAGAGCGCCGCAATTCCAAACGTCACCATGAGTGACAAAAGAACAAAAAACGATGAACGCATACGAACCAGTGTATGCGCTCCCCAAATAACCGTCTAGATAGGAACCAAAAAATTTCGCTTGTTTTAGATCTATTCTATGTGGACAACGGATTAGAACCCTCCTTAGTTCCTACAAGGTTCGCTTGTTGACCAATCATACGGAGCGAACGAGCGAGTAAACGGTCCAAGTTCCGATAACTGCTCACGTCGAAGACGCGTTCCAATGGAACCCAAGCGGCCTCCCACATCCCTCCTTCAAGACCCGTCATATGCTCCTTTGCATCCGCGGGTGCTTCAAACAAGAAATAATGCACTGTTTTGCGAATCAGCACCCCTTCTTGGCGAAAACGAAACATCGTACTCCCGATCGGGGCGATATAGCGCAAACCGGTGAGACCTGTTTCTTCTTGGATTTCTCGAATAGCTGCTTCAACCAGGGTTTCTGGGGCTTGCTGCTTTCCTTTCGGAAAGGTCCAACGTCCGGTCGCATTCTTCACGAAGAAGACCTCGACCCGACCTTCTCGTCGGCGAAAGATAATTCCACCGGCAGAAGTGACGGCTTGAAAAGGGAGACTGGCTTCAGTTCCGGTTCGTCGTGGTGGGGACCCCGACGGTCGTCGTTGAATGCGACGGGTTGGTAAGAAGCTCCAAGGCTCGTTCGAGTTGTGGGTCGCGTTTGGCTTCATAATCTTCGGCGGTCCGGTCAACGGACACATCTGGTTCTAATCCAATTTTTTGAATCGTTCGATCCTTCGGCGTCACCCACTCAGCAACGGTAATCTTTACTGCAGAACCGTCTGGAAGTGGCTCGTACTCTTGCACGGACCCCTTTCCAAACGTCTTCATTCCTACAAGACGGGCGAATCCCCCATCTTGCAGCGCACCAGCAACAATCTCAGAGGCACTGGCTGAGCCCTGGTTTACCAGAACAATCGTAGGAATCTGATGCAGACGTGCAGGCATCTCGCCGCGCATCTCTTCAATAATCTTTCCTTGGCGACGCTCTTTCACAACAATCTCTTTTCCAACCCACTCCGACGCAATATCAACCGCACTTTCAAGGTACCCTCCTGGATTGTTTCGGAGATCGACGATCAATCCTTGCGGATCTTTCGCCAAAATCTCTCGAACAGCATCACGGAACGAGCTGGTTGTATCTTGGCTAAAATTACTGATCTCAACGATCGCAATCCGCTTTGACCCGGTCGCCATCTCCCAAGTGACGCTCTTAACCTGGATTATGTCACGCTGGATGGAAACGTCAAAGGGGGGTTTTTTCTGGCTTAATCGGAAAATGTTTAAGGTGACCTTCGTCCCACGCTCTCCTCGGATGAGTTTTACCGCCTCTTCCACGCTCATTCCGGTCGTTTCTTTGTCATCGATCTTCAGAATCGCATCACCCGGCATCAACCCCGCCCGTTCCGCAGGAGTATCTGGCAACGGCGCGATGATCTGAAGCTGCTCGTCTTTGATTCCGATCTCTGCCCCAATCCCTTGAAACTCCCCCTGTAGGGAGGACTCGAACTCTTTTGCGTCCTCCGGAGGGAAGTAGGTCGTGTAATCATCCCCCACTCCTTTCGCAAGACCTTCCATCGCTCCGTAAAAGAGCTGCTGATCAGGAACTGGCTGACGGTAGTATTTTGTTTTCAACAAACGCCACAGATCCCAAAAACGGCGGAATTCAATGTCTTCCGCCGTGATGTTGCTCGGCATCGCCTGACCCACACCGCGCACCGCAACCGAGCTCGTCGTCTGTTGCCAGGGAAAAGGAGCGCTCTCGCCTGCCCGTCCGACCTGCGTGAGGCGACCTCCAAAAAATCCTACGCCCAACAACAAGAAGGACGCGATTATTTTTCTCGATCGATGTGACGGTGAAAGTTCGTTCATAGAATAGGACCAATCTCTGCTCCAACACCACGCAAACGTTCATCTAGGTTCTCGTATCCGCGCGCGATTATTTCTGCATCGTGGATAATTGTTTCTCCTTCCGCAATCAAGCCTGCCAGAATCATGGTTGCTCCTGCGCGCAGGTCAAGGCTGCGAATTTCTGTTCCGTAAAGCGGGGTTGGACCGCTCACGACCGCACGATGTGGATCGGCGATCACGACGTTCGCCCCCATCTTGGCCAGCTCGTTTAGATATCCGAGACGAGATTCGTAGAGTGGCTCTTGGATCAGGCTGGTTCCGTGACACTGCGTTGCAATCAGCCCGAAGAGCGCCTGCAAGTCCGTTGGAAAGCCTGGGAAAATCATCGCTTGCAACTTGAAGGCCTTCATATGTGCAACTCCTTTCACGTGCCAGCGGTTCTTTTTAATTTCTTCCTGAACCCCGATGCGTCGAAGTAAGGAACGTGTCGCATCCAAGTGCGAAGGGATGACGGGACCGATGTCGAGCGTTCCCCGCGTCACAGCCGCTGCGGCGGCGAACGTCCCCATCTCGATCATATCCGGCATCACCGACCAGACGGTCTTTGGCGCATGCAGCGTCTTCACACCTTGGATCTCGAGATCATGTGTTCCGAGACCGCTGATCTTCGCTCCACACAGGTTCAAGAACTCACACAACTCCTGCACATGTGGCTCAGCCGCCGCTAAGCGAATTGATGTTGTTCCCGTCGCTACCGCAGCCGCCATGATCAACGTCTCCGTTGCGGTCACGCTGAACTCTGGCAAAATCACATACGAACCTTTCAACTTCTCCGCTTCGAGATAGAGCGTTCCGTCACTATCGCGTTCACTCTTTGCTCCCAATGAGGAGAGGGCAAACAAGTGCGTCTCGATTGGACGGTTGCCAATGTTACAGCCTCCTGGCTCTGGAACGACCACTTTGCGGAAACGCGCGAGCATCGGACCTAAGAGCAGAATCGAATAGCGCATACTCTTCATCCGCTTTCGGTCGAGCTTCGAAGGATCCATGTCTTTGGTATCGATCGTGAGCGCATGCTCGCCCGTCCATTCGATCTTGGCGCCCATCCCTTCTAAAATTTCCAAGAGCTTCAGCACATCCGTCAGACGTGGAACGTTCGCGAATTGCATCTTGCCTTTCACGAGAACGGACGCGGCAATGAGCGGACCTGCTGCGTTTTTAGAGCCGTTGACGGCGATTTTCCCTTCTAACTTCTGACCCCCCTGAATGATCAAATCCATAGCAAAAGTGAACCAATATAAGCGAATAAATCCCTTGCTCGAAGCCCTGTCGCTTGTCGACCGAAACGTGATGAGTGTATCGTTTAGACAATTACATGTCGAGCACACATTCCTACAAACCGCCTCTCATCCGACGAATCCTCCCCTGGATGTACGTCGTGATCTTTTTTATAACGGCGCCGCTGCTCGTCTTTTACACGTCCGGGTATCGCTATAATTTTAAGAAAGGGGCGGTCGAACGGAATGGAACACTGATCGTCGATTCAACGCCCAGCGGAGGGAGCGTCGTGATCGATGGGCGAGATACAGGCGAGAAGACACCCGTTACGTTTCAACAGATCACACCCGGCTGGCACAGCGTCCTTGTCACCAAGCCTGAGTATGGTTCCTGGCAACAGGATATTTTTGTACGCGCTGAACGAGTCGCCTTCACCGACCATATTCGTCTTTGGCGACAAGGTGAGCCGCTCCTTGTCTCTGCGGGATCCTATATCCGGTTAGCGAACGATCCTGCGCGAGAACGACTCCTCGCCTTTCAAGCAACCGACACGGGGACACAACTTGCTTGGTGGAGCTCAACCCAGAGCGCTAACTTTGTGCCCGTCTCTCTCCCTTCTCCTTCGATCGCGACACTTCCCTTGCGCTGGCGAGCCGATGGAGAAGCGGTCCTCTTAGGGGGGTCGATGGATGTTTCTAACAGCTGGCTCGTGAAAGCGGCCCGTGCTCGCACGACGGTCGAAGCCCTTCCCGAAGGACGCTACCACTGGTCAGGAACGGAACTCATCGGGGTGAGCGGACGAAGTACGCTGACCGTTGATGCCGACACCGGCAAGATTGAACGGACCGTCCTCGCGAGCGACACTCTCGAGCAAAGCGGCTCGATCGAGTTACGCACAACTACGACAACAGGTCAGTTACTGCTCTCAGATAGCTCGTTCTTGGGACGACTGTTTTCCCTCCCAAATGGGCTCTGGTCGATTACGGAATGGCATCGACCTTACCTGTTCTTGTCCGATGGCCCGCGTTGGCTCGGCATTCGTTTACGTTTAGGCGGTCTGCCAGACGCCATGCGCGCTGAAGGCGACTATCCACGCTGGAGTCCTGACACAAAAAACCCACACGCAGCGTTTGTGAACGAACATGAGATCAGCCTATGGAGCCCAGATAAGCCTGTGCGCGTCATTTGGCGTCAAAGCACCCCTATTCGAAATGCGGTGTGGAACGAAGACGGCGGCGTACTCTACGTAGCAGATGCGCAAAATGTGTTTGCGCTGACACTTGATAACGGCCAGGACCCACGCCCGATTCAGTTAGGTGTGTTTGATGAGGTATACGATGTCGCCCTTCAAGGAACAGACATCTTTGTTGTCGGAACGCGTGGGAAAGATCGAGGGATCTTTAAACTTCCGGGGATGTAGCGTGGATAGAAGCGGCGATACGGGCGGCTAAGACCTCTTGATCGGCTGCATCGGATGCGCTCGAGGGCCAGTGTTTCAGTCCGTCCTCTGTTCGACGTGGGATGAGATGAAAATGTAAATGCGGAATAACCTGACCGGCAACACTGCCGTTATTTTGTTTGAGGTTGAAGCCTTCGACTTGAAGCGCGTGACAGAGACCTCTCGCAACACGCTGAATCGAGGGGAGAAGGTTCGCGAGTGTTTCTGGCTCCGCATCATGCAGCGCGATCGAATGTTTGCGCGGGATAACGAGAAGATGGCCCGGTGTCACGGGATAGAGATCGAGAAACGCGATCGACGTCTCATCTTCATAGACACGGGTTGCGGGAACGGACCCATCCACAATCCGACAGAACAAGCAGGAATCAGACATAGATCTTTACTCTAGCTCGCGCGAGGAATCAGGGTCAAAGTCGTGAGAAAAAATCCAAAGGAAGGCGAAGACCAGAGCGGTCGCAAACCCTCCCACAAGCCACGCGAGCGGAGCGTCGGGAGCGAGCTGCAGCGAGATACGTCCAACACATAACGCCGCAATCACCCAGAGATCAATCAACAGCCACCAGCGTGCCGGTTTCCGAGCAGCTGGATGAAAGGTCATGCATAAAATCAAAAGCGGCACAGCGACAAACAGTGGCGCATGACCCAAAACCGCGCCTGGAACTAAGCGTTCAAAAATCACGAGAACGCCGAGGAGTAACGCAAGTGCATGGCAGAGATGCCACATCCATTGGCGTGAGACGGATAGAAGAAAAGACTTCATAGACGATGCCAAGCGGCGGCGAGTTCACGACGACCAAGTTTAATCCAATCTCGCCAGCTGGCGGCGGCGTTTCTACGATAGGTCACTTCGGCGCGGCGGATATCAATCGCTCCCTGACGCGTCGTGATTCCAGGCAAGCCCAACGTCCAACGAACCCGATCGATATCCTGTAGAAGCGGAACCTGTGCAGAGAGACGCAGCCACCCATCTGGAAGGATCTGTGGCGGCTTGTACGAGGTTTGAATGACCTCAATGCCCTCTTCCACCGGATTCGATTGATCTGTCAGGCGACGAGGCTTTGGCAAGAAGAGCGCTTCGGGTTCGAAAGCGAAAAACCCATCGCCAAAGATCAGGATATCTCCCTGGGGAGCGTCGACCACCAAATCTCCTGCCCGCTCACTCGGAATACGGGACAAGCGGTAAATCGAATGTGTTTGACCAACATCCACCACCGCGTTCCCAAAATGTACGGGCTGTAATCCTTCGCGATGTCGCGTCTCGGCTGTAATGTGCTGCGAATTCGTCCAGGCGTGAAGCGGATAGGTTGTTGTGGCGTAACCAGTCTGATCCCCTACATACAAACGTGGGCCAATCACCCAATGGCGGACATTGGTGGTGATCCCTCGTAAAAAAATATCATCGTCCGCCGACATCGCCAGACGATACGTTCCTGGCTTGAGCGTATTGAATTGAATCGTTTTCTCAAAGACAGAACTGGGCGCGTCGTTTGCTCGTGCGGGCAGCGTCAACACATTTGTCCACAAGACTTCATCACCTAGCAACAGACGCAGAGCAAGCGAATTTCCCCCCGTCGCGACACGATTCATGTCTTGAACGCGTACGATAAATTTATTCGTCCCACTCGTCGGCTGAAAATACACATCATGCGACCCACGAAGCGATAACGAGACGCTGCGCTCGATACTTGGGAGATCCGTGACTTCGCGCAACGTGGTGGACGCATGCCACAACAGCACGCGCTCAGGGGGCGCGAGCCAGAGACGATCATCCGGCAGCCCTTCACGGACATAACCCGTCAGCGTTTCGTGCTCCACCCGTCGCCATCCACGCGCCAGCACCTCACTCCAGACAGGTGTGGTCTCGGTCGAACCAAGCGAGTCTTGGCTTCCCCCTAACTCAATCAGAGGCTGCCGCGTAACTTTCGCTTCAAGCGCGAGCTCAGCTGAGTCGGCCACAATCGGCACACGCGCTGAGGCGTACACAGGTTCGGCTAAGATTCGTTGTACCGTCGTTCCATCGCTTTGCTGAAACGGACGTGTTACGCGCTCTGAAGGCAAAAATGTTGCCAACCAAGGAGACGTCCCATCCAAAATCAGCGAGTGCTGCCAGACACCGCTGGGGGGAATGTGTTTCAACACCAAAATGCACACAGCGAAGAACGCAACGAGCCAGGGCGCGAGGAGCAGACCGAAAAGAACAGGAGGGAGGCGTTTACTCATCGGAGGAAAGGGGTCAAACGGTACAAGCGCTCGCGATCGAAGGCCTGCAATTCACGGACATCGTACCCCATTTTCCGCCAGGCGTCTCGGTCACTAAACGACAACGGACGACTGAAGAGCCCAAGACCGGTTGAGGTCGACGCGCGAGCGAAGGCGCGTATCTGTTCGGAGGTCGGCATGGGACTCATCGCACGCAGTACAGGGAAAAAAATCTTATCTGAGCGTTCGGAGAGAATCACATCGGTTGGTTGAAAAGCGGTTCGCGCTGCTTCACGGATCGTCGCGTACCGAATCAGCTCCCGACGCGTCGCGAGGATCCCTTCTTCATCGCGCGTAAAAGCGCTGTAGGCACCTAGACCAACGAGGATCAGGGCAATTGCAACGAAGAGCAGACGAAGACGCGGTGTCTTTATGGACACGCGTGCATAGACCGAGGCCATGCACCACGCAAAGAAAAATCCAAACGGAAGCGTATAGCGCAGAAACGAATTCGCGACGGTGATGGCCCCAAAACGCACGTGATCGGTATACAGCCCACTCCCGTACACAAGCAGCAGCCAGCCAAAAACAAAGCTACTGATCAGAAGAGCAGGCGCATGAGCGGAGAGGATTTGCTTTGCCTGCATGCACAACTGGCGAATCGAATGCCCGGTACTCGCTCGTCGCTGTAGGACGGCTAATGCAACTCCCCCAAGGCCAAAAGACACCACCCACGGCCACAAAAAATTCAAGAAAAAGGACTGAACATTCCACAGCACATTTCTCGGATGAAGGCCGTAGGGAGCAAATGCGTAATACCAAGGTCGCGCAACGGTAGATACCTGTTGCGGAATCGTGACCGCGGTTGGGTCGGTATTCGATTGCACCCAATAACCCACTTGAAACCAGCTTCCGTAGGTTTGGGCTTGGACGATAAAGAGTGGCAGCAACCCAAGGAGCATTCCCACCAAGACCATCCCCTGTTTCCGCCAGGCAATGGTCCCGAAAGAGGCATACACGAGCCCGATCAACGGCAAGAGCCACAGCGCTTCAACCGGACGAAACGAAAGGGAGATCCCTATAAGAATGCCTGCCCCGATCTGCATCAGCACCTTACGTCGAGTACTTGGTTGATGCGTACGCAAAAGGGTGACGAGCACCAAGAGTGCCCACAAGGCTGCAGAATATTGCGGGAGGTGACTAAAGAACGAACGATTCACGTACAACAGAACGGGCGGAAAGGTCCAAGCGAGGACCGTCCCCCACCAAGCCGCCGCTGCCCCAAACCGGGTCCGAAGCAAAAAATACCAGGGGATCACCCCCGACGCAGCCAACAGACTCGCGAGCCAGACGAGCGGAACGAGCGGCAGCACGCGATGGATCTGCGCCAACCACCACGGCCAACCGAGAAATCCAACCGGTGCGATCGTTTCTCCGGTCGCCACATAACTTCGAGGATGCAGCCACGGGAAGGCGGGTGCGAGCGATTCATTCACCGTTCCACTCCCTGTTTCCGCGATGCGCGTCAGCGAAACCGCCACCGCCGTCTCATCGGGCGAAGCGAATATCCCAGTATTTACGCTCGGTAACACGAGTGAACTCGCAAACAACGCTCCCCAGAGGAGCACAACCGTTAGCGGCAATCCAAAAAAGGAGTAACGAGACATAGCAGCAGTCAATCTTGGTCTATGCTAGCACGCGGCTGGACGGTGAGGTACCATTTTAGCCATGCGATCTTTGTTTGCCGCTTTTGTGCCAGGAAAACGCTTCCTCGCTGGGTTTTTGGTTGCTCAGAGCCTTTTCTATACTTCCCCGGCTGCGTTATTTGCCCAAACACCCCCAGAACTGATGGATGTCTGGGAAAGTAACGCGAACCCCACCTTTAACCCGAACTATGTCTTGGATGATCGAGACATCTTTGGATTAGGCGGTCTGGATTTAAATGACGTTCAAACGTTTCTCCAATCCCGCCCAGGAAGTCTCGCAAAATACCGCACGCTCGATATCGATGGCGTTGAACGATCCGCTGCAGAAATTATTTGGCGTGTTTCCACGACCTACCAAGTCAATCCGCATTACCTCCTCGCTCTCCTCCAAAAAGAACAGAGCTTAGTCGACGATCCGAGTCCGAGCCAAAAACAACTCGATTGGGCAACGGGCTATGCGATCTGTGATGACTGCTCGATGAATGATCCTCGACTTCAAGAATTCCGTGGCTTCGCGAGCCAGATTGAATGGGCCGCGAAACAGCATCGGGAAAAATATTTAATGCAGATTCTTTCACGCGGCACGACGATTGCGGGTCAAGCACCAGGCAAGACCGTGACGATTAGTGGAAAAAGCGTCACACCCGTCAACAATGCCACGGCTATGCTCTATAGCTACACGCCTCACATTGCTGGCAATTTTAATCTCTGGAAAATTTGGCAGCGTTGGTTTGCCCTCCGTTTCCCTGAAGGAACAATTGTGCGTGGAAAAACATCTGGCGATTTGTACTTGTTACGAAATGGTGAACGACGCCCGATTAAAAACGGCGCTGTCGCCGCCTCCTTGGTCGATACGAGCAAAATCGTCGTCACCGATGATAGTCGGCTGAGCAGCTATCGTCTTGGTTCGCCCGTGAATTTCCCTAACTACTCGCTCGTGCAGCTCGCTGAAGGCGAACGCTATCTTCTCGTGGGAACAACGAAACGCCTCATCCAACCAAAAGCCTTTGAGAAATTTGGCTTCAATGAGGATGAGTTGATTGAGGTTGTAGCATCTGATTTACAAGGCTACACGGACGGAGTCGACATCACGACTTCGACCACCTATCCAACCGGTTTGCTCGTGAAGGATCCTTCGAAAGTCTACTGGTACATCGAAAACAATGTCCGCCAACGCATTCCTGACATCTCTTTCCTGACACTGTACTTCCGTGGACGACCAGCAAAGACTTGGACCGCGAAGCAGGTAGCTGCTGTCAAAGAAGGAACTGCTTACGGCCTGCAAAATGGAGAACTGATTCGTGGAAAAACGTCTGCATCGGTATACGTTGTCGAAGATGGCCAACGCCGACCCATCACGAGCGAAGCGGACTTCCTAGAGCTTGGGTATCAGTGGAAGAACGTCGTCGTATTACCGGACCGCTTGCTTGAAACCTACCCGATTGGAATGATCCTTCAGCCCCATGCTCCAATCGAGGTCCCCGAACTCGCCGCAGCTAGTATTTCTCCTTCGCTTTAAACCCCTTCTATGCTCGTGTTCTCCGCTATCGCCCCCCATTCACCGCTCCTCATTCCAACCATTGGAAAGGAGCATCGTGAATCGCTGACCCATACGCTCGATGCCTATCGAACGCTTGAGGAGCATTTGTATGCGACGAAGCCTGATACGCTGGTCCTGATCTCTTCGCACGCCGCCTACTACCCGGATGGCTTCAGCTGCAATATCGCCCCGAGCTACACGGGCAACCTCAAGGAATTTGGCGATCATGGGACGACCGTTCAAGCAAAGGGCGATTCGCTCTTCATTGATCGACTCCATCGTCACATGCGCGAGACCGCTATCCCTTTCTCTCTCATGAGTGAAGAGAAGCTGGATTACGGCATGACGATCTCTCTCTCATTTCTCCTCAGTCACCTTCCCGCAATGAAGATCGTTCCACTGAGCATTTCCGGCTTATCGAACGAAGAGCATGCGAAGTTTGGACAAGAAGTGATGCAGGTCATCCATGATGATACGCGTCGAATCGCTTTCTTTGCGGCGGCGGATCTTTCCCACCGGTCGAATCAATATTCTCAGCAAGGAATCAATACAGAAGGCCCGGCCTTCGAAGAAGCGGTGAAACAAGCGATCGCTCAAGTGAACCCAGCGCCGATTATCGCCTTGAGCCCTGACGTCTTGAAGGAGGCTCAGCAATGCGGCGCACAACCGATCGTGACGCTTCTAGGAGCGATTCAAAAAATGCACGTGAAACCCAGCGTTCTCTGCTACGAAGCCCCGTTTGGCGTTGGGATGCTGACGGCTGAATTTGAACTTGTCTGATGTTTGCCGAGGTCATTCCGATTCGCAGAACCCCCTTTGGCCTGAATGGGTTTGATTATTCGTTTCCAGACAACGAGGCATACGAGGTCGGACAGCTTGTCTATGTCCCATTGCGCGGACACCAAACCGAAGCGATCATCCGACAAATCAAACCAACAAGCGCGTATGCAACACGCGTAAAAGCAATCACTGGACCGATCCCGGTCTCGTTTCGTTTTTCGTCCGAGTGCCTTGAGCTCCTCACGTGGGTCGCGGAGCGAACCTTTTCCTCACTTCCAACTGTGCTTCACGCCTGGCTTGGAGCACTCCCTAAACGGCTTCCGAAAGAACCGGCGCCGATAAAAGAATATTCTTCTCCAAAGGCGACGGGAACCGCCAGCGCACATTGGCAAACGGATCACGAGGCGGCGCTCGTGACACGCGCGAAGGCAGCGCTCGCGAATGGCCAGCGCGTACTCATCCTCACACCTTGGACCAATCGAATCCCCGCGCTTCAAGCCGCCCTGCACACGGATGCCGTTCCAGCGCTCACCCTGCATGGCGATCTAAACGACGGAGCGTACTACGATCATTGGTCGAAATTCCTTTCTGGAGAAGCCTCCTGTTTGATCGCTACGCGTCTCGGAGCATGGCTCGCCCCAACCGCTGATCTCGTGTTGATTGACGAACCGGAGAATGACGATCACAAGCAAGACGAACAAGCGCCACGCTACGATGCCCGTCGTTTAGCAGGCTGGGCAGCGAAGTATGCGGGTGTCACGGTGGAAGCCTTTGGCCTCACTCCTCCACTGCATGCCGGCGCCCAAGCCCCAGATATCGCCTGTGAGTTATTAACGAACGTCTATCATCCACGTGGTCGGTCTGCGATTCCGAGTATTCAAGCGGATACACTCCTGTCACTTGAGGAGCATGACGGCCCACGTGTCATCATTCATCCCATTCGCGGCCGAGCCGCTCGACTCGCCTGTCGCGATTGCGGCTGGCAAGCGCTGTGTGTGCACTGCACTTCCCCGGTCGCTGCGGAAGCAGATCATGCGATTTGTCGTTCGTGTGGCAAAACCCAAGAGCTTCCCCTCGCGTGTACGGCGTGTGGTGGCGTCGATCTTGGAAAAGCGATGCCTGGGATCGAACAGCTCAAGCGCGCCTGGGAACAGTCCGAACCCGAGACACCGGTTGAATGGCGCGACACAACCAATGATCAGCTCGAACAACCCATTCCAACAAAAGCACTTGTCGTCGTGACCATCGGCCAACTCTTGGGTGGGATGATTGAAGATGTCCGTAGAGCTGAACGACGCCTGATCGCTATCCGCCGACTCATGAACCGCGTCGCGCAGGCCGAAGGGACCCTGCTCATCCAATCACTTGAACAAGACCTCCCGTTCTGGGAGCAAGGTAAAACAGGAGAGGGCGTGAAGCAGATCTTCGAAACCGAACTCGGGAGCCGCCGCCTCTTCCATTATCCCCCTACCTGGCGACGCGTGAAGTGCTTGATTGATGGCCCAGAGAAAGAAGTAGCCGCCTGGATCGAGGCGGCGAAGCTCAGAATTGCCGGCCAAGGAACCCTCGAAGGGCCCTATAAAATCGAATTTCGCCGCGCCGGGGCAAGCGAGCGAACGGCCATTCACCTCCTATTTAGCCCAGATACTCCAGAAAACACGCTGGTTGAGCTCCTTCAGCCCCTCGCCGCTGTCGCGCTCATAGACCTTGATCCAATCGCCTTTTTCAAGTAGCATTGAGTGTTATGTCAGATGTCTTTTCGATCGTCACTCTCCCGACTCCGAGCCTCCGCGAGCGCTCGGTTGAACTTACGGTTGAAGAAATCACCACCCCGGAATTCCAGGCCTACCTAGATAAACTCGTACGAACGATGTTTATCGCGGATGGAGTCGGAATCGCCTCCCCACAAGTTGGACGAAATATTCGCGCCATCGTCGTAAATACCGGTGCCCGCCCTGAGTGCTACATGAATCCGGTCATCACAAAAAAATCAGAGACGATGATCGAAAGTGAAGAAGGCTGTCTCAGTGTTCCAGATCAGTTTGGGCTCGTCACACGTCACAAAAAAATCACCGTTGAAACCATCAACCGACACGGCAAACGCGTCACGCTTGAACTCAAAGGCTTTCCTTCCATCGTATTCCAACATGAGATCGATCACCTCGATGGTATTCTGTTTATCGATAAAGCGACAAAAATTGTAACTAAGGGTACGTCTCGTATTTAAACGTGAATTCCATGACCCGCGTCGTCTTCTACGGAACTTCCCTCTTTTCGCTTCCAAGCCTTGAGGCGTTAGCACTTGATTCTACAGTCTGCGTTGTTGGTGTCGTTACCCAACCCGATCGTCCCGCGGGACGACAAGGCGTTGTGACCGCTCCACCCGTAAAAGTGACTGCCGAGCGACTAGGTCTGCCTGTTTTTCAATTCGAACAAGTGAAATCTGACGAAGCCTACGAGGTACTAAAAACACTCCCAGCGGATGTTGCCGTGGTTGCGAGCTTTGGTCAGATTATTTCTCAGCGTGTTTTAAATTTGTATCCTCAAGGCGTTTTGAACGTGCACCCCTCGCTGCTCCCCGCGTACCGTGGCGCTGTCCCAATGAACGCCGCTATTCGCGACGGTCTCACGCAAACCGGTATCACAATCATGTTGATGGATGCGCTCATGGATCACGGACCCATCCTGGCTCAGATGAAGACAGACATCTTTCCAACCGATACAACCGAAACACTCAGCGAACGCCTTTCAAAAACGAGTGCAAACTTCCTCGTACAAACACTGCATGCATTTCTTGAAGGTGGCGTAACTCCACAAGAACAAGATCATGCCGCTGCAACCTTTGTAAAACTCCTTTCACGCGAAGATGGAAAAATCGACCTAAGCAAATCAGCCATCGAAATCGAACAGCTTGTTCGCGCCTATACGCCTTGGCCAGGAACATCTGTGGACTACAAAGAGAAACGCTTAAAAGTTTTGCGAGCTCACACGAGTCCAGAACCAAAACCAACTGAATTCACACTCACCTGCGGTGATGGCTCGTTACTTGTCTTAGATGAAGTTCAACCCGAAGGAAAGAAACCCATGAGTGGTGAAGCCTTTCTTCGTGGTCAGCGTTAAAATTTACTTTTTTCCTTCACAGGTCGACGGGCTCCAGAGTCCACGTTCAGCCGCTTTCGCTTCTTGTTCTAAAAGTCTCAGCTGCGCTTTCCGTTTTCCATCCAACGGAAAAGATAAATAGGCATTCGCGTAGCCCTGAGCCACCAGAGTCGCGTTTACATCCAGTAGATCCTCTTTACGCACAATATTACGGAGCCAACGCCCGTATTTATC
Organism: uncultured Gammaproteobacteria bacterium; assembly: GCA_964582475.1. Lineage (GTDB taxonomy): Bacteria > Patescibacteriota > Patescibacteriia > 2-12-FULL-60-25 > 2-12-FULL-60-25 > JAGOTP01. The sequence goes on along the minus strand of CAZOQS010000001.1, from coordinate 430,635 downwards.
GCGATCATCCGCTTTTAGGTCTTCAACAAGGAGTACCCATTTTCCCTCAACCAACTCCTTCATGTGATTCGAGGCTTCTTTTCCAAAACATTGTACCGGTCGACGTGGGTCAACTGATTCAGGGGTGTTCATGCCGAGCAAGCGAACTTTCACCGCTTCGCTCATTCCGTCGATGCTTACTTCGATCGTATCCCCGTCTACAACGCGCGACACGAGCGCTTCGACGCTACTCGTGGTTGAACCGGAGTAGTAGAGATTAACAGACGCTGAGGTCGTGACAGGTGCTCCAGGCAGCTGGGGACGTTCTTCAATCTGCCAAATTTGAAGGAATGCAAAGCCCGCAATCACAGCAATCATCCCAACAAGTCGGATGAGACGTCGCTGTGTAAACGAAGAGAGAGGTTTGAATTCGAGTGGCTTCATACGACCCAACCAACCAGTACCTCTCCATTTATCACCTCTACTCGATAGCGTTCCAAGTGATGCCCATTTGGTGATTCGCCCGTTTCCACGTCGAAGCCCCATTCGTGCCAAGGACAATAGATTTTGCCGTCACGAACCTGTCCACACGACATCGGACCACCCATATGTGGGCAGATGCTATTCAATGCAAAGAACCGTTCTCCCATGCGGACAATCGTCATGGGTTTTTTGTGAACCTTTACTTCACGCGCAGCTCCGTCTTTCCAATCCTCTACTCGCCCAACAGACACGAGCTCTGTGGGACCACGTTCAGCCATGGGGTGAGACATGTGGTCAGTATACCAATAAACATTGAGCCTCTGCGAGACCAAAACGCTTAGTAGCCCAGCTTGCTCAAGGCTTCACTCGTGCGCTTAAAGACAGCACCTTCTTCTTCTAACTTCTTGTATTCATGGCTTTCGTGCAACAACTCGCTGATGATCGGACTAGCTCCCGTAACGAGGACATTCTTTCCCTGAGCTTTGATAAGGGTAATGATCTCATCGAAGGCATCTACTCCATCCAAGTCCACGAACGAAAGTTCACGAAGACGCAAGATCACGTTTTTGTAGGCACCTAAACTCTGCTCAAAGCGGGTGATATGCGATTGCCCATTGATATAGGCGAGCTGCCCCTTGATCGAATAGATGATCGTATCCCCTGTTTTTTCGATCTTCTCCAGCGTTTCAGAGGTAATCTTATCGACGAACTTATGCTCGTTGTTATCGACAATCAGCTCAAACTGACCACGGGAGAGCTTCTCTACGAAGATCAGAAGTGCAATCGCGGTTCCAAGCAGGATTCCAACAATCGGATCAATCCAAACCGTTACAACCGCCACCACCAACGCGATGACGAAGTTCTTTTTGTCAGAGTGGAAGAGGCGAATGAAGTGTTCCTGTTCAATCATGCGGAAGGCTACGAAGACCAAGATCGCCGCAATGACCGCCAAGGGAATGTAGCGGAAGGTCGTGAGCAAAAAGATCGAGATGATCGCGATACTCACGCTGGCGATTGTGGCAGACATCTTGTTGTTCGCGCCTGTCTTCACGTTCAAGGAGGTACGGGCAAGTGCAGCGGTCGCCGGAATTCCACCCATCAAACCAGAAGCTAAGTTCGCGATTCCGAGACCAAACATTTCTTTGCGCTTGTGATATTTCGTTTTGGTCATGCCGTCGGCGATTTTGGCGGACAACATTGTTTCAAGAATAGCAATCACAGCTACGGCAATACCAGCCGTGATCAACGATGGATGAAAAAACAACGTTGGCGCCTGGAACAACTTGGGCGCCATATCTGGATAGCGTGAGCCCAACGTCTGGACCACAAACGGCAAGCTCCCCTGCTGAGATAAGTATCCAATCAAAATACCAATCGGAGCCAGCACAATCGCTCCCGGAACCTTCTTCACATACTTCAGCATCAAGAACATGGCTGCCAAAAATACTACGAACATGACAAAGATCTGCGGATTGATCGAGCCAATGTTGCGGAACGATTCAAACAAGTTATCGATGAAGGCCTCGTGCCGCGGCAAGCCACTTAGCCCTAATGCGAAGTTGAATTGGTTGAATGCAATAATAAAGGCTACACCCAAGGTAAATCCGTGTACCGCACTTCCTGGGACAAAGACCAAAAATTTCTCAAGCTTGAAGGCATACGCAATCAACACGAACACACCGGTTACCAACGCCAACATCGGCAATGTATGCGCTCCATGGACAATCGCGTAGGTCGCGAGGAATCCCGACAGTGCTCCCGTTGGACCAATGATATTAAAGTTACTTCCTCCAAAGATAGAGGCCATTAACCCCGCCCAAATAGCCGTGATAATTCCTGCTGTCGGCGTTGACTCAGATGCAACGGCCAAAGAAACAGAAAGCGGGATTGAAACCAAGGCAACCGTCAGACCCGACTTCCAATTTTCACGCATGCGTCCGAGAAGTAGCTGAATATTCATACAGGAAAAAAATATAGAGAGTCTTAGTGTACGCTCGTCTGCTGAAAAGGCAAGAGAATGGCTCGTTCAAGCAAAAAACCACCCATTTTGGTTGACAGAATGGCAATATTTTGATATAGTTCCTTGTTAAAAATGTTTGTTTTTCAGGGGTGATTCGCTTTTCTTGCGTAAGAAGTTTGCGCATCGGAAGGGAGTCATCCCGCAAAACACCTTTCCCCCGACCCTTAGGAGGTCACACATGCAAAAGCGTTCGCTCGGCTCCGTCTCGCAGCCTCATCGATTGCCGCCGCTGGCGACCATCCTGCTGGTGGGGCTCATCGCCTTCACCGGCTACCAGCTCGCTTTCAGCGAGACGGCCGATGGCGCTCATCGGCCACTGACCCGTTCAGAACGGGCGGAGGAGTACAGGGCGCGTTACGAAGAGCGCCGGCGAGAACTTGCTGCACGGCGCTCCAGCGTCGACAGCGATGCTGGACTCACGGTCCAGACGGCGACCCCTCTCACCGAGGAGCCTGTCGCACGACCCATGCTCCCGCCCTGCGGTGAGCAGATCAGCTACGGCCAGGGCATCATGCTCGGCCGCCTGCGGATCCCGGACATCCAGTGCTGGTCACGGATGTCCGCAAGGGAGCTCAGCCGCATCTGCACCTACGCAGGTCGCCGACCCCGCCTTCAGAACCAGCTCTATGCCCTGCTGTGTCCGGACTCGAGCTCACGCTCGTCCGGCCAGCGGGCACACCGCTCGCACCATCGCCGCCACCGTCGCCACTGACGGTCGGACCTTCCACCCCACCGCGTCCCTGAAAACCATGTCGCCACCCGGCGCACAGCGGTCCTTCTCAGGCGACGCGGTTTTCAATTACAAAAAAATACACGACGTATGCCGTGTATTTTTTAAGTCTCTTTTTGCTAGGCTCTCGCCTCACCTTTCAAATAGCCCAGCATTGTTTCGGCATCGCTGACTTCAAACGGATCTGTTTCACAATCATCCGTAAAGCCTGGTTCAACGAACATTTTTTGAATGACGCCATCAACCACATACATACTGTAGCGCCAGGAGCGATTTCCGAAACCTAGGTTCTCCTTCTTTACCAACATTCCCATGGCTTTGGTGAATTCCCCATTTCCATCCGGCAACATTTTTACTTTCTCAACGCCTAGATGCTTCGCCCATTGAAACATAACAAAAGCATCGTTCACGCTGATACAGTACACCTCATCTACCCCCGCCGCCTTAAAGGCATCGTATGCCGCTTCATACCCTGGCGCATGCGTCGAAGAACAGGTGGGTGTAAAGGCGCCCGGCAAGGAAAAGACGACGATCTTCTTGCCCTCAAATACTTCTTTTGATGCTACATCCTGCCAACGAAATGGATTCGGACCACCTACCGCCTCATCTCGAACACGTGTTTTGAAGACTGTTTGTGGCACTCGGTCTGATTCACGAAGAGCTTGTTCCATATAAGAGATTTATTCGAGAGAAGTAAAAACACCTCTCTGTAAGTTACAGGTGTGCGTCTGAGTCGGTCAACCCACGTCAAACAACTCGCAATGAACGTTTATTTTACAAGAACGTATCCCGACGCGCGCACCGTCGCCCAATCAAAGGGCGTGGTTGGTACACGTTTGTAGAGGCTTCTAAATTTCAGGATCCCTGCCTTTTCTCGAGCGAGATTTCGTGGAAAGCGCAAGCGATACATGAGGGTATTCCACGCAAGGTCATCCGCTTTATTCTTGAAGTCTGGGCTGTGACCGGTGATCTGACGAAAAACAGCGAGCACCTGTTTCGCTCGCGCCTGTTCCTTTGGTAGATTGCGCGCCCGTGGGATAGCGCCATCCGTGAGCGCTTGGAGCGCCTCAAGGTTCACGCGTCCCAGTGTTTCGAGCTGATCACGGAGAACAGCCAACCGCTCACCTGATCCAAGCGCTTTGGTTGAAGGCGAGATACCATAGGCGACAAAACTCACCGTCACATCTTCCGCGCGAGCGTCGAGTGCGACACTGAACTCACGAGAACTCCTTTGAATCTGCGCACGTGCACTCGCTTCAAGGATGAGATCTCGTGCGGGAGGAAATATATTCGTACTCGAAGAAGCGGCAACAGTCGTGCTCGAATTGGAGAGCACTTCCATCGTCACACTCTCGATCACCGGAAGGATGCTTGTTGAGGTAGGTGAGAGGGCTACGACTGGGATCGCAACCGTGGTCGTTGAAACGGTAGTAGTCGCGACCGGCGTGAGGGTAGAAACATTACTTCCTCCACCGCCGCCCCCTCCTCCCCCTCCCCCACCTCCCCCGCCGCCGCCACTTGAAACCGGGGCTGGAATCGTTGCCTGCGAATAGGTTACGAAAGATGTGAAGTGCCGGGTCCAGACCACCAGATCCGAACCAACCGTGATCTTACAATCCGTTGTCCCCCCTACCAATTGAGAAGTTGCGGAGGAGAACGAATCCCCACTACACGCCGTTTGGATAGCCGTGAATGTTCCGGAGCGGACATACCCGACATACGTGCTCGCCTGACCTCCGAATACGAGTCTGACGGGTAGGTCGAATGTAAGCGGAATATCCCCCGCTCCAATCTCGATAACTGATAGGACTGTCGCTGTCTTATTTGTATCAGGTGTCACAGTCACACTCATTGTAGAACGCACTTGAGGCACCTGTACCGTTCCCGTCCAGCTTGAATCGGTGGAGGCAATCGTCACATCCGCCGGAATCTCTACGCGGATTGTTCCGGCCGAAGTAGTCGCGTTCACGATGATCTCGCCGGGGACAATGGTCTGCTTCGTTGATGTTCCCGTTAGCAAGGCGGAAAAATCAAGTTCCGCATCTGAAACATCCAAAGGAACAGTGACCGTCGAGCTGGTCGGCGCGTTGTTTCCAATCAAAATCTTGTTCTCCGTCACGCTCGCAAGCGTCGATGACAAAAGAACTGTGCTGCTTGTCACGAGCGGAAGAACGGCGACCGTACGTGTCGCGGCGCCACTATTCCCCGCCACGTCCGTCACTCCATACAGAACCGTATATTCACCATCGGCCGCGGTGTTCACCGTGCTCGTAGCGACAATATCTTCCGTGATGTCCCCGTCCTGCGCATCGAGAGCCGTCGCCCCTGGATCCGTATAGGTTGTACCCATATAGATGGATTGATCTCCTCCGATCTGCGTAATGACCGGCGCAAGCGAATCCAGAATCGCGGTGACAGACGTAACAGCGCTCTGACTCCCCGCTGCGTTACGCGCTTGGAGATGCAAATAATAAATTCCATTTCCCCCAATCTGTGAAGTTGTCGTCGCGGTCGTGTAACTGCCGCTCGGTGTTCCGGTCGCTGATTGATCAACCACAAATCGGAAGGTTGCCGCTGGATCGTCTGAGCTCCAGGTCCAGGTCTTTTCTTGCGTAGGAACCGTATCGTTCGTGAGTGCGGTAATCGTTGGTGGAGGAATGTTTGTGATCGTAAACGCCTCACTCACCACATACGTACTCGTAACAGCCCCATCAAAGGCTTGAAAACGGATCTGCATCGAAGTATTCGTTGCGTTCAGTTCAAGTACGTCCGCGTGCTGTGTGTTGAGCGTGAACTGGTAGGTGGTACTCGTATAGTCCGTTGCGCTGAGGTAACTCGCGTTCGTCCAATTACTCGAAAAGGCCGCGCTCGCATCACCCGTCGTTGGTGTCGACCACGTACTTCCTCCATCCACGCTGTAGCCGAACCCTCCCAGCGTGATCGGAATCCCGGCAAGACCATCTGTTACCCGAAAATTCACCTCCACCAATCCCGAGTCATCTTCCGCAGGGACGATCTGCTCGGCCGGAAGAACATCATCAACGGTATACCCAATCTTCGGCTGAAACAGCTCGAGAGCCTTTTGCGCATTCACGCGTTTCCCTGTGGTCGTCTTCGTCGCCAAGGCTGGGAGCGCATCCCCTGTTGTCAGCACAACACTTTTTACCTGCGCCACCGTCAGTCGCGGATTGTACGCCTGCACCAACGCAACAAGCCCAGCGACGTGAGGCGAAGCCATCGACGTGCCATTGTAGTAGTCGTACAGTTCGTCGCTCCCATCCGAAAAACGAGTAATGAGGACGTTGTCGACGTAACAGCCATCGTAACTTTGCACGGGTGTATTCGACCCATTCGTAAACCAGCGGAAACGAAACGTTGCCTGAGCCGTGAGTATCGCTGGCGGAAGCTCTGCGTACAATTCAAGCAGTGGTGGCGTGTTACTCGAATCAACATCATTATCATAGGTCGCCTCATTCCACCTCCCCAACTCCGTATACGTGGAATTATCGCCACTCACCTCCAGCGCCATAAAATCTCCTCCAGCCTCGGGAGAGGTTCCGTACTCCGTATCACAGCGCGAAAGAAAACTAATCTCCGCCTGTGTCGTCCCCGTTAAGTTCACCGTTGGGGAAGTAATCGTAGAAGTGGCTCCCGCGGCATACGGAACATTTGGTGCGTCTCCGTATAAGCGAATGGCTCCACTCACATTTCGCGTCCCCCAATCGCCCGTCGCAACCCAACTCGCGGGAACGGCCGGAGCTGTCACCGCCTGAAACGTTTCTGTGAGTGCTGTAGAGTCCGCGATCGTGCTCAGAATATTCACGCCCGGCGCCCCCACATCAATCGAGGTCGAACCAAAGTTAGAGAACGAGGCCAGCGCGTCGAGCGCGGTTGTCGCCGCGACCCCGATGATCGCATCTGAAGTATAGTCTGAAGGATAATTTTGATTTCCTGGAAGATCATTATTGAGCGTATCGTTTCCCGCCGACGCGACAAAGATCCCACCAGCTGCACGGAAACGCTCAATCGCATCAAACTCGGCTTGAGAAAAATCTGGTCCGCCGAAGCTCGCGTTGATAACCGTCGCCCCATTTTGAATCGCAAAATCAATCGCTCGGACTTCACTTGCCGTATCCAGTCCGAATTTGAGCGCCATAATCTTCGCATTCGGAGCCACACCGACGATGCCCGTCGTATTGTTTTTTTCCGCCGCGATCGTGCCAGCGACGTGCGTTCCATGAGAAGCGCTCGTTGGTAACGGGTTCAGGTCTTCGTCTTCAAAATCATAGCCGTGTAAACAGCCGCCCAGAGCCGCTCCATTCTCATCCACGCAGGTCGAACCGTCCCACATCTGATTCGCGAGGTCTGGATGATTATACGCAACCCCTGAATCAATCACGGCGACAATCACCGTACTAGAAGCTCCTTCAGAGATCGCCCAGGCTTCGGGCACATCCATATCTGCATCGGCTGTTCCGGTAACACCTTCCACGACCTGGCCGGTATTATCGAGTCCCCACAAATTTGTACGTAAGGTGTCGTCGGTATCAATACTATTCCGATAGCGACGATAGACAGGCTCTGCATAGACAATATCTGGATCGGCCGCGTAGCTGGCAAGCGCCTGAGACAAAGTAATGTCTCTCGGAATCGTCAGAACCGCACTATTGTCTCGTCGCAAAAAGTTCCGCACCCGTGCCCGGCGCTTCGCGGCAAATTGGCGCGCCTTCGTCACCCCTTCCAGCTTAGAAATATCTGTACGCTGTTTCCTAAACTTTACGATGATCTGACCGGGAACGACCCGTGCTGTTGAGGCGCTCGTAAGATTAACCCGAGCCGGGGGCCTCAAGGGCGCCGCCTGTGTCGTCGAGACACCAAATACCAATGCTCCCAAAACAAAGAGCATCAGACCCCGCAGGAGCCTCGCAACCATCTTCATATCTTCGCCAGACTATCACAGAAACGGCCCTCTGAGCAATGCAAAAATCACGCAGTGAAGCGTGATTTTTGTGTGGCTCGGAGACTTGGGATCGAACCAAGATTCACGGCTTCAAAGGCCGCTGTCCTACCATTAGACGATCTCCGAATAAACGAATTGTGGCGCTATCATACGAACGAAAAGCCCTTCCGTCAATCTAAAATCCCCTTCCCCTTCCCACGCCCACGTCCGCCAGGCAGAATAGCTCTATCTATGAAGAAATTCCTCCTCCTCGCCGCCGTGATCTTTGGACTCGTTGTTCTCATCGTCGTAAACCCCTTCACCACCATTGATGCCGGTGAGCGTGGCGTCGTCTTACGCTGGGGTGCGTTTGAGGGTCGTGTCTTTGAGCCAGGACTTCACGTAGTCACACCGATCGCAGAACAAGTGATTAAAATGGATGTCCGCAGCAACAAATTTACAACCGAAGGCTCGGAGGCCTATTCAAAGGATCTGCAGGTAGTCACGATCGAAAGCGCACTTCTCTATCAGCTAGATCCTGTGCAGGTTGGAAAGATCTATCAAGAAATTGGTCCCGCCTTTGAAGAAAAAGTGATTCAGCCCTCCCTTGAAGCCGCGATCAAACAAACGATCGCCAAATACACTGCAGAAGAAATCTTGAATCAGCGTGCACTCGTCCAAAATGAAATCGAAGAAACCGTTCGAGCCTCCGTCCTTCCGAATCATATTATTATCAGCCAGTTCTCGATGGTGAATGAGTCCTTCTCCCCCGCCTTTGAAGCCGCCATCGAACGCAAGCAGGTCGCCGAACAAGATTCGAAGCGCGCAGAGAACGAGCTGAAGACCGCCAAGATTCAAGCGGATCAACGCGTCGCCCAAGCACAAGCTGAAGCAACCGCTATTCGACTTCAATCCGAAGCAGCGAACAATGATAAGTACATCGCCCTCAAGGCATTGGAAGCGCAGGTTGAAGCGGTGCAGAAGTGGAACGGACAACTGCCACACACGATGGTTCCTGGAGCAAGTCTTCCCTTCATCAACGTTGCAGGCAACACTCCCTAGTCATTCAAAAACTCTGCGCCCAAGTGGCGCAGAGTTTTTTGTCTCTCGCTCGCGAAAGGGGTAGGCTCCCTCTATGGCTGAACCGACCGACAATGACCTTGTTCAGGCGCACTTACAAGGAGACAGAGCGGCTTTAAATACCCTCCTCTCACGGTATACCGGCCCGCTCTATCGTTTTGTGCTACGTGTCTGTGGGGACAGCGCGAACGCAGAAGACATCGTTCAAGAGACGTGTTTAAAGGCCTGGCGGAAGTTGTCCTCGTTTCAATTAGATCGTTCGTTTAAAACCTGGATCTTCACGATTGCCCGTAATACGACCTTTGATTATTTAAAGAAAAAGAAGGCGATCCCCTTCTCGAGCATGAATGAGCAATCGATCCTCGAAGAAGCGTTTGAAGACCAAATTGAGGACGACCGCCCGCTTCCTCCAGAGTTGATCGAACGAGCGGATCGAGCCCAACTCCTAGAAGTCGCCCTAAAAGACCTCCCTGAACGGAGCCGAACAGTCCTCCTTCTCCACGAAGGAGAAGACATGACCTTTCAAGAAATAGCCGAAACCGTCAAAGAACCCCTAAATACAGTGAAGAGTCGCTATCGCCGAGCCCTTCTTACACTCCGGAGCTCTATCAACCGCCTGGTTCAGTAATATGCACCAAAAGCCTATTCCCTCTCGTAGTATCAGCAGAAATATGACCGAGCGTGCGTTTTTGAAGGAGTGCCTTTCGGAGCCAACAGAGCCCGATGATCTTCAGGCGCGGATCATGGCGCGCATTCAGCGCTCCATCGTACGCCGCGTGTGGACAGAAATCGTTCTTAGCCTGACGGCCACCGTTGGGCTTTTGGGCTATGTCTTTTTTTCTCGTTCGACCATGTGGCTTGAAATCGAAGAGTCCTCTTTTCTTCAACTCAGCAGGCTCGCGATCTCCGATCCAGATATTGTCTTTTCCAATGCTCAAGAAGCCGGCTGGAGTCTGGTTGAATCCATTCCTCTTGAATCCGTCCTGTTTAGCCTGATCCTTGTCCTTTTCGTCACCTGCAGCCTCAGCGTTCTCCTTCGTCTACGTGAAATCCGTCGTCCCCATTCTTTTCGCTTAACCTAGGAACACCAGATATATTCTTATTGTATGCAACCCACGATCCCTTCAAAGCGTTTGCGACTCGTTATCGGCACGCTCGCTGCTCTCATCCTGCTCTGCCTCGCCTTCATGCTTGGAACAAAAGCCGGCGAACGACGTTCGCGTCACTTCTGTAATTGGTCTGAACACTATCCAGAAATGATGCGCCCTCCTCGTGGCGGACGAGGCAGCTTCATGCCCACTCGACCGATGCCTCTTCCGCATGGCGTATTCGGACGTGTCTTGTCCGCAACCGGGACAACGCTTCTCATCGAAGGAAAGGATCACTTTGAGCAAGCCGTGCTGATCGGAACCTCAACCGCTATTCGCACGGATCGTGGCGTCGCAACCTCGACTGACATTCAAGCGAACATGCAGGTTGGCGTCTTTGGCTCCCCGAACGCTCAAGGACAAATTGAAGCGTATTTGATTCGTTTGTTCCCAGAGCGTCGTTAACCGTCTATGGCATCGTTGTTTCATACCCTTTTACAGAAAAAGGCTCTGCTCGCTGTTGTTGGCATTGGACTCATTGGAGGCGGAGTCGCCTGGGCAAAAACCCGCACGCCCGAAGTTCCTACGCGCTACGTTCTCGCCGCTGCGACCAAAGGCTCCATTATCACCTCTATTTCTGGCAGTGGACAGGTCTCTGGACTAAATCAGGTTGATATTAAGCCCACTGTTTCGGCTGTGATTACAAAGGTGCTGGTGACGCCTGGTCAATCCGTTTCCAGCAGTCAACCGTTATTTCAATTAGATACAAAAGACGCACAGAAGGTTGTACGTGACGCGACAAGGAATGTGAGCGATGCACAAATTTCGCTCGCATCAGCCGAGCTATCCTTAAAGAAACTCCAGCAGCCCCCAGACGCTGTAAGCGTTCTCCAAGCAGAGAATTCCGTGAAGCAGGCGCAACGAACGCTCGATGAGCTACGTGAGCCCGTCGATCCACTCGATCTTCGTCAGGCAGAAGCAGATATTGAAACACAAGAAGAAGAGATCCGCATTTCCTCCGATGGAAAAACTCCTCGGATGATTCGTGATGCCTACAACGAAGCTGTCCCAACGCTAAAAACGATTTCACAAACGATTACACAAACACTCGCGAGCGCAGACAATGTGCTCGGTATCGATCGAGTAGCCGCAAATGATGCGTATGAGCAGTATTTGTCTGTACAAGATTCCGTCACATTAAACCGGACAAAATCCCTCTACACACAAGTTCGCGTTCCTGTTCGTGAATTGCGAACGCTCACAGATGGACTCGCGCTTCAAAACGAAACTCTTGAAAAGATTGATGAGGCGATTGAAAAAACCCGAACCCTTCTCGTCCAGATGGATGCACTCACGGCCGGTGTCTCTGACGTACTTCAAAACACCGTTTCCTCCGCTGCACTTACGGAAGCAACTTTGAACGGATTAAAGAGCACCGCTCAGAGCGATCGTTCAACGATCACAACACGTATCGCGTCTCTGACAACCCTCACCCAATCGTTTGAGACGGCTCGTGAAAATCACCAGGCGGGCCTGCGGAATCTAGACAAAGCAAAACTCGCACTCGAGAAATTGAAAAAAGGACCTGAACCTCGGGAGATCGCTTCAGCGCAAGAGCGCGTGCAAGAAGCGCAGGCCTCGTTAAACAAGCTAAAACGCGGAGCGGACGCCCTCGATATTTCGAGTGCTCAAAATACGATTAACCAGCGTCGTGCATCTGTGGTCGATGCCCAGAATAAAGTGCGAGATGCGCAAGACGCGCTCGCAAACTACACGATCCGCGCCCCATTTGAAGGAATCATTGCAAAAGTGGGTGCGAAGGAAAAAGATCAAGCCTCGGCCTCAACCGTCCTCGCAACGCTTCTGACACAAGCAAAAATTGCCCAGATCAGCTTGAACGAAGTGGACGTTTCAAAAATTAAACTTGGACAGAAAGCGACGCTTACCTTCGACGCCCTCCCCGACCTCACGATTGCGGGCTCTGTCACAGAAATAGATGCGATCGGAACTGTAACCCAGGGAGTGGTGAATTACAGCGTAAAAGTACTCTTCATCACTCAGGATGATCGCATCAAACCCGGAATGAGTGTCTCGACATCGATCATTACAGATTCACGTATTGATGTGCTCACCGTTCCAAATGCGGCACTAGGAACAGGCGGAAGCGTCCAGATCCTTACAAACCCTGACCCAACAACCAGTGCGGCGACGGCAGGTGTAACTTCCGCCACTCCCCCAGAGATGCGCATCGTTCAAACAGGTCTTGCGAATGATCAGCTCACAGAAATCCTCTCCGGGCTCAGAGAAGGCGAGATGGTTGTGACCCGCACCATTACCCCCGCACAACAAACAACATCAGCCGCTCCCCCAGCTCCAGGTGGAATCGGTGGCATTCGGATCCCCGGCGTAACGGGTGGTGGCGCAGGAGCGGGTGGAGGCAACTTTACTCGGCCTGCGGGACGCTAATCGTATGATTGAGGCAAGGAACATTATAAAAGAATATACGACTGGAAAAGAGGTGACCCGAATCTTGAAGGGAGTGACCTTTTCGATTCAGAAAGGTGAGTTCGTAGCGATCATGGGCCCATCTGGTTCAGGGAAATCAACGCTCATGCATATCATTGGCGCGCTTGATGCCCCTACCTCTGGGACCTATTTGCTCGATGGGGAAGATGTATCCGCCCTCCCACCGGAAGCGCTCGCCCGTATTCGGCGGACGAAGATTGGATTTGTATTCCAAGCGTTTCATCTCCTCCCTCGTACAACAGCTCTCCGAAACGTGGAGCTCCCGTTGATTTACGCGAAGATGGATCCGGAACAGCGAACGGCACAAGCTTCGAAAGCGCTCATTGCCGCCGGGTTGGCGGAAGACAAACATCTCAACCTCTCGAACCAGCTCTCGGGAGGACAGATGCAGCGCGTGGCGATCGCCCGCGCACTCGTGAATGATCCAGCGATTATTCTGGCAGACGAGCCAACAGGAAACTTGGATTCAAAGACAGGCGACCTCGTGCTTGGAACGTTTCAGGAATTGCACAAACAGGGACGCACAATCATTTTGATTACGCACGAGCCCTACGTCGCGGAACACGCGGAGCGAATCCTTGTGATTCGTGATGGTGAGCTGGTTGAAGACCGAAAAAATGTCGCGATGCGTCAACAACATTCAAACGTATGAGAATGACCGATCAGCTCGCAGAAATCTATTTAGGCGTCTCTTCAAACAAAGTTCGCTCAGGATTAACGATGTTGGGAATTGTCATCGGTATCGCCTCCGTCATCGCGATGTTGTCGATTGGGCAGGGAGCCAAGTCGCAGATTGAATCGAGCATTCAATCGATCGGCTCCAACTTGCTCCTCGTCATGCCAGGAATGCAGCGTGCGGTTGGCGGTGCGGCGAGTGCAGGCCGAGGATCAGCACAGACACTCACACAAGAAGATGCGGCCGCCCTCAAAGATATAGAAGGTGTGCTCGCCGTAGCACCTGAATCTTCGCGTCGGTACCAAGTCACGGCTCGTGGAAAGAATACGAATACTCAAATCATGGGGACCTCCCCGGCCTACCTCACCGTCCGAAATGTGAACTTAGAAACAGGTGCCTTTTTCACAGAAACACAGGTGAGCTCGCGTGCAAAAGTAGCTGTTCTCGGACCCACGACGCGCACAGACTTATTCGGCGAAGGAGCAACTCCCATTGGAGAACGGGTTCGTATCAACGGACTCGACTTTACGGTGATCGGCGTGACAGCCGTCAAAGGCGGTTCCGGCTTCTCAAACCAAGACGACACGATCTTCGTTCCGGTCACAACACTGGGCGCGTTTTTAACAGGCAACGATTCTATCAGCACGATCAGCGTCCAAGCCAAAGACGCCGCCTCGATGACCGCCGCTCAAGCGGAGATTACGAACGTCCTGCTCGAGCGTCACAAGATTTCGAATCCTGCGCTCGCCGACTTCAGCATCTTGAACCAATCAGACCTCGTAAGCGCCGCCTCAAGCATCACAAATACGTTCACCGCCCTATTGGCTTCGATCGCAGGGATCTCGCTCCTCGTCGGTGGAATCGGTATCATGAATATGATGCTGACGACGGTGACGGAACGGACGCGCGAGATCGGTCTTCGGCAGGCAATCGGCGCCGAGAAGAACGAGATCGTGAGTCAGTTCTTAGGAGAAGCCATTCTCCTCACGGTCATGGGTGGAGTGATTGGAATCCTGTTGGGCTACGGAATCTCAAAAGGCATTAGCTCCCTAATGCAAATGCCGACCGTCGTCTCGTGGATGTCGATTGCGCTTGCCGTTGGTGTGTCGGTTGGGATCGGGTTGGTGTTTGGCTTTTATCCTGCTCGTCGAGCAGCGAAACTTAATCCAATTGAAGCATTACGCTATGAATAATAAATTCTTTGTTTCTCTGTTAGTCTGTATCATCGCCGCTGGTGGGCTTGGGTTTTATGGAGGGATGACTTATGGCAAAAAGCAGGCTCCTAATGCAGGTGCTGGACGTCCCGGAGCGAATGGCGCAATGCGCGGACAAGGTTTCCCAGGAGGAGGCGCAGGACCAGCGGGTGGCCGTCCCGGAGCAAATGGCGCGGGTGGAGGTTTTTCAAATGGAGAAGTTGTAGGGAAAGATGCGAACAGCGTCACATTAAAGCTGATGGATGGCGGATCAAAGATCGTGCTCGTCGCCTCTTCGACACGGGTTGGAAAAATGACGGATGGATCAATGGCGGATCTCACCAACGGAACGAACGTCATGGTTACGGGTACCGCCAACCAGGACGGAAGCCTGACCGCTTCAACCATTCAAATCCGTCCCGCGAGTTCGACAGATGCCTTTATGATGCGTGGACGCGCGCCAGGCCAGCCAGCCCCTCAGCAACCCTAAACAAAGAACTGGCGAGAGATTGGTAAATAGGGCAGAATCTGGGCAACATGACGCTTCTCCAGATTCAAGGACTGTGTAAGTCCTACGGGCTCCAACACGTCTTAGACGGCGTTGCGCTTACGATTGCGGATGGGCAAAAGATTGGCTTAATTGGTCGAAATGGAGCCGGAAAGTCGACGCTCATGCGTATCATAGCGGGGAAAGAAGCGGCCGATCAAGGCGAAACGCTGTTTTTTGACGGCTGTACGATTGGCTATCTTGAACAACACGCGGAGTTTCCTGACGGGGTGAGCGTCCAAGACTATCTCGAAGAAAAGAGTGGGAAACCTGCCTGGTCTTGTGCCAAGGAAGCATCTCGTTTTTGTCTGAAAAAAGAGCATCTCGTAAAACCGTGCAATGATCTGTCTGGAGGGTATCGGATGCGTATCTTGCTGACATTGCTCGCCCTGCAAGATCCTGCATTGCTTCTCCTCGATGAACCAACCAACCACCTCGACCTGCAAACACAGTTCCTACTTGAAGCTTGGCTGAATGATTTTCGCCATGCGTGTTTAATCATTTCCCACGATCGAACCTTCCTAAAAAATGTGTGTGATCGAACCGTTGAACTTGAACGTGGAAAAGCCACAACCTTCCCCGGCGATGTTGATACGTATCAACGCTACAAAGAAGAACGCGATCTGATGCGTGAGCGTTTCAACAAAAACATCGAGGAACAACGCGATCACTTGGAGGAATTTATCACGCGTTTCCGTGCGAAGGCCTCCAAAGCAACCCAGGCGCAGTCGAAGATGAAACAATTGAAAAAGCTGAATACAGTCGACATTGATCCCCCACTGCCAACGATTCGTTTGCGTATCCCACAGGTTGAATTCCGCAAGACGTTCGCTCTGCGTACGCATGAACTTGTGATTGGGTATGATGATCGTCCCGTGGCCTCAGGCATTAGTTTTGAAATTCAACGCGGAGAACGGATTGCGATCGTGGGAGAGAATGGTCAGGGAAAATCGACCCTTTTGAAGACTCTATCCGAACAAATTCCAGCACTTGGAGGAACCTTTACACTCGCTAATCGCCTGAAAGCGGCTGTATACGCGCAACATGTGACCGAATCGCTCGACCCGAACATTTCGGTCATGCGTCATCTTGAGTTCGCTTCAGACCAGGCGGTTGTGCGACAAGATTTGCTGCAACTCGCGAGCGACTTTCTATTCCGGGAAGATGATTTGGATAAATCTATTTCAGTGTTGAGCGGTGGAGAACGCTCACGCCTATGTTTAGCAGGACTCCTCCTCGGACGACCTGATATTTTATTACTAGACGAACCGACAAACCATTTGGACATGGAGACGACGGAGGCCTTGGCCGAAGCCCTTACGCGTTGGAAAGGAACGGTGCTCTTCGTGAGCCACGCCCGTACGTTCGTGAAGTCATTAGCGACACGTCTGCTTGAAGTACGAAATGGAAAAGCGGGCCTCGACCCACGCGGCTATGACGAATACGTTGCGGATACACGTCGTGAGATGGTTCCGCTCGATGAATCGGACTTTGCCGAAGAAGCGCGCAAACAAGAAAAGCGCGAACGTCACGAACGCACACAGGAGGTGAAGCGTGCACTGAAAACAGTCGAGAAACAATTGGATGAGTATGGAAAAAAGCGTCAAAAACTCCTTGATGCGTATCTCGCCGAACCAACCACCTATTCCGTTGAGCGACAGAAAGAACTGCACCAAGTGGAGACAATCCTAGCCCACACCGAACACGAATGGGTCCGCCTGCAAGAGGAGCTTGAGAAGCTCTCTCGAGAATAGGTTGCTTTTTAGATTGGTTTGGGCTACCTTTTGGCCCGAAGGAGGTGGCACATGGCCACTGTGACGAGTTCAGACAAGAAGGACACGCCGAAGCGGCTTCGCCGGAAGCGGACCCGCCCCGAGAACACCGCCTGGCTTCTCGAGCGCCGGAAGAAGAAGGACGAGAACCGCAAGCTGGCGGAGGCGGACAGGATCCTCAAAGGCACGCTCCCCAAGGCGGAGGCGGCGACGGACAATCTCGCCGCTACCGCACACAGGCCGCAGCAGGTGGACCCTGCACAGACGGAGGAGCGCAAGCGCATGAGGCGCGCAGAACTCTACGACAAGTACCGCTCGCTGTGCCAGATCGTCGGACGGCTGTCGCGAGAGCAGTACTCCCGTCGCGTGCTCAGCGAGACCGAACGCCTGGAGCTCGATCTCCTTCTCGCGGTTCGTGACCCTGAGGATCTCCTCGGGTGGATCAACCGCGTCGAATACTTCAAGAACCGGATGACGACCAGCTGAGCAAGCAAGGTCTCTCCACGCCACACGCCCGACCACGACGCGTTCGCCTTCTCCTGCGAACCGGTGGTCGGGTTCACCATTTCTCGCCAGACTACAGGAACCCTCGCACAATTTTGACGCGTCCTCTACACTCTCTCCACCTATGCCTCCCAAGACTCTCGCATCAAAAAAGACTACCAAGCAGACGGCTCCCGCTTGGAACTTATCCGACCTCTACGTCTCCATCACCGACCCAAAGATTGAGGCTCAGCTCACGAAATGCAAACGCCAAGCGGAGCTTTTCCAGAAAACGTATAAAGGTCAGCTGAGCAAGCTCGCAAAGCAGCCCGCTACGCTGAAAAAAGTCATCAAAGCGTACGAAACACTCGTTCAAGAATACGCGAAGCCTCAGATCTACGCGGCACTTGTCCACGCCGCCGATTCAGCCAATGCGGAGAATGGCGCCTTCATGCAGAAGATTGATGTCCGAAGCCTTGAGATCTCGCGTGCTTTTCTTTTCTTCGAATTGGAGCTTGGAACATTGCCAGCCGCGACGTTGAAGAAACTCATCGCATCGAAAGAACTCGCAAATTATGCGCACTACCTCTCGCACATCCAGCAATACCAGCCACACCGGCTTGATCATGCGCGTGAAGAACTCTTGAACGATCTCTCCGTGAGCAGCGGTGGCGCCTTTGCCCGTTTGTTCAACGAAGAGATTTCGTTGTTGAAGTTTGTTGCCCCTGGCAGCAAGACGAAGGAACCAACGATCTCGCGTGAAGAAGTACTCCATGATATCAGCAACCCAGATCGTAAGCGCCGTGAACAAGCAGCTGATAGCCTTACAAACGGACTCAAAACGAAGGCTCATCTCGTGACGTTCATTACGAATACCCTCTTACAACATAAGCAAACACTCGATCGCTATCGTAACTTTGAGAGCCCAGAGGCCTCTCAACACCTATCAAACGAAACAGACCAAGTGACCGTCGATGCGATGAGTGAAGCGATTACTAAGCGCTATCCGATCGTGACTCACTACTATAACTTCAAAAAGAAGCTGTTGAAGTTGCCAAAGCTCGTCGACTACGATCGTTATGCTCCCCTCCCTCAAGCTCAAACGACCTTCACCTACGAACAGGCTAAAAATATTGTATTAGAAGCCTTCGGACGTTTCTCTCCCGTACTTGCTGAAAACGCAGAACAGTTCTTCACCAACAACTGGATCGACGCCACGATTCGCCCAGGAAAGCGCGGAGGGGCATTTTGCATGTTCAATACCACCGATCTTCACCCGTACGTTTTAGTGAACTACAAAGGAGAGATCAAGGATGTATCCACCCTGGCCCATGAACTCGGCCATGCCGTACATGCCTGCCTTGCCCGCAAACAAACGTATTTGAACTTCGACATGCCGTTGACGTTCGCGGAAACCGCGAGCGTCTTCGGTGAGATGCTCGTATTCGATGCGCTACGTGAGAAGATCACCGATCCAAAAGAAAAGCTGGCCCTCTACCTCCAAAAGATTGAGGAAACGTTTGCCACAGTCTTCCGCCAGACAGCCATGTACCGCTTCGAGCAGGACCTCCACGCACTCGCGAAAGAAAAAGGTGAACTCAAGACTGAGGAAATCAATCAGCGCTGGTTGGTACGTCAACGCGAAATGTTTGGCACGTCCGTCACCATGCGCGAAGACTATGGCTACTGGTGGAGCTACGTAAACCACTTCATCGACACGCCGTTCTACGTCTATTCCTACGCGTTCGGTGAAATCCTCACCCTCTCACTCTTCGCGCAATATCGAAAAGAAGGCGCCCCATTTGTAAAAAAATATCTCGAAATGTTGAGTGCTGGTGGCTCGAAGACTCCCGCTGAGTTCTTAAAGCCCTTTGGCATCGATCTAAAAGATCCAACCTTCTGGGAACAGGGGCTTGCATATATGGAAGAACTGGTTGAAGAAGCGATCGCACTCGCCGACCAAGGAGCTCCAAAGAAAAAGAAATACTAATTGAATGAAAAACGGACCTTACGAGGTCCGTTTTCTTATTTCTGAACCATTTTATCAACCACTTGATTCCACGCCTCAAATAATCGATGAGGCGCATGACGCAGCGCTTGCAAGCAGGCAAAACGTTCTTCAGGTTCCAAATCCAGAGAACAAATCTTTTCCCAGGCAGACACGAGCCGTTCAGGAAGCTGAAAGAGAATGTGCCCTTCATCCGACGCCCAGCAATACGCTGCCGTCTCGGCCTGAGCCGATGTTAACGGGATGAATTGATAGGAGAAAATCGTTCCTTCTTCTAGATCATTTTTTATATCCATTCTAGCACGCATTCGGATCCCCTCTGTTTGCCACTGCTGCATCAACCCACCAATACGGGCGTGGCCAATTTCAGAAAGAGATAATTGTGCGAGCTTCCCATCGCTAAAAAGACACTCCCCGAGAAGTTGATAGTCCCACGAAAAAAGAAGGGTAATCATAGGATTAATGGGTTGGAGCAGGCTCTACCGTTCTAAGACGTTCTGCATATTCAGCGGGAGGCGTAAACGTTCCAGACACAAATGGCATAGCCTCTTCAAAGATAGGACGCAGTCTATCCCTTTCAGCAGCCGGCAATGTATTCCAGCGATCAATAAATTCTTGTGGAGCGTGTACCATTCCATAAGAAAACCGTAGCTGGGAGGATGCCTCTGGATCACTTGTATATCGATGTGCAAAGCGTTTATTACCCCAGAGCGCTGTACGGGCAAATTGCTCTACTACCCCTTTCCACTGCTCAAACAAAGGAATCGCGCTGTGGCCCAGAGCTCGAATTTGCTGTTCATATCCTTCTGTCTGCATTTTTTGATAGGCACGGAGTTCTATAAGTAGCTTGCGACGCTCAGAACCTTCCCTGTAATCTGCGCCTTCTGTAAACAAATCTTGTAGAGCTGTGTAGGTATTCGATTGCAGAAGACTTCGGAGAGTGCCTTGTAAACCCTCATCATGTAAAGGTTCAATAAATCTGCGGTTGAGAAGACCTGCTTGATATTGAGCCATCCATTGTTGCGTTGTTCCGTGATATCGCTTCAAGAGCTCTGGCCAATTGATGTCGGACCTCCAGGCTTGCACTGCTCGAATATCTTCCTGAATCGCTTGTGGAGAAGATCCTGGAAAACGGTCAAGAATCATTTCCGTCACAACCTTTTCAAACGTTTCGTTTGGCCCAGGCAAACGAGCTTGAAAGAAGGAAGCGATGAGCTCTGAGCGATATTCGCCCGCCATTGTATGCCAACGAACGTCTTCGTTGTGTCGATGACCTGTTAAAAATGCTTCTGTGTAGGGAAAACGAATTCGATCTTCTGAATGAACACGGTCCGAAAAATACCCAAGCCCTTCCTCTTTTCGCGTATGAATCAGTTCATGGACGAAGGTTTCCATGAAATTACTGAGGTTATTCTCATCACCACGGTGGTCCCGTAATCCAGCTGTATACAGCTCAATACGAAAATCTTGGCTCCCAGGTCGAGACAAAGTACTTCCAACAATCTGTGCATGCTGCATAAAATGGCCATGCGCATGATGATGCCCAAAATACCGAGCCTCTGACGGTCTCTGACGGTTCAGCACATTTATACGATACGTCGCACCAGGGAGTAACAACGGACGCATAATATCGATCACCTGCGCCGCAAACACCTCATCCTGAATTCCGATAAACTCCTGAGCCCCGTGCGTCTCCACATGAGCTGGTCCGTCGTGCTGCTCCAGAGACCGCGCCGCTCCACGCTTCTGCACACGAGCTTCATCTTTTGATTCAATCGATTGAACTCCTTCAAAAACAGAGCTCGTTGAATCAGCCTCAGTTCCAACAAGAGCAGCAAACCCAAGGACAAGCGCTTTAAACGTATCAGAACGACCAGAACGACTTCCCCTGTTCTGCATCAACGTTTGGACGAATTCTCTTTCAGGCGTTATTGGTTTTTCAACTACTTGCTCTAAAACAGCGGGAGCCGTTTTCTGAAGCCGAGGAGTTTCGTGTCGTAACATAGGAATAACGGATCAGCGTCTACTATACCTACCAGCCGCGATTCCAGAAGACAACATCGCGAGCAATACCAATCCACCCCCTTCGATCGCCACAATCTGAACCAAGCGCTCTCTAAAGAAAGCTTGCATCCCCCCATCTACTCCGAGCGCCCGCACAAACATCGGCTCACTCCAGACCACCAACGCATAGGTCGCTGCTGCGGACAGCAAAAAGGCGATCACCGCTAACCACACGCCCTCCAAAATAAACGGTCCACGAATAAACGAATTTGAGGCACCGACCAAACGCATAATCGCAATCTCTTCGCGTTGGGTGTAAATCGCGACCCGAATCGCGTTGAACGCCATAAGCAAACCGAAACAGGCAAAGAGCGCGATCAACGCAGACGCGAACAAACGCACCTGACGACCCGCTTTCTCCACTAACGCAATCGCTCCTTCGTGCCGATCATACGTCTGACGCTCAATGTACGGCTGGTACTGTGGATTTTGAATCGCTTGAATCAAGAAGGGATACTCATCCGGATGACGCGCTTTCACAACCAACTTTGCTCCCAAGGGATTTCCTCCAACTTCATTCAACGCCTCCAACACATGGGGATCGTTCTTGTGCAGTGCCTTGAACTCGGCGAGCGCTTGCTCTGGGGTAATCTCTTGCAGGTCTTTCACCTGAGGGAGTGATCGCACAAAGAACCGCGCCTGCGACACGACGCCAGCGGGGGTATCCGATTTGAATGTGATGGTAATGTCGACGCGCTCCTCTAATGAACGGGCCACCGAACCGACGATCGACTGAACGCCCAACAAAATATTCACCGACAGCAACGCAAGCGAGAACACGAAGATCGTCGCGAGGCTGATCCAGCCGTTACGCCACAAGTTACGAACAGATGCTTTTAAAACGCGGAGGGTCGTGCGAATCATACAGGTAAGTGGTATTTCCCTTTTTCTTGGTCGGTCGCGATTCGGCCATCTTTCAAGGTGATCACGCGTCGACGAACGGCATTCACAATTTCACGGTTATGCGTCACGAGCACAATCGTTGTGCCAAAGGCGTTAATTTTCATCAGCAAGTTTACAATTTCTTGCGTGTTGACCGTATCTAAGTTTCCCGTCGGCTCGTCCGCGAGTAACACTTTTGGCCGATGGACCAATGAACGCGCGATAACGACACGTTGCTGCTCTCCTCCCGAGATCTGGGTTGGAAAGCGGTGTGCCTTATCGCTCAATCCCACGATCGCAAGCACTTGTGGGACAACTTCATGGATACGCGCCGCTGAAGCGCCGGCAACCTCAAGGGCAAAGGCGACATTTTCATACACCGTCTTTTGACGAAGCAGTTTGTAGTCTTGAAACACCACCCCCAACTGACGACGGAGATACGGAATTTCACGTGGCTTGATGTGTGTAATATCCCACCCACCGATGATGATGCGTCCAGCGGATGGACGTTCTTCGGCTATCAGTAATTTCGCGAGAGTCGTCTTTCCCGCACCGCTTTGACCAACGATCGAGACGAATTCGCCTGGTTCGATATGCAAAGAGACATCATGCAATGCAGGATCACCTGATTGATAAACCTTGGACACATGCTCAAGAAGGATCATAAAGACCGGAATTGGGACTAGTATACCAAACGATAGGCGTTTGTTCGAATGTCTTCTTTTCATCTATTTTTAGCAGCTTTTCTCTGTCACGTTCCCCTTTTGTAAACCCCATACTTGACAAGAATATTGAATTATGGTTTTCTATGCGGTCGCGTTGATGCAGAGCGAGGAGGAACGCCTCTTCCCCTCACATCCCGCAGACCCGGCCGAAGGGTACGTCGAACTGCCGACGGAGACCCGAGACAGCCGGCCCAACCTGGTGCAGCGCAGCCGCAGGCACCACTGAGACTCCCAACCAGAGTTGTCCTTCCTTCCCGGGAAGGCGCAAGAACGGCCCTTCGGCTTAGTACTGTTCAGACACAACGCATTCCTTCGTACGTATATCGGCGAAGTGAGCCCGGCGTTGAGGCTAGTCTCCTCTCTGTGAGCAAGAGATGGGCCAGTGGAATTGAGGCGCTCCCACTGCTGTGTATCTGCCTACCGAGCTCATGTCCTTTCGGGGACGATCGGGAAATGGCGATGCGTGCATCGACACGCGTACAAAGGTAATGAGGCGAGATCGACTAACGAGTGCAACCGCAGCGCGTTGCGAGAGTACATTCGTTAGAGGGGTATCGGGGGACAGTCAGACCTCCTCAGAGCAATAAAGCTCACACAGGCGTTAGCCGGGCGGCTGGAATCCAGCGCACGGCGGCGGTAGTAGGATGGGCCCTTTAGCCTCACCCTCCTCACTCATCGCTTTTCTCGGAACGTATCGGACCTTATTAAGTACCTTGCCTAGCTATCAGATCCCTTGCAGCCTCCGGGGCCGTCGCCTTACCGCTTATACGCGGATGCGATTGGCCCCTTTGACGTTTTAATGAAAACCCCAAATTTTTTACGTTTTGCGGTAGATTTGCTAGGCTGCTCACTATGACTATCTCTCCAGCTGTCTTTGAACGTAGCTACCCCAACCCAAAGGCGCTGCCAGACACCCTCCCCCACATCATTTTGGTGGGTCGTTCGAATGTCGGAAAATCCAGCTTAGTGAACCGATTGGGCGGCCAAAAGGACCTTGCGCGCACCAGTAACACCCCAGGACGCACCCGCTTGATTAACCGCTATGTCTTTGGAAAATCCTTTTCTCTCTTGGATTTGCCAGGCTATGGCTACGCCAAACAGTCCAAAAAAGAACGGGGCGAACTCGAGCAGATGATCTACGATACCTTGCTCATGCCGCCAACTCTGATTTTACTTGTCATCGATGCAGCTGTCGGCCTCGATTCCCCCCTCGATGGAGAGATGGCCCTCTACCTGCAAGAACAAGGATTGCCATGGCTTCTCGTCGTGAACAAAGCAGACAAGCTGTCTCAATCCCAGAAGTCACAGCTCCAACACGCACTTGTTCGCCAGGGGGTGAACGCCTCTGCCGTTTTCTTTTCTGCTCGAACTGGTACAGGGAAGGAAGCTCTCCTCGGTCTCATTCAAACGCAACTTGAACTTGCGAAAGTCGCAACCAAAGCCCACGCAGAAGCAGATGCCGCTCAGGTAGCCACACAAGAATAGCTCACCCTATGGCCTACGACCTCCAACCCTTTCTTCAGCGCGCACTTGAACAAGGCGAAACGAAAGAGCACATCGCTCAGGCCTTAAAGCAGGCGGGTTGGCCCGACGAAGAGATTTCTTCCACGCTCCAGAAGTTTGTGACCGTCGAGGGCTTTTCTCTCCCCGTCCCTCGCCGCGAGCCCTATTTGTCGGCACGGGAAGCTTTTTTGTATCTCGTCTTATTTCTGACGCTCTACATTACCGCTGTTTCGTTTGGGAGCCTCCTCTTCGCCCTCGTCGAGCGTGCCATTCCGGATGCGCTTCAGGGAGTGTATGAACGTACGTCGATGCTCTCAGGTATTCGTACTTCCACTGCTTCTCTCATCATTACGTTCCCTATCTTTGTGACACTCAGTCGCATCTTAGAGCGCGGCCTTGAGCGCGATCCGCAAAAACGTGGATCAAAAGTTCGCAAGTGGCTAACATACCTCACCCTCTTTATTGCCGCCGTGAGTATCATTGTTGATTTGATTGTATTGGTCGGCTCGCTTCTCTCGGGCGAGCTTGGAACCCGCTTCCTGTTGAAAGTTGCGATTGTCCTCCTGATCGCGGGAACCGCCTTCGGCTATTATCTCTGGGATCTTCGTCGCGACGAAACCCCAACCCACGCCTAATATGCACACACCTATCGCTATCCGCATTGTTCGCTGGGGTGTTTGTGGCGTGATTATCGCCGCTATCATCGCGGGGCTGTACGTCTCTGGGTCACCGGCAAATCGTCGGCGTATAACGTTGGATGAACGTCGCGTTTCTAGCCTGACACAACTCTCGAATGCCCTTGATACGCATGCGCAAACAAAAGGCGGGCTTCCTCCCACCCTCGAGGCCTTAGCACAAGCCCAGCCCTATCTCATGACAGAACTTCGCGACCCAACGACCGGCGCGCTCTACGAATACCGACTGCTAAATACAAGCACCAGTACCTACGAACTCTGCGCAACGTTCGATCTTCCAACACAAGAGGATCAGCAGCCCGTCCCCTTGCCGCCTACCAAAGACTTCGCCAGCAATCCAACCTTCACCGTCCACGGGGCCGGAAGAACCTGCTACGAGTTCCGTGTCCGTATTTATCCGACTGAACCCGTCTACCCAAGACCTCTCCCCTCGCTCTAAGGCCCTATGACTGACGCTTTTTACTCGCTCGGCTTGAATCGTGATCAGCTCGTTGAACTTCACCGAGCCTTACTTGAACGTTACGTCGTCGATGAGACCTTCCGACGAGAGCACGGAGAAGACAGCAAGGAGCCACCGGCCCTCCTCGCACATTTAGAGCGCTTACTTGAGATGGGTGAAGAAGAAGCACATGCCTTTTTCCATGAGGAAGAAGATCGCCTGTGGGAATACAGTTGGTACGCCTATACAGACGAATGGGCTTGGCATCGTGCACGCCAAGAAACCGAACAGGAGCTCGGAAATCAACTCCCCCCACTCACTCCAAGTCAGCTGGAAGAGCGCATTGAAAAAAACTACGACGATCATTTTGATCGCTACACCAAAGAGATCGACATGGCCTCTACGAGCACTTCTGCTTCGCCAAAAACAAAACGTCCACGCCGAGCAAAAAAATAGAAGAACGTGGTATACTGACGGACATGGCAACCCGTCGTTCTTTTGATGCCTGGGTTGTGTCGGCGCCGCTCGGAAGAGGCGTGGATACGATCGCTCAGGCCTGTCGTCCCTTTGCGCGCAAAGGCGAGATCTTGCGTGCGGATCGCTACCCAGGGATCCCGAGCCGTGATCAAGCGCTCTGGACACACCTCCAAGAGCAGCCGTCACTCCTGTCTTCCTTAGGAGGAATTCCAGTGATCGGTCCGTCGCTTCGGCGCTTGACTGAACGCTTCGTGCATCGCCTCCCTCCACGCTATCCACAACGCGAACAAGCTGCCTGGACACGACGCTTAGTTGAATTTTATTATTTCTTGCAAACGCAGGGACTCGGTCGTGATTTTGTTCAACAGCTCGCAGAGACCCCTTTTCCCCTCGTTACAAGCTCGCAGGTGATGGCGTTTAGTGCCGAGGTACATAACTATCCTGGACCGATCTATCTCATCTGCCACACGGCGGACCCATCGCGTGCCTGGGCCCCACTCGAACCCGCACACACCCGCATCCAGTGGATTGTCCCCACCCAGATGGCCGAAGAACGTCTCCAGGCATACGGCGTCCCGGCAGCAAACATTCACCATTTTGGTCTCCCGCTCTCCCCGTACAGCGTCTCTTCCAAAGGATTACATACCGACGTCGAGGCACGCATCAGTCGTCTCGATCCGGAACGCATCTTCAAGCCTCACAAGAAGCAAACGCGCACGCAGCGACCGCTCTCCCTCGGAGTGATCGCCGATAGCGGATGGCGCACGCATGACCTTCTCCGCTTGCTCGAAGGAGCAGGAAAAGCGATTCGTAGCGGTGAACTGACCATTCATGTTTTTGCTGGTACGGATCTTGCTCGCGCACGCTCAATTGAAGCCATCGCGCGCAATCAAACCCTTCATCGTCATCTTGGCTCCTCGATCGTCGTACACGCTCATAAAGATGCAGGCGTCGCGTTCCAGTCGTTTACAAAACTCATTCCTGAAATGGATGTTCTCTGGACTGCCCCTAACCCCTGGGTTTTCTACGTTGGACTGGGGCTCCCTGTGATCATTCAACCTCCCATCGGAGGACAAGAAGAAGCGCGCTACGCCTGGGTTCGCGGCGTCCAAGCCGGCCTCCCCCCGCTCGAACTTGAAACACTCAGTGAATGGCTCATGGATTGGAAGCGCTCCGGCGGACTCGCGCGCCTCGCCTGGAACGGATATGGTTCTGCTCCCTCGATGGGCTATGAACGTCTAAAGGAACTGCTCCACGGAAAACTGCCACACGAAGAGCCCCTACACGCAACGATTCCAGAGTAATAAAACAACCGAGCTCAGCTCGGTTGTTTTATTTGCGTATTCACCTACTCACCGGAATACACAATCGATTCACCCGAAGATCTATATGATCGATCTGCAAACTCACTCAAGCCATCTACGACACGCGCGGGAGCAATCGTACTCAGATCAGCCGTTCGAGGTGGACGCGGCACCAGGAAGTACAACGCCAATCCGCAGACCGTGAACAAGATGAGAAAGAACCCGACGGCGTAGAAAAAATAATCCCCTTCATCAAGGATTTCCAGACCAATACGATAAATCGTGAACCCTATGATCAGCACGAGGATACCGATTCCAACAGCGATGAGTTGAGCCATACTGCGTACACAATACCAAAAAACGGACTTTCCCTCAATTCACCCCTCCTGCATGTGGGCCGTGTAACCAGCTATTGACATTATATTATAAATCTGCTATCATACGTGCAAGTAGAAAAAATATCCGTGCCCAATAATTTGGCTAAAATAAGCAAATAAAAAATCGTATGAGCCCACAAAAGAATGTCCAACAGATCGCCGCCTGCCTGCACCAGGGTGGAGTCATCGCTCTTCCAACTGAGACGATTTACGGCCTCTGCTGTGATCCGCGAAGCGAAAAAGCACTTGATAAGCTCTTCTCACTCAAACAGCGCTCGTCTTCGAAGCGTGTAATCTGTATTACGGGATCTCTGAAGCAGATACACCAGCTCGCTGTTATACCTTTTGCAGCAAAGCGAATCATAGACACCTTCTGGCCCGGGCCATTAACAATCGTACTTCCCCTAAAAGAAGAAGTGCGTTTACACCATCATATTGTAAGCGAAACTCGGTCCATCGCCCTGCGACTATCCCCTGACCCGCTTATTGGAGCCATTACTCAACTACTCGACTTTCCTATTGTTGCGACTTCCGCCAATATCAGTGGAGAGCCATTTTTCTTAAACGCACAACAGATACGCGCTGAGTTCGGAGAGCACTTAGACATGGTCATTGAAACAGACCACGAACTTTTGCAAACGCCTTCAACCATTATTACTTGTAGCCAAGAAGGAGAGCTATCTCTTATTCGTGAGGGAGCAATTTCTTTGAAGGAACTCAATGCCTGTATCAGCCCAAGCTCTTTCTCACTCTAAAAACATGATGGTGGGTGGTATAAAAACACAATGGGCCGAGCTAAGCTCGGCCCGCCAAATGGCTTCTGAAAAACCATTATGCTTTGTGATGGTGGACGTTGGTGGGATCGAACCACCGACCTTACGAATGTGAATCGTACGCTCTAACCAGCTGAGCTAAACGTCCGAATGCGGAACGAGCATAGCGAATCGGCTCCTAGGTGACAAGATCGCCTACAACCTCGTACACTGCCATTATCCCTATGCTTCCTACGGTCCGTGCCCTCACGACCCATCTGGTCAAAACACTCGCCTCAACGATCCGCCCACTCGACCAGCGCTGGTTTGAAGCGGAGCTCTTGGTCGGGTTTGTTTTGGGTCAAGATCGTATGTGGATTACGCTTCACCCAGACGTCATCCTCACCACAAAACAACTCACAACCATTTCAAAACTCGCGGAACGACGCATCGCCCATGAGCCCCTCGCCTATCTCTTCAAGCATGCGCCCTTTTTTGGGCGACTCTTTTTTGTAGATAAGCGCGTGCTCATCCCGCGCCCAGAAAGCGAACGACTCGTTGAACTTGCAATCGAGCAGGTCGGCACAGGAACAGCCTGGGCTGCATGGGATGTAGGAACGGGTAGCGGCTGCTTAGCTCTGTCTGTCGCCGCCTCTGTCCCCACTCTGCCCGTCATCGCGAGTGATCGTTCTACCGGGGCGCTCGAAGTTGCAAAGAAAAATGCAAAACGCCTCAAGCTCAAAAACGTGACCTTCACGTCTGGCTCACTGTTGACGCCCTCGGTGAAGCGCTGGCTACGAACATATCAAGAAAAACACTGGCTCATCCTAGCCAACCTCCCGTATCTTCCTCTCGCTGACCAGCCGAAAATGCAAAAACAAGTTACAGACTATGAACCACTCAGTGCTCTCTTCGCTGAAGATGAGGGGCTCCATCTTATTAACGATCTTCTCGAACAACTGAAGGCACTTCTCGTAGGACGTACAGGAGACGTCATTTTACTCGAGCACGATCCGCGCCAAGCCACGAAGCTCGCACGCTACGCAAAAACACTTTTTCCTGAAGCGCGCGTTACAACCGAGCTGGATCACAACACAGCAAAGCG
Organism: uncultured Gammaproteobacteria bacterium; assembly: GCA_964582475.1. GTDB lineage: Bacteria > Patescibacteriota > Patescibacteriia > 2-12-FULL-60-25 > 2-12-FULL-60-25 > JAGOTP01. The sequence goes on along the minus strand of CAZOQS010000001.1, from coordinate 400,788 downwards.
CTTCACCCGTATCGAATCTTAATTCGGTACCAAGCCCCCAAAAATACGATCATCCGTCGTTACTTCGATCCAGGTTGTTCCGGCGGTCAACGGATATTCCGAACCGTCTGCCCCCTCAAAACGAATCAACTCATTTTGCGCACGACTCCAACGAGCGCTGTATTTTTTTCCTGCACGATAGAGAACCGCGTCCCCGCTTCCGACCGTTCGAACGGACAATCTCCCCTTATCATCCAATACCTGACTGTCTGTTTTAATGACCGCTACGTTGGCCGCCAGCAGCTCCTTCCCTTCCCGCGTCTTCTGAACAGTCGTCCCTCTCAAACGTCGATAGAGCCCTAGGTCCGCGTCATAACGCCAGGTAATAGAATATGAGCCCCCGTACGGGATGCGAATCGAGGAAGCGGAGATGACCGCGTCCGTCGAGGTTGCAAGCGGCTCAAAGCGCCACGCCGTATAGTCCGCCGTGCTCGTGCCGTAGCGACGCTCCATCGTCAACGCTAGTTGATCAATCGTTGAATAGACATTATGTGGTGCAGGTTTCGTACGATCACGATAAAAGGTCGTGCTATTTGCCATTTCGTCGATGTTTGAAAACGTATTGCCTAACTTTTTTATCTTCTCAAGCGCTTCTGGACTTCCCCCGACATGCGCGTAACCGGCCGCCCAGGCCTTCGCCCAATCAACGAAATACGGGCGCGCACTTCGTACAGGCCCAATAACGGTTGACGTAGGCAAGCTTGGATCAAAGAACGCCATGAGGCGCGTAATACCGCCTTCCACTGGTGACTCAATCACGAGTGAGGCCTGATCAACGCCGGACCACGGCTGCGCGTCTAACTGGTTATCGATCATCACACTCAACGGACGACGCGCTTCAGTCCCCGGTGCAACCAATACACCGTCAATCCGGCGTACGAGAAGATTCGTTGAAGTCGCTCCTGAGGGCGTCGTCGTTGCCACAAACGGATCCGGTTTATTGCTCCGGGTACTGCCATTGATAATGGTGTAGAGAAGAATCGCGGAAACCGCTACCAACAAACACGCTCCCACGACAATTCGTCGCTGGGAGCGCTTCTTTGCGTCTTGCTTGGTGGGCGGGTTGCTTGGATACACAAGGGGCATGCGTTGCATGCCCCTGAGTATACACTATTCTGCTGCTTTTTCCTCGGCTTCTTTCTTGGCGGCTTCTTCCTTCTTCAAGTCGGCTTCGGACTTGATCGCGGACAAGTCAGCGACAACTGGTTCATCAAGTTTCTTCAATTCATCTTCTGTCATTGGACGAGCGACCGTTGCGATCGTTGCGTTCTCGTCTGAGAGGATTTCGACACCCTTGGACAGCTTGAGCGAGGAAACCGCGATGGAGTCTTCGAAGGTCGCGAGCGTTGAAAGGTCAACCGTGATTTCGTGTGGAAGATCGGCTGGCAAACAGCTGACTTCGACTTCGTCCATGGATTTGATCAAAGTTCCTCCAAGTCCCTTCACCGCGATCGATTCACCGATGAAGACGAGAGGGATACGAACCGTCATTTTTTCGTCCATGCGGATCTGGTGAAAATCAGCGTGTACGATTTCGTTGGTCAATGGGTGCAACTGGATCTCTTTGATAACCGCCTTCACGGGAGATTTTCCGTCGACCGCAATGTCGACCAAGCTGGAGAATCCAGCGGCGGCGTACATTTTCACAAACGCAGACTTAGGCAAGGTAATAACCTGGCTTGGAACGCCCTTGCCATACATTGCCGCTGGGATGCGCATTTTCTTCAATTCATCCTTGGAACGGCGTCCAATATTCGTACGTGTTTCTGCGGTGATCTCGTATTTCATAAATTCAAAAAAGTGGCTTAACGATACGGGGAAATCGAAATCCCGTCAAGGGACGGGATTCGTGGGAAATTTGACTGATTTTAGGGAAAAAACTCCGTTCAGGCGGCTTTGGGTGGGGTGAAGAGCGCGTGACACAGGGCTCGGCTCTCGTCTTCCAGCTGTACATGGAAGCGCAAACACTCGTCGACCGAGATCGGCGTAGCATCGTGAAAACGCTTGGCATCAGCCGCTTCGAGGTCTGTAACAACCCCGACCGAGCTGACCACCCCGGAGGCTTCGAGCACCACGGCCAGCATAGCTCGTCCACAGGTCTGGCAGCTGCAGTGAAAGAGCTTCGTCGCACCCTGCTCCCCCACTAACCGAATTCCAGCCTCATCATAGGCCGACTGGCAAAGGGGGCACTGCGTGAGAATGCGTGAAGGCTGGATAGACATACCTAAAGAATACAAAAGAACCACCAGAGGGGCAAGCCATGGTAGTTCTTTCTTCCGTTCTCTGAAGACCAGCGAGTGATCTGTAGAGAGCGAACCCGGTGAGAGAGGAGACGGCGGCTGACCGGGGGACAGCTGCCGAATGCGCTTTGGGCGCGGGAAGGAACATCTACCTCTTCTTCTTTTTCTTCTTGGGCGGACGGGCGAAGGGCCCGACCTTCCGGAAGAAGCGGACGAGGAGGAGGAACGCCACGACGATGAAGACGATGACGTAGCCGTGGCCAATCGGACGAGCGATGCTCGGGGGAACACCGATCGACTCGAGGCCACGCGCGACGTTGTCTTGCGTGTCGTTGGCGCCGCCATTGAACAATTGTTCGGGGAGGCGGGTCCCCTCTTGATGTTGCATCGAGCTCCTTTCAGGACGTGACGTTGTTACGAGCGGACGAGGTGCCAGACCTCGCGGACGGCGTCCACGAGCAGTTCAGCGACCGGATAGAGGATCCAGCGGATGACCCACGGGACCGTCTCGTTCAGCACGGTGGCGTGAAAGCCTGGCGCGAAGCACCAGAGCAGTACCAGCGGAATCCACCAGAAGACGAAGCCCACGAGGGGCACCGCCATCCAGGGGACGATCACGCTCTTCCACCACCACTTCCCCTTCTCGCCCAGCCACCTCCCCAGCCGGTTAAAGCCGAAGAGCTTGGCGATGATCATCAGCGTGAAGCTGATGAGGGCCACGACGAAGGCGCCCAGGATCAAGTCCGTGAAGGCACCGTGGGTGATCAGGAACCAGCTGACGCCGGTCGTGAGCACGCACAGGAGCAGAACGGTCGCCCAGTGAATCGGCCTGTCGGCCAGACACCAGACGGTGAGCCAACAGACGATCCCGAGGCAGATCAGCACCCCGAGCCAGGCCGCGAAGATCGGCCCGTCGAGCGGGGAGCCTCCGAGGGGTCGCCAGTAGGCGAAGTGGTAGCCACCCCACACCGCAACCTTGTCCACGAGGGACAGGAGCAGCCGCAGGGCCGAGAGACCGATGAGGCTGAAGGCGAGGGTGAGGATGGCGAGGCAGAACCACTTAACGAACCGAATGATGATCATGATCGACTCCAGTAAACGCCGATGCGAGGTAAGGACACCTTGTCCCCTAGCTCAGCGTTTCCAGTCAGTCGTCATGATGTCTCGAAACAACATGCTCGAGCTGTCGAAAGAACAGACAACTATAGCACATTTTGCGATTTTGTCAAGCTTCTGTGTACGTCAAACAAACCTGTTTTTTTGCTAAAACAAGCGATAAATATGCTTCTTTCATTTATATTGCGTTATTTTGTTCAGCTTCCCTATCCATTTTTCGAGGGATCAATGCGATTTTATATTGTAATACAGCCAAAAAGAGCTATTTGCTTGACAATTTCTCTTATTTCTGCTAAATTTGTCAGTTCTCTCAAGACCAGGCTACTCAAAAGGACAGGCTCAACAGCCCAAGTTCTAGCCTGAAATGTGGGGAACGCCGCAACGGAACCGGGTAGGCTCATCAGCCGCACCCACAACGAACACGCCCAGGAGGGCACTCTCATGAACATGGCACATTCGCACCGTCACAACTCCTCTTCTTCCGTCTGGCTCACGACCGGAGGTGGGCGCCCGCGCGCACCGACCGGCGGCGGGCGCCCCTGCACCCGCCACCACATGGGCGACGGGCACCCGCGCACCGACACCGGCGGCGGACGCCCCTGCCACAAGCAGACCGGCGGCGGACGCCCGTAGAACGCGCCACGCTGGCGCGATCTCGGACTCCGCAACATGACATGCGACTCGGCGCGACATCAGCTAGCGGTAACAGACAAGCTCGTCACACCCGCCGCTGACCTGCGCTGATCATTCGAGCGTAACCTAATCGACTGGCGATAGCATCCACAACTGCGTCGCTCCGCCGTCGACCGCCTGCGCTCGCTCGTGACCGGATCCCCGGTCTACCCGCTCGTCGTTCCGACGAGATCGTTCTCGCGAACAGCTGCACTGCACGAACAGGCATCCGCCTTCGCGCTGCGAACGCAGCACGCCGCGAGCATCCGCTCTCCGTCCTCATGGATGACGAGCGACGACCACCAGAAGAGGAGACACTCAAAGGCCCGGCCGAGTTCCAGCAGAGACGCACACGCGTTTCGCAGAACTCGGACCGGGCGTCTTCTTTTTTAGAAACGATTCTGTTTTTAGCTGATGCGCTTGTCCTGCACGTTGTTCCACATGTGTCCGAACATTTCACGGAACGCATCCGCGAGATCTTGGCTTTCAATCAAGATACCGATAATTTCGCCACGAAGCGTCGACATCACCACGCGATTCCCATACACCTGAATATCGGCAAACAATTTACTTGGACCGGTCTCTTTCACGACGGCAATGTGCTCGTCTGGAAAGCCGCCACGAATTTGGTTCTCCCCACGGCTGTAAAAAATTAACCGGCGTTTTGGGCGAATCTTGTCGAGTTTCTGGAAATACTCTCGGTTCCCATCCATATCCGTCGGGTACAAACGAAGGACCTCGTCGAAGTTCGCGACTTCGTCCAATGTCTTTGGAGCCACCTGCAACAGGTCGTTCTGCAAGGCACGAATCCCCTCTTTTCCAGTAAACATCTTCACAATTGGCTTTTCTCCACGCTGGAGCAAACGCAACTCTTCAACCGATGCCTCCACTTCTTTCAGCGTGGTCTGCATGTGTTGCATGCGGGTCTGCATGAAGGCAATCAGACGATCTGGCGATTCAGCCGAAAATAATCGCTTCTTTCCTTGCTGAAGCGTACTCATCAGACTGTTCCGCATGAGTGCATCGACAGCGGCGTAAGCCGTGACACGAGAGATCTTGGCCTGCTTGGCGAGATCCTGAACAGTCGCTGGACCTGTTTCAAGCGAAACAAGATACAACTTTGATTCACTCTCAGTGAAGCCTAAGGTACGAAGGAGCTTATCCCAAGAAGCCATAGTGGGATGAATGAAAAAATAAAAGATTAAACGTCGAGGTCTTTCACGTGCTTCGCATTCGCTTGAATAAAGCGCTTACGTGGAGCAACGTCACTCCCCATCAAAATATCGAACATCTCGTCCGCCTTCTGTGCATCATCTACGGTAACACGTTTCATCAAGCGACGCTCTGGGTCCATCGTCGTCTCCCACAACTGCTCTGGGTTCATTTCTCCCAAACCTTTGTAGCGCTGGATGTTGATTCCATTCACGCTCATCATCCCTTCGATTGGCTCTTCGATCACGACGGGCGTCTCTGACACCTCTTCGGTTTTTTCTTCTTTTCCCTTCTTGGCTTTCGTGGCGCGCTCTTCTTTCGCCTTCATCATTTCTTCCATCCCCTTGTCACGCTCTTCTTCGCTATAGGCGTAGCGAATTTCTTTTCCACGCTGCAAACGGAACAGCGGTGGCTGAGCGATGTAGATATTTCCATTGGTGATGAGCAGTGGGAAATAGCGGTAGAACAAGGTTAACAAGAGCGTACGGATGTGCGCTCCGTCGACGTCGGCGTCGGTCATGATGATCACGCGACCGTAGCGCAGCTTCGTGAGATCAAACATCTCACCAATGTTTGTTCCCATCGCAATGACGAGGTTTTTAATCTGCTCATTGCCCAACATTTTATCCAAACGCGCACGCTCCACGTTCAAAATCTTTCCACGCAACGGCAGAATCGCTTGGTTGTCGCGGTTGCGACCTTGCTTCGCGGAACCTCCAGCGGAGTCCCCCTCAACGATGTAGAGCTCACACACGGATGGGTCACGGTTCGCACAGTCGGCGAGTTTCCCCGGAAGCATCATGCCTTCGAGCACCCCTTTGCGCAGCACGGTTTCACGCGCGGCACGAGCAGCTGCACGAGCACGCTGGGCCAAGACACACTTCTCGAGAATCATCTGCCCATCACGTGGATGTTCTTCAAGGAACATGGTGAAGGCTTCACTCATGACCGCTTCGACCGCTCCACGGACCTCCTGCGTTCCAAGCTTCGCCTTCGTCTGACCTTCGAACTGTGGTTCTGGGTAGCGAATCGAGATCACGGCTGTCAAACCTTCACGGACATCTTCTCCCGAGAGGTTATCGTCCTTTTCTTTGATAAACCCTTTGGTGCGGGCGTAGCTATTCAATACGCGTGTCAGCGCAGCACGGAACCCTTGAACGTGCGTTCCCCCCTCTGGGTTCGTGATGTTGTTCGTGAAGGCATAGAGCGTCTCGGAGTAATCGTCCGTGTACTGCAACGCGACCGAAACTTCGGTTTTATCGACCTGCTTCTCAACCAAAAAGATATTCTCGTGTTTTGGTTGCTTTTTATGGTTCAAAAACCGCGTATAGGAAGCAACACCTCCTTCGAAATAGAAGCCGTAGACATCCTGCTGGCCCGCTTCACGCGCATTCGTGACCGTTAGGCGAATTCCCTTGGTCAAATAGCACTGCTGACGGTAGTGGTCGATGATGCGCTGGTGATCGATCGTAATACCCTCCGTAAAGATCGTGATGTCTGGATGAAAAATGATCGTTGTACCGTGCTGGTCGCTCTTTCCGATCCGCTTCACATCCCCCTGTGGTTTTCCACACTTGTAGAACTGTTGCCACTTCCCACCATCACGTTCGACGATCACTTCAAGGTCATCCGAGAGGGCGTTCACGACGGACACACCCACCCCGTGCAACCCACCAGAAATTTTATAGCCACTCGATTCTCCCCCGAATTTTCCACCGGCGTGCAACTTCGTCATGACGAGCTCAAGCGCGGACACGCCATATTGCTTGTGCGTATCAACAGGAATCCCACGACCGTTATCGGTGACTTGAATCTTATCGTTTGGGAGCAACGTGATCGAAATCGCATCAGCGTGCCCAGCCATCGCTTCATCAAAACAGTTGTCTACGGTTTCACGCAGTAAATGAAATAAGCCTTCCGGACCGGTGGATCCGATATACATGCCCGGGCGCTTGCGCACCGGTTCCAAACCTTCAAGGACCGAAATCTGGTCGGCGCTGTAGCCGTTCTTCGCGGGTGTTTTTGCCATAGAAAGAGTTGGCCGGATGGTACCAGGAGGTAGGCTCGAAGAGAAGTGGATGATATACTGAGGCCATGCTTCCTTCAGAACATCAGATTGGAACCGGAATGAGCGCCGGTGATTTGGCAGCCGCCTCCTGGTGGGTCAAACACCATCTAGGTCTACGCCGGCTTGGCTACGGCTTCCTCGCAGGGCTCAGCGTCTTATTTTGGGGGTTCACTATTTGGTCCTACGTGGACGCCTATCTGATCTCCTGGCCGCGTGAATCGCGCATTCACAAACAAATCGCCCAACAAGTTGTCCCGCTTGATGCTATTCGTCGCATTGCTCCGGAGCCTCTTCAGCCTGGGGACGTTCGTGCCTTCGCAGCAACGGATGATCGCCTCGACCTTCTGAGTAGCTTGAGCAACCCCAACGATCTCTGGTCGGCAAAAGTTACCTATGTTTTCAAACTCGGGGAACTGCTCAGCCCTCCGCAAGAGGCTGTTATTCTGCCACGAAGCACTCGTCCGCTCACTCAGCTCGGCTTCAAAGGCGATGGCGATCCACAACTCGATATCCAATCCATTCGTTGGCAGCGCGTCCTCCTCCCAGACGTTGAGGGGAATTTTGAAGCCTTTGCGCTCCAACGTCAGGACTTTATCTTTAGCGAGGAACCGGAATACATCTCGTTAGGCGAAGGCGTCGGAAAAACAGACTTTACTCTCACAAACAACTCGGGATACGGCTATTGGAACGTTGAGCTCTACGTCACACTTCTTCGGCAAGGCATTCCGCTCGCCGTCAACAAAGTGGATGTACGCGAATTAAAACCCAATGAAGAACGGGCTATTTCCTTGCAATGGCTCGAAGAAGTCGGTGGTGTCGACCAAGTTGAAATTACGCCGTACGTCGACATCTTAGATCCGGCCAGCTACCTCTCAACCGATCGTCTGTAAAGCGTCCCGATCCACTCCCCTAGCCGCCACGTCTTCGTCCCGCTATGCTCTTCGCATGCAGCGCGTCTTCGTTCTGTTTGAACGCCTCGATTGGGGACTCTTGATCGCTGCGGCATCTTTGGTCGCGATCGGTCTTTCGGTTATCTACGGCATCGGCATCTCTCGCGATCCAATCGATCTCTTCTCCTTCTACAAACAGTTAGCAGCGTTGGGCATTGGGCTGTCGGTCGCGTTCATGCTGACGGTGATAGACTATCGGCACCTGCGTTCGCTCTCAGCAGTGATCTATGTCGTGGGATTAGTTCTCTTAGCTTCCGTTTTAATCTTTGGAAAAACAATTCGCGGCACACAGGGTTGGTTCGTATTTGGAGGATTCTCGTTTCAGCCGGTAGAACCCGCGAAGATCTGTTTAGCCGCCTATCTCGCCGCTTTCATGGCTCGGCACGGACATGGCCGTCTGAATTGGCCGAGCTTCTTACGAAGTGGCGCTGCAACAGGAATCTACATTGCCCTCGTCTTTTTGCAGCCAGACTTTGGTTCCGCGATGGTCATGCTCGCCATCTGGGGAGCGATGGCTTTATTCGCCGGACTTCCGCGCTTCGCCTGGCTCGTGCTTCCGATCTTGGCCGCTGTTACGATCGGCCTCAGCTGGAACTTTGCTCTCAAGCCGTATCAAAAAGAACGTATCGCCGCCTTCATCAATCCAACCGCCGATATGCGTGGCTCCGGGTATAACGCCGCTCAAGCACGTATCGCAATCGGCTCGGGAGGCTGGCTTGGAAAAGGGATCGGGGAAGGCTCACAGGCTCGTTTACGTTTCCTTCCAGAAGCAGCGACAGACTTTATTTTTGCCGTGGTGGGAGAAGAGCTGGGATTCGTTGGAATTGCTGTTACGATCATCCTCTTCGGCTGGCTCTTTACGCGCTATGTTCTGACTGCCCTTGCCTCAGGCGATGACTTCGCCGCCCTCTTGCTCATCGGTCTGGGCGCAACCCTCCTGGTCCATGTGGTCGAAAATGCCGGAATGAACCTGGGGGTCTTACCTATTACGGGTATTCCTCTTCCCTTTGTCTCGAGTGCCGCTTCTTCACTCGTCGTGGTCTGGATCAATGTCGGACTCGCCCAAAGCGTTGCCGTTCGCCGCCGGAGTGAAAGTTTAGCGCATGCAGAACTCCACGAGCGCTATTCTACGCGTTAAAGCCATTTTTTTCGTTCATCCACAGTGTATTTCCCTTGATTTCCAAAGGACCATCCCCTATACTGCGGGCACATCTGGAGAAACGCATAGTTCAGATCTATGCCTTTTCTGGGCCACATTGAGACCCCGCGGGTATCGTATAGTGGTTATTATGGGTGCTTCCCAAGCACCAAAGAGGGGTTCGATTCCCCTTACCCGCTCCACCCACCCAGTTCGCAAAACGGACGAAGGTGGAATGACAAGGTGAAACTCTGGTGAGGATGCTCACGTGTTTTCACCAGAGAGGCGCCAATTTAGCTCAGTTGGTAGAGCAATGCTTTCGTAAAGCAGAGGTCCCGGGTTCGACTCCCGGAATTGGCTCCATGCAGAGACTCCCTCATCCGAGGGAGTTTTTGTTTTCAAAGGGAATTGTTCGGCCCAACTAAGGCATTCTTTTAATACAACGGAAGACTGATAAACGCGCACTATACAAAATGTACCCGTCCCGTTAGGGGTATGGCGCTGGCGACGAGCCGTAGGTCGGCCACCACAACTTGAAAAACAAACCAGTCATGGAGATGGCTGGGAGCAACAACAACGCCGCGCCCCCGAGAATCGCGTACACGCGAGCTTCTCAGGGGCGCGGTTTTCAGTTTTAGGAAACCACCTTCACCCAACTTACGGAGCGATAATCAAATATTTCTTCACGTCTTCTTTCTTCAAACGCTCGTCCAACTTTTTTCCAAGCGCTTCCCCTTTCTCTTCTTCGGTCGTTCCTGGCATTTTGGCGCGAAGGGCTTGGCTCAAGACTCCCGGACGAATGAAGTAGTTCTTGAAGGCGGCTCGGTCCCAACCGAATGATTCTTTCAAAAAGGCATCGATTTCTCCTGGCTGGGTCGATGTCCCAGACTGAGCGACAAAATCATCGAAGGCCTTGTCGATATCGACATCAGAGATCGTGACCTGATTTTCTTTGGCGAGCGCATTCAACCCGGCAATTTGGATAATCTGGTTGTAGGCGGCTTCTCGTGTTTCGCTATTCACGTCCGTTGGGAGCTGACGTTGACGTGCGTCTTCCGTTTTTAAGTAGACGCGTTGCGCATCAACCTGTGCAAGGTAATCAGAATAGACGGCCTTCTCGCCATCTACTTTCCCAGCGGGGAAGGACGTAAGGCTCGCGAAGGTCCGCGTTGCGCTCCCCTCCCACTGCTTACGTGTGATCCCATAGGCAAAAACGGCACTCGTTGCCCCGAGGATAAGGATGACCATTACAATAACTCCAGCAATGAGAACGGTACGTTTTTGAATCATAGGGTTAGATAGTAACAAAGTAGTGCACCCAACGGCGAGGGATAGATTGGCTTTCAAGGGGAGCTGCTTCACTCGCCTCGGTCGTCGTATCTGACCAGGTAAGGCGGCTATTCGCATCCCCTTCTTCAAATAAGACCACGCGCTCGCCCGGTTTCTTTAGATTAAATCGAAGGCGCGCCTCTTGTTCAACATAGGCATCGGTTTTCATTTTGCCCAAGAGGTCCGACATCGAGTGTTTTTGCGCTTCTAGCTGGGAAACTTGCGATTTGAGCCCCTCAATTTCTTGGTCCACCTTCCAGCCACGATACGTCTCCCGCACCGTCGACGCTCCCACAAAGAAAACAATCGCGACCAACAATGCGAAGAGCATGGGCCAGCGAAAAGACGGCAGAGAGGAATACCCTCCTCCCCCGCGAGAGTGAAGCGACTGAGAACCAAGGGACGGCATAGACGGACGGGGTCAGTTTATCACATCGGACGGTGCATCGCCTCTTCGAGCCAGTTAAGCTCTTCGGCATCTGCCTGCTGGATCTGGTGGATAAGGCGTTCTCGCTGGGCGTCGATTGGGTTCACTCCTGAAGACTGTTCCTGAGCTTGGCCCGCACTATGCCCATGACCACGCAGCTCCTGAATCGAACGTGCGATGCGGTCAGGACCACGCAAATCTTCTATGGCAATGGATGGAACGGCCCCACCATTCGTTCGAATGCGCAAAGCGCCAATTCCCCAGAGCGAATGCCACAAGCCCCGCTTCTCCCATTGAACATCGCCCACATGCGAGAAAGCTACTTCAGACACATGACGGTCCCACATGCCACGCTGTTGGACATGCACCAACCGACGATCCGTCAGAATCAGAGCGGTCGCATCCCATAAACGAACAGAGCGCCAGGCACCCAAGACGCCGGCCAGGACGGGTGCGCAAAAAATCAGGATCCCGACCACTCCGACCTGAAAAAGCGGGAAGATAAAGAAACACGGCAAAATCATGAGAACCGCAAACCCCAGCAAACGAACGATCAAGGCGATCGTATGCGCACGGAACACGCCCAACACTTTCTCGCCCGCTTGTACCTTCATGACATCAGACAAATGAAACATAGCTCAGGCGGTTAATACGATAAGTGAATCGTCGTCTGCTTGAAGAGCTGCTCGAATCGCCTCTTCAGCCGCTTCCCGTTCGCTCCAAGGGATTTTTTGATCATTCGCCACACACATCCAAGTCTCACAACCTTTCCCCGTGAGGACAACGAGATCGTTCGGTCGCGCGAGAGACATCGCTTTGTTAATCGCTTCTCGACGATCTAAGAGCTTATACAATGAAACCCCTTCTTCTTTCCCCGCCGCTAAGGCGCCAGCTGCCACCTCATCGATAATCTGCTGTGGATTATCATCGTACGGGTCTTCGTTCGTCACGATAACAATATCTGCCTTCTCGCCCGCCATTCGACCGAGGATGGGACGCCGCGCCACATCTCGCCCTCCACCACACGATCCCAAGACATGAATCAGCCGTGCGTGAGGCACGGAGGAGAGCGCGGTATAGAACTGCTTCAATGACTCTGGCTCAGGCGCGTAGTCGATAATGACGGTCCACGGCTGACCAATGTTTACGCGCTCAAATCGCCCCGGAAGCCCTTGGATTTTTTCTAGACGCTTAATCGCCTGTTCAAGTGAAACGCCCAAGACCTGACACACCGCCAGCGCCGCCAGCATATTCTCAACGTTATACCGACCCGGGAGTGAGAGCTGCATTGGATAGCCATTCACTTCTGAATGCGAGCCATTCTGCAACAATTCTAGATGCGTCGCCTTCAAGCCATCCCCTTTCTCGATCCCGTACCACTGAACCTGGGTGATTCCCGGAGTCGTTGCGTAGTACTCGCCATGTTCGCTTTGCGCATTGACCACGGCGACTCGTGGCACAAGCTGACCGTTGATGGTTTTAGGCGGCAATGTGGCGAGGTATTCAAACAATATGCGTTTGGCTTTTTTGTAGTTTTCAAATCCGCCATGCGCTTCAATATGCTCTGGCGTAAGGTTGGTAAAGACGGCGAGATCGTAGCAAACCCCATGCTGTCGATGCTGTACGAGGCCCTGCGAAGACGTCTCGATGACCGCATAGCGACAACCCGCGTCGACCATTTGACGGAGCATGCGTTGCAAGAAAAACCTGCCCGGCATGGTCATCTTGGTATCGTTTAGCCACTCACGATCGGCAACCTTAAGAATTGCGGTCGTCGTACAGCCTGTTTTTGCACCATTAGCCTCTAGCGCCTTCGCAATCGCGTAGGCGGTCGTCGTTTTTCCATTCGTGCCGGTTACTCCAATCACAATCAATTCACGAGACGGGTGGCGATAGACCAACGACGCCAGGCTCGCCAGCGCAAAATGGTAGCGATCGAGGGCACTCGCCGGAATAAAGCGCTTGAGCTGTTCGCGGAGGGACGGCATAGGATCGTCAGAGACTATACGTAACAAACGAAATCACCGCCAGGACAAGCGCAAAGCCAAAAATAACGATCGCCGCCGGGACGGCGTACGGAATCGCGATAAACTGGTGAGCCATCAACAAGACGACCCCGAGGGTCTGAAGACCCATCTTCACTTTTCCGAAGATATTGGCAGAAGTATATTTTTTTTTGCGCCGAAATCGCGCGTACGCACCCGTCATAATGGCAAGCTCAAGAACTACCAGCATCCCCGCAAAGAGGGGGTGAATCTGTGTCGCTACGAAGATAAGGGCAACTGATCCAACAAGTGCTTTATCCGCGATCGGATCGGCAACCGTCCCCCACATCGTAATCTGTTTGCGCGTTCGGGCCAGAGATCCATCCAGTACATCTGTAAACGCGGCAACAAGAAATAAGAGGAGGACCCACTCCCACGCCTGATCCATAATCGCCGTAATGACGAGTGGAACAAATAGAAACCGACCCATCGTAAGGTGGTTGGGGGTCACCCACGAGGGAACTAGTCGAAGGATCGTCGCTTTCAAAAAGCGATCGTGCGGATACAAGCGCACGTTCTCATTTGTCATGAGCATAGCAAGCTCTCCCCATGGTACACTTTCTGCAGTCTCATGTCCTCTCGCTTCACTTCCATTCTTCCGCTCATCGTGGGCGGAATCGTCGCCATCGGAGCCAGCCTCTTGCCCGCATCCTCCGAGGCACTTCGATCAGCGATGTTCTTGTTCGTGCTTGTCCTTGGGGCAGGTACGATTGGACCACGGCTTGTTTCAAATCTTCCCCAGGCCCTTCGCTGGGTCGTGGGCGGAGTAACACTTCTCGCGTGCCAGTCTGTCTTGCAAACGATCTGGTATTACGCCGGTGGCCTACTTGGACCTCTTGCGGATGGCATCTGCTTAGGAAGCAGTCTCCTCGTATTTGCAGGACTCTTTTTCCTTCGTCCAACTCGACCAGAGATAGACGGCGATGATCAACAAAAAGCGATCGCGACGCCTGAAGCGGCGTGGACGACGCTTGCTGTGTTAGCGGCGGTGGCTGGCTGTATTTTTATCGTCGTCAGTGCCCAGCAAGCCGCCACCACGCGCTCGATCAACGGAGCTTGGGTACTATTTCCCGCAGGAACATTCGTTGCCGTCGCCCTTCTTTATGCGGGCGGTTTTCTAGCAAGCTTGAAGTCGCGAACTCTAATGGTGGCGGGCATCGTTGCAGCGACATTACTCACGCTCGCCTCGCTCACCACCTTTATTTACCCTCTCGGATACGGCTTTGATGGGTTTCTCCATCGAGCAAGCGAAGCGGTTATCCTTGAAAGCGGCACGCTCACGCCTGCCCCACCGTCTTATATCGGTCAGTACACGCTCGTGACTTGGCTCACCCGTGTCTTGCGCATTCCGCCGAGCGTCGGGGACGTGTGGCTTGTCGGGGCGCTCGCGCTCTTGCTGCCGCTCGCTTGCGTACACCTCGCATCAAAAAAACGCCGAGGGCTCGCCGTTCTCGGTCTGCTGCTCGCGCTTCCTCTAGGAATCCTCTCTGCCACAACACCTCAGAATGTTGCCTACGTATTGGGCCTACTCGCGCTCCTCTGGCTGGTTCCGACAGAGGAAACTTCTGATAGGGGTGAGGCGGTTCCCTCACAACGCGCAGTCTCACTGGCGGTGCCCTGGATTTTTCTCATCTGGTCGCTCGCAACACATCCACTCGCCGGACTTCCCTTCGCCTTCGCAGGTTTTGCGCTGACGATCCATTCCCTTCGCTCCACGATTGCACGCCGCATTCTCATCAGTCTCTCGCTACTGGGTTCACTCCTCGCCGTCCCACTCGCCTTCTCCGTACGAGCCGCCCTCCAAAGTGGAGGATTGTCCTGGGCCTGGGTGCGAGCGGCTCCATCTTCGTTAGGCTGGTTCGCCCAAAGACTCGCCGAACCGGCAACCCACTTAGCCCTCTGGCCAGATTGGGCAAACTGGCAGGGCTATCTGCTAACGTTTCTTTTGTTGGGCGCGGCTGTGCTCGCAACCGTCAAAGATAAAGGTCGCCGAAGCATCTGGTTGACGCTCATCGGGTTCGCTCTCGCCGCGGGGCTGAGCAGCTGGCTCCTCGAAGCGAGTGGCGATTTCTCGTTCCTCATTTCATACGAACGCCAAGCCTACGCTGCTCGTCTCTTGGTCGTGATGCAATTATTCTTGATCCCCGCAGCACTGGCTGGGATCAGTTATTGGTTTGAACGTGCCGAACGAGCACATCCACGCATGCGTGCCGCTGCGCTACTGATCGGTCTCGCTTGGTTCTCGGCCAACGTCTATAACATGCTTCCCCGCAATGATGCGGCGGCGATCGGACACGGTTGGAATGTGGGCCAGAGCGATATCGAAGCCGTAAAGTTTATTGAAAAACAAGCGAATGGCCAGCCCTACACGGTACTCGCCAACCAAACCGTGAGCGCTGCCGCCATCTCAACCCTGGGATTCAAACGCTACGTTGGAGACATCTTCTTCTACCCCATCCCGACCGGTGGCCCGCTCTACGAACGCTTTCTACAGATGATGGAAAAACCGGATCTCGATATCGCCAAAGAAGCCGGTGACTTAGGCGAAAGCACACTCGTGTACGTGGTAGTAAATCAATATTGGTTCAGAGCGCCCCAGCTCATCGAGCGCCTGAAGGCGTTTTCCGATCGAACCTGGAATGTAGAGCGCGGCGCGGCTTATATTTTCTTATTTGACTTGAGCAAACCAAGCAACACCTCAACAACCCGTTCGGGCGCATGACGCTTCCACGCTTCAACCGCCCGCGCTGACCAACAAGCTCGCGGCTCAGCCGTGAGTGTTTCAATCGCCCGCCACCAGTCGCTCGTCTCGCTCGAATGAACCACAAGCCCCGCGGATCCGAGCGTCTCTGGGATCCCCCCTTTCGCTTGCGCCACGGCTGGGAGCCCACTCGCAAACGCCTCCAACAAAACGGTTGGTTGATTCTCTTCAATCTGTGACAACACAAGGAGTGCATCCGCTGCCCGCATGTGCTCCAAGACCGTTTCAGGGGTCGTTTCTTCGAAAGCGGTAAGGGATGATCCAGCGGGAAGCGCAACCGCCTGAAGAGCGGACGCTCCAGCCCCCACGACCTGCCACGCAATCGGACGCGGAGCGCTCTGCATGAGACCTACAAGAACGTCTCTTCCTTTGTCCTGACTTACTCGTCCCACAAATAAGAGCCTCAGCGGCGTGCCCCAGTCTCGTGTCGTAGGCGCATCAAGCGCAGGCGCGGGGTTCGGAACCACGATGCGCTCACACCCCTGGAACCAGCCACGACGCACATGCGCCTGAAGCAGCCAGTTCGTTGGACTTATAACGACATCCGGTTGTCCAAAGATGGGCTTCCGCAAGCTAGTTACTACTCGCTGAAGCACCGACACCGGCTGCTCATTTTGTAAAAGACCGACGGGGTGAAACAGCTGAACATCGTGCAACACATGCAACCAACAAATGCCCTGCCGTTGAAGAGCAGATGGCGTTCTAAAGCCAGCGCCCGTCAGGTTGTGTGTGAGCAGCGTCTCAGGCTTCCAGTCAATAATCTCTTTCGCCACTGGATGGATCCAGCCCAAATCTCGCAGATGAAAGCCCAGACGCTTCCAGGCGGGACATACTGTCCACCCTAAGGACGTCGTCCAGACCCGGACTTCGTGCCCCTGACGCCGGAGAAGCTCGACCTGCAGAGCCGCAATCCGCCCAGCGCCCCCTCGTGCCTGAGGGGGGTAGGCGTTGGTTAAGACCGCGATGCGCATACTTGGGTATACGTTTCGATCAGCTGATCTAAATGCTGTTCCTGATCATACCGTTCCGCAACACGTGCGACTCCCTGTGTGGAAAAATCTAACTGCGAAGGCACTCCGTTCACAACATCCCGCATCCGTCGCGCGAGCACCTCAGCATCCCCTGGTGGCACAAGCCAACCCGTCTTTCCATCCACCACCACCGAACGCACACCCGGCAGATCAGACGCGATCACGGGCGTCCCACAGGCCTGGGCTTCAACCGCGACTAAGCCAAAGGCCTCTGAACGAGAGGTTGAGGGAAAGAGCAACGCATCGGCGGATCGATACAAGCGCGGAAGGTCCTTTGTCTCACAGCGTGGGAGGAAACGCACTTGTGAGGAAATATTCAATTCTTTTGCTAAGGCTTCGAATTCTGGTTTTAGGTCTCCATCTCCACGGAGCGCGAGACACGCTGTCGGCTCATTCAAAGCGGCCAATGCCCGCAGTGCAACGGGCACCCCCTTGAAGAGATGAGCACGATCCAAGCCACCCACCATCAAAAAGACGGTTCCCTGTTCTGGTAATCCAAAACGCGCACGTTCGGCTGGACCTGGTTGAAAGATACTTAGATCTACACCGAAGGGGAGTTCCTGCAAACGTGAATCTTGACGTTGTATCAGCCCTTGAATGGAAGAGTCTGAAACGTAATCTAGCGATGACACGAAAATCTTTTTCGCCTGTCGCAGCAGCCACGGCTGAATAAACCAGCGGTGCAGTCGCGCAATCGGTTCACGCCAGCCACCCATCACCGCATCCATATGAAACGTCACCACAACCGGCGTAGACCGTGGAAGAGCAAGTAAAAACTCCGCCGTCCCGTAGAACGGATAATGCAAATGAATCACATCCCAACCGGACATGAGGATGTTCCCGAGGGGCAACCCTGCCGCATTCCCTACACGCCAGACAGGCTTGAGTACCTGTACAAATGCGGGCCGCACGATCCCCGCCTCTCCACCGATCAATTCGGGAGCGACGAGCAGCGCTTCGTGTCCACGGGAGCGGAGACCTTCTACCTCTCGCAACGCGGACATCCCAATGCCTCCAACCTCCGGCGGAGCAAGGCAGGCAACATGCAGCACCTTCAATGACTTAGCCATGCGAGTCTGATTTTTGTTCGTCTTTCCCTTTCTTTGGAAGCACTCGCAAGGCATCATGCCGCACGAGCTCCGTCAGCGATTTTTCGATTCGATCGTGGACCAAGTGCAGATGGAAGACGAGCAAAAACAGGGCGAAGACTGAAATATAAATAACCAAGTCTACCCCACGGCCAATTCCAACCAAGTCCGCAAAAAAATTGGCAATGCCTGGTAAGCTAACCAGCACCGCCGCTCCTAACCAAACAACCGTCCACGCAACCGCCTCAAACGGTCGGATCGCTTGTTTCGAAGCGCGGTACCAGGTCAGAAAGGTGGTCGCCGCGAGTGCTATGAGCAGGAGAACTTGAATCCACATACAGAAGAGAGTTAGTGCACAATCGAAGCAGGATCAGCGTACTTTGGATCTGAACGATCGAGTACCGACTGTAGCTGAATAGCGATACGTGTTTCTTCCTCAGATAAATCTAGCTGATAGCCCGTTGGAGTCTCTTGAGTCGCATGTGGCGTTTTTGTGAGCTTCAGCAGGCCGCGCGTGAAACGCAACGCTTCCTGCTCTTTCGCGCGCTGCGCTTCAGCAACTGCGGCTCCCTCTGTCCCCGCGGCCGACGCCTGTTCCAACAGCTCACGCAAAACCTTGGCAAAACGTTCCTTTTCCTCTGTGCAGGCCGACCAGTCTCTTTCGAGCTCCAACTTTTTTGTCTTCAACGCCTCTTCAACAGATACATCTCCTTCTTGCCACGCACGCACCATATCACTAGGCATGTTCGCGTTAACGTAGCGCGCAATCAAAATCACCTGCCCAAAGATTCTGGCGTTCCATAACTTCTCACGCTCTTCAGGAGCAAGAGGTGCCTCTGGTCTCTCGACGGAAGGCGTTATCTCAAGGGAGCGATGATGTAATTCCATGGTCATAGGAAAGAGCGTTATTTTCTAAAGGCACCAATCAATAAATGCCAAACGACTCGGAAAGCTCCTCCTCGGAACTGACCTTTGGCCATTGTTTCTTTTGTGTAGGTCACTTTGACCGGAATTTCCTTCCAACGGAATCGATGGGTCACGAGACGGATGATTTCAGAACAGTGCGCCATGCGATCTTGGTGAAAGTCGAGCTTTTGACCCGCATCGGCATGAAAGGCGCGCAGCCCCGTCTGTGGATCAGAGACGTCGGATGGGATGCCCAGAACGAACACATTAAAGAGACGAATCCCGACCATCAGGATACGCCGCGAAAGTGGCATCCCAACCGCTTTGATCCCCATGAAGCGCGAGCCTAAAACAAAGTCCGCTTCTCCATCCACAATCGGCTTGAGGAGCGCGGGAATGTATGAGGGATCATGTTGGCCATCAGCATCGATATGCACAATGTATTCCGCCCCCATCTGAAGCGCGGCCAAGGTCCCCGTTTTTAAGGCGGCTCCCTGACCACGGTTAATCACATGCTGGAGCACAAACGCACCGCCTTTTTCCGCCTCCTCAGCTGTTCCGTCATGTGATCCGTCATCGACAACGATTACGCGCTCTACATACGGCAAACACGCCTCAACCGAGGCGCGTACCCGCGGAACTTCACGGAAGGCAGCAATGACAGCAAAAACGCGCATGAAACAAACAGTAGCCCCTGGAAGCGAGACGTTCAAGCTTCGTCCTCTTTTTTGATAGCGGGGCGCAAACGGTGCTCGTGCCACTGGCGAGCCACCTCGTTCACGTCTTCAATTCCAACAATCGGGGTATCGCCCGGACATTCCGCGCTGACTTGAGCTGAGGCCTGGTGCAATAAACCTAACGCTGCCCCATGTGTCTTTTCGGCCGTTTCAAGTGCCACCTTGGCGCAAGCTTCATCGACGATATCGAACGCCTTGTCTGGCAAGAAGCGATCTTTTACGAATTTCATCGAGGCATCAACTGCCGCTTCAACGGTTTGCTTTGGAATACAAACGTTGTGGAACTTCTCGTAGGACGGCTTCGCCCCCTGAACAATCGCAACAGCTGTATCACGAGACGGCTCTTCCACCAGCACTGGCTGAAAACGACGATCAATTGCTCCGTCCGGTTTCAGGTACTTTTCATATTCGCGCCACGTCGTCGCTCCCACCACCTGCAAGTCTCCACGCGAAAGCGCTGGCTTCAAAATATCGGCCAAATCAAGCGAGCCTTCGCTCCCACGCGCTTGCTGAATCATATGCAACTCGTCGATAAACAAGATGACTTCACGTTCACGCTGTTCAAGCGACTGTAGCAAGCCTCGCAAGCGACTTTCCAACTCTCCACGATATTTGGTTCCGGCCATCAAATCTCCCAAATTCAGCGCTAACACCTTTTTTCCCTTGAACTGCTCCGGCACATCTCCACTCACAATCCGTTGCGCCAGACCTTCAACGACCGCCGTTTTTCCAACACCCGGCTCCCCAATTAAGAGCGGGTTATTTTTCGATTTACGCGCAATGACATGCAACACACGTTCAATGGACGCATCCATTCCAACGACATGCGCAAGCTTCCCTTGGCGAGCAAGCTCTGTGAGATCGGTCGTGAATGAGCCTTCTTTTGCTTCAGGCTTTTTTCGCTGCGAGAGATAAAGGTAAATTCCGAACAATACGATAAAACAAATGACCGCAACGATCGCCGGAGAAGGAGCGCCTGAAGGAACAGCCATACCCGCCTAGTTACCCTTGAGGTTCATCTCCTTCTTCATCATGACCGCGTTATCATTGATCATCATTCCATTCATATCCTTCATCTCTGGATCGATTGGACGTGGCTTCTCTTCTTCAATCACCGGCGTGTCTCCAAGCGGACGATAGAGCGTCTCTGGCATGACGGCGTAGCCTGGCGTCAGGTAGTTCATGTCCTTCATTTTGCGCTTTGCCGAGAACCCAAAGAACACCATGGCAGCGACAGCAACCCCACCCAAAACAGCAAACGCGACAACGGTCTTATTCGAGGTAGAGGTGGAGGTAGGGGTAAGTGTAGGCATATGGAGGGTAGATGGGCCTATAGTAACACCCTCTACGGCTTCCGGAAACTCAGCAGCGATTTATGCGACATCGTGTATTCAATCGTTCGCTTCAAACCATCATCTAAGGTCACAAGTGGAATCCAGCCCAGTTGATCCTTCGATTTTGTCATATCCGGCAATCCGAGCTGGGACATGAACAGCAGCGCTGGCTTGAAGGTAATTTTTGAAACCGAGCCAGTCATCTCAATCAGCCGCTGCGCTACATCAATCAACGGAATATCAATATCGCTTCCCAGGTTCACTACTTGCACTTCTGCCGGCGCTTGCATCAATTTCCGCATCCCGTCTACGACATCACCTACATAAACGAGCGACGTCTTGAAGGTCTCGTCGCCATATAGCTCTAAATCTTTCGCGTCTAACGCGTTCGTTATGAAATCTGGAATCATCTGTCCATCGTAGAGCGGCATACGTGGACCATACGTCCGGAAAATGCGCGCAATGCGAATATCGAGCCCATGGACGTTGCGATAGGTCACGCAACAACTTTCGGCAAAGCGTTTACCTTCGTCATAGCAAGCCCGCGGCGAAAGCAGATCAGAGGTCCCAAATTCGTCTTCTTTGAAGCTATGTCCGTCTTCTGGACGAGGCCCGTAGACAACAGAGCTGGAGGCAAACAAGACCTTTGACCGATAGCGCACCGCGACATCAAGCGCATACTTCATCCCAAGCGAGTTCGCATACAACGTCTGCATGCGATATTGATCGAATTTTTTTGGGCTTGTCGGACACGCCAAGTGATAGATCTCTTGGATCCCCTGGAATTTCACCTTGAAGCGCGTGAGTTCTGGAAACTGCTCTGGATCGAACGGGGTGTTGATATCATGTCGGATGAACTCAAAGTCTGGATGCTTCAAGAGATGGTTGATGTTCTCAACATCGCTCGTGGTGAAGTTATCCAAACAGATCACTCGACAATCTTGGAGCAGGCGCTCACACAGGTGCGAGCCAATGAAACCGGCACCGCCCGTTACAAGGACGTTTTTCTTTTCAAAGACAGGAGCTTCGGGCATAGGAAATAGTAATGAAATCAATCGTTTTGTGCATGAAAGACCCCGACTTGCTGACGATGCGAGCGGGCGTAATCAATCATTTTCGCCAATCCTTCTTCCAGGCGTACCAGAGGAACCCAATGCAAAAGCGTTCGAGCCCGCTGCAAGTCAGGCAGCGGAGCCTCCCCTGTCAGCTGTTCTGGCGCCTCAAAGCGGACGTGTGATGCGCTATTCGTCAATCGTATAATCTTCTCGGCGACTTCCGCCCAAGAGAGATCGTAGTCCGAACCAACGTTCACAACCGTAACATCCATCGAGGTACCCATGTGACGAATCATGCCGTCGATTAGATCGCTTACGTAGCAGAGAGATACACGAGCGCCTTCTGGCATCCGAATCACAATCTCTTCGCCATCGAGTGCGCTCTTGATCATATCCGGCAACAAATGACCGTCATGAATTTTCATGCGAGGGCCATAGGTCCGGAAAATACGCGTGATTTTTACATCGATCCCGTAGACGTCAGCGTAGGTGTAGAGGACCGATTCACTGAAGCGCTTCCCTTCATCGTAGGCACCGTGCGATGTCAGGTGATCGATTGTGCACGGCGACTCTTCACGCACGTACGGTGACTCAGGGCGGCGTCCCCCGTAGAGAACCGACGAAGAAGCGTATAAGACCTTCGCCTTGTATTGCACTGCCACATCCAACACGTTCTTGAGTCCAATCGAGTTGGTCAGAATCGTTGCGATGCGAAACTGTTCGTAGTGAAGCCTCGAGATCGGACAAGCTAAGTGATAAATCTCTTGAATCCCTTGGACCCCCAGCTTGAAGTGTGCGAGCTCGGGTAACTGTTCTAACTGAATCGGCTGCGTGATGTCGTGATTCACGAATTCAAACGACGGATGCTGAAGGAGCCCTTCGATATTCCGCGGCGTGCTGCTGGAAAAATTATCGATACAGATCACGTTCGCGTCTTTAACCAAGGTTTCACACAGCTGTGATCCAATGAAGCCGGCACCACCGGTAACAAGGATGTTTCGACGAGCAAAAGGAGCGACAGGCATAGGAGGAGTATACCACAGGGCTTCCCCTAGCGACTCGTCACTCGACCTGCGCGATCGATCTCCCATATTTTCTTTACGCCAGGCGTCACCCACACAAAGCGCTCACGCTTCACATCCCAACTCACCTTAGCCTTCGCAGGCAGACCTTTGATCGCGGGAATGGATGTAACCTTCCAGGGACTCGTATTCACGAGACGCAATTCACGCTTTGATGAAACGAGCAACCAAGGGGGAGAACTTGTAGCTGCGGGAATAAGCTCCGTCCAGGTTTGGTTTTTTGGAGGCGTGATCGAAACGACCGTTTCTTGGTTGGTGAGAGGCAGCCAACGTTTTAGAGTATATTTCGTCCCCTCTTTTACCAGCGCGAAAGCGACAGGCTGCACTCCTTCCATCTTCC
The DNA here is from genome assembly GCA_964582475.1 of uncultured Gammaproteobacteria bacterium. Taxonomy (GTDB): domain Bacteria; phylum Patescibacteriota; class Patescibacteriia; order 2-12-FULL-60-25; family 2-12-FULL-60-25; genus JAGOTP01. The sequence goes on along the minus strand of CAZOQS010000001.1, from coordinate 377,218 downwards.
AACTTGCCCACACGGGCTTGGGAGCAACCAACCAGCGGAGAGTCGTTGAAGCGGTCGTGAAGTAGAAAGACGTTGCGGTTGGCGTTTCTTCAGTGGAAGTTGCTGGCGTCGTTAGAGCTACAGGAGAAGAGGAGCCGCTACTTATGGCTACTTGCCCCAAGGCAAGCGCGGCCTGAAGCGCCTTAAAGGCATTCAAACGGCCCGAACCCATCTTACGCTGCTCTGAAGGCTTTAGCGTTGCTTCGATATTGTCCGTATTGTTAATCAACAGTTGATGCAACTGATCAACAGTTAAATCCGGACGAGCTGCTTTCAACAAACTCGCAACACCGCTCACGAGAGGCGCTGCTAAGCTTGTCCCTGTCATTCCTTCGAGATAGCGCTCTGCAGGTCGTGACCCTTCTTCTTTCCGTGGATAACTCGGACGCGCTCCAAACAAGTCGTATCCAGGCGCGGACAAATCCGTACAACGCGCCCCATAGTTTGCATACTGCGCATGCTGATCGAGCGCATCCGTTCCGCTCACGCCCACAACGGCGTTCGTTTCACGATCAAAGCAAGCAGGATAGATCGGCTGACGATCGATATCCCGTCCGGCTGCTGAATCCCCATTCCCCGTCGCAGCCACGACCAGCACACCTGCGTCACGCGCACGCGCAATCATCTCAGCCAACTCTTCGCTGTCATCGAACCCCGCAAGACTCAAGTTGATCACCGATGCTCCCTGGTTGACCGCGTACCGAATCGCTTTTAACACGTTTTGAATGGTCCCAAATCCATCTCCGTCTAACGCAGCGAGTGGCATGATCCGCGCCGACTGATTTACCCCAACCATGCCTACATGATCCACTGAACGTGCACCGATCAAAGAAGCGACAAACGTTCCATGGCTCCAAGCTTCTTCGGATTGACTCCGAATTTCTTGCGGCTGCACATTGTTCGTATCCATCGCGAAGTTCCAACCGTTGACATCATCTATAAATCCATTTTGGTCATCATCCTTCCCATTCCCCGCTACCTCGAGCGGATTTACCCAGATCGCGTCTTTCAGATCCGGATGCGTAATATCGACCCCCGCATCAATGACCGCCACAATCACTTCCTTGGTTACAGCCGGTAACGCCTTCCAAGCCTCTGGAGCCTGAATTTGGCGTAAATACCATTGACGCGGCCAATAGGGGTTCGTCTCCCCGGGAACGATGAAGGTCGCGGCCGACGCAGGGAATGCTGAAATAAGCGCTAAGATAAGCGCTAAACTAGCTCCCACCCCCCGTGGAAAAGAAAAGAACATATATAGACAAGGTTTTCCGAGAAAGCGTACAGTATCTCTATCGAAAGAGCCATCGGCTTTGTTATGCAAAAACGTCACCAACACGCGAAACGGACGCTCCTCATGATCGGAGACTTTTTTGTCTTTGAATTATCGCTCGTTATCGCCCTCGCCGTCCGCTATGGCTCCATTCGCGAAAGCGACCTCCAGGCCCACCTCGTCCCGTTCAGTGTTTTGTTCGTCCTCTGGATGGCCGGGCTGTATGCAGCGGGGCTGTATAACTTACGCCTCCTCCGCAACCCCCTCCGCATCTTCCGCTCCTTTGCGGAAGGCATGATCGGGAACCTTCTGGTTGGCCTCGCCTTTTTCTATCTCGTTCCCGGACTCGCCATCGCCCCACGCACCAACCTGTTCCTGATTTTTACCGTCGGCTTACTGCTCGGATACGCATGGCGTCTCTGCTTCTTGCGTTTCGTTGATCGCCATCTCACAACCGGCCGCGTGCTTTTCCTTGGACCAGAGGAGGAATCCCCTGAAGTAGATCGTCTCCTCGAACAGAGCTCCCTTGGATTTAAAATGGTCGCGAAGTTCACCCCTGACCCAAATGAGAGCCATCAGGTGATGGCAGAAAAGGTCGATCAGCTCGTACGCGATCATCAGATCACAACTGTTGTCCTCGGTCAGCCTCAAGAAAAAACCGAAGGAATCGATCGACTGCTCTACAGTCTCTTATTAAATTCGGTCACGCTGATTGATCGCGCAGAAGTCGAAGAGCTCACGACCGGACGCATCCCTTTGCGTTTCGTGTCGGATCGCTGGTTCCTTACGCACATCCATGAAGGCGAGAAGCATTGGTACGAAAGCGTGAAGCGTTATTTTGATATTCTGCTGGCGCTGCCGTTTGGACTGATTACACTCGTCTTCATGCCCTTCTTGGCGCTTGCCGTCCGCATGAGCTCACCTGGTCCTATCTTCTACAACCAGGTTCGCGTTGGCTTCCAAGGAAAACTCATCCGTATCTGGAAACTCCGCACGATGCGCACCGATGCTGAAGCAGACGGCCCACAATTCACCTCGAGCACCCAGCTCGATCCGCGTATTACCAAGATCGGCCGCCTGCTGCGACAACTTCGATTAGACGAACTTCCTCAGATTTGGAATGTACTACGTGGGGATCTGTCATTTGTTGGCCCACGCCCAGAACGTCCAGAGTTCGTTGAGCCACTGATTGCGAAGATGCCCTACTATTCGCTCCGTCACCTGACTCGTCCAGGACTCACAGGCTGGGCACAGGTGGTCTGGCTCACCCCAACGGCGAGCCTCGATGACAACCTCATCAAGCTTCAATACGATTTGTATTATATTAAACATCGTTCCTTTGCCTTAGACGCCGCCATCTTACTCAAGACGATCGGCATCGTGCTTCGTCGCCAAGGAACCTAACATGGACGGACTTCTCCTCATCGATAAGCCAGTCGGCTGCACCTCACACGACATCGTTGATCGTGTCCGTCGTGCGCTACATATTCGGGCCGTTGGGCACGCTGGCACGCTCGATCCATTTGCGTCTGGCCTGCTTATTTTAGGTATCGGAAAAGGGACAAAAGCCCTCACACCGCTCGTTGGGTTAGATAAGAAGTACGAAGTCACCATCGAACTTGGGAAGCGCACAGAAACGTTTGATACAGAGGGCGAAGTCACAGAAACCATGGATCCAAGTAAGCCGCAGCCGACCCTTGAGCAGATCAAGAGCGCGCTTCTGCCGTTTACCGGAACGTTTCTTCAAAAAGCTCCGCTCTACTCCGCGAAGAAGTTGCACGGAACTCCGCTCTACAAACTTGCTCGCGCCGGAACAGCCACCGAAGATCTCCGCCCAGAGAAAGAGATCACGATTTTTTCTTTAGCGATTCGTGCCTACAATTGGCCCATGCTGGAGCTCGATGTGCACTCGTCTTCTGGAACCTACATTCGCTCGCTCGCAGATGACCTAGGACAAGCCCTAGGAACAGGTGGCTACGCGTTTGCGTTACGTCGAACCATGATTGGAGCGTACGATATCAAAGATGCGATCATCGGCGATAAGCTCACTGCTGAGACGATTGAGACCGCCTTGATCAAGCTACCCCTTCCCTTGAACACGCAGCAACAACCGAACTAATTTCAACTCATCGAAGGAATAACTCTCCCCTAATGCCTGACGCACGGGTGTGAGTGCAAAACCCTTACTCTTCTGAAAGGCTTGTTTGATGGTTTCAAACCGATCTTTTGGAAACGAAACATGCGCGAATGAGATCGCTTCGCCCTGTGTCACCGCTTCTTCCAGATGCTGAAGGATCGTACCAAAGGCTAAGCCACGAAGGGACGCCACCTCTTCGATAGACTTTCCAGACGTAAACAATTCTTTTGTATGCGCGGCAGAATCTCCAAGTGAATGTTTAGCCTTTGGTTTTAATGACAGCGTCTGAGCAGGAGCTGTATTCGTTACCGTTGGCCAGCCATGCTCAGCAGCGTAGAGTCGAATGACGGATAAGAAGCCCTCCCCATACTGTTCGAGCTTGGTCTGACCGATACCAAAGATCTGTGGCAATTCCCCCATCGTCCTTGGCCAACGGACCGCGAGGTCGGCCAATGTTCGATCACCGAAAATCACGTACGGAGGTACGCCTTTTTCTTGCGCCAGCTTCAACCGATGCGCACGCAAAACTTCAAATAAGCCTGCATCATACGCAACTGTCTCATTCAGCGCTTTCTTTGAAATTACCTCTTCTTTTTGTGGGCAACAAATGTCACACGCCTCACAGGTCGTTTCTGTACGCTGTTCACCGAAATAATTCAATAAAAACGTACGCCGACATGAAGTCAACTCACCGTAGCGCACCATTTGCTGGAGTTGTTCATAGGCGCGCTGCCGTTCTTGCGGGCTCGGCATGTCTCGGATAAACATTTCTTGTTTCACGCGGTCACCGGCGGAATAGAACAACAAACATTGGCTTGGGAGGCCATCACGTCCAGCACGACCGGTTTCTTGATAGTAGCCTTCGACCGACTTCGGCAAATCCATATGTACGACAAGCCGAACATCCGGCTTGTCGATCCCCATCCCAAAAGCGATCGTCGCAACAATGACCGGAATCTCATCTCGAATGAAGCGCTCCTGAACACGCGCCCGCGCTTCGGCCGGAATGCCGGCATGATAAGCGGCAGCTTTGACGCCGTTCAACACCAAACGTTCTGCAATTTGCTCAGTGCTTTTGCGTGAAAAACAATAGACAATCGCTGCTTGCCCTTCGCGTCCTCGGAGTTCATGCAGCAAACGATCGAAGGACTGTTTCTTTGGGAGCACGCGATACAGCAGGTTCGGACGGTTGAAACTGGATTGAAAAATCTTCCCTTCGCGGAAACTGAGCTGCTTCAAAATATCTTGTTTGACGCGTGGGTTCGCGGTTGCGGTAAGCGCGATCAGCGGCGCTTTTGGATAGAGCTCACGCAAACTATTCAACTGGCGATACTCTGGACGGAAATCATGCCCCCATTCTGAAATACAATGCGCTTCGTCGATCGCAATTAAAGAAACGGGCAGCTGCAACAAATCCTGACGAGCTTGCAACACCGGGACTCGTTCCGGGGCGATATAGAGCAGCTTTATTTTTCCCGCTAACGCTTCACGCCAAATACGCTCCGCTTCCTGCGCCGGTAAAGAGCTATTCACATACGCTGCTGCGACACCGTTCGCGACAAGCGCATCCACCTGATCTTTCATGAGCGCAATCAGCGGCGAGATCACGAGTGTGAGTCCCGGCGAAGCGAGTGCGGGCAATTGAAAACACAACGATTTTCCCCCACCCGTCGGCATGAGAACGAGCGCATCCTTGCCAGACATCACATATTCAATCACCTCTCGCTGGAGCGGCCGAAAGACAGAGTACCCAAAGTACGTTTTGAGAAGTTGCAACATAGACATTCTTCTACACCGTTGTCAGAAACTAGACCAGGCGTCAACCACAAAGTCCCCTAAAACGACGAACACCCGCACCGGTAGTGACTCCAAGAGCGGGGTCGTCGGTGGCGGGTGAGTTGGAGCTACCCGTTGGGGTAGTTGTAGGGATCGACGACGGGCGGCGCAGGACAGGTTGCGCTCACGACAACGCCGTCTTGATTGAAGGTGAGCGTGAACTCGCCCCTGGGCGAGGCGACCCGCCGGCCATCCGAATAGGTGAAGCCACAGCTCACGTCCCAGAGCCGTCCCTCGGTGTCTCGGATCAGGGTGATGTCGGGATCCTTGACGGGCTGCGTGTACAACGCATCGAGGGTGACCTTGACCAGCTCATTGGCGGGTCCTCGCTGGCATCGCCGCTGGATTCCAGCTAGCCCTTCATCTTGGAACAGCCGGCTGACCTCTGCAGCGGAAAGAGCAACCGGCTGAGAGGGGGCACGATCTTCTTCGGACAGTGCGGACCTCGTTCGCCTTGATTCGAGCCAATCTCGAAATCTTCTAACGGCGTTCGCCTAACTTAACAAATGCAGCTTTTATTTCAAGTAATCGTTTGAATTGCCTTCTTCCTTTCGATCCGAGATACTGAACCCACTATGAATGCTGCAGAATCATTTACACGTTCTCTTGAAGCCGAAGGGGTAAAATACATTTTTGGGGTTCCAGGCGAAGAAAACCTCCATTTACTTGAGGCATTACGCACTTCCTCTATTAAATTCGTCACGACCCGGCACGAACAATCGGCTGGGTTTATGGCCGCAACCTTGGGCCGCTTAACTGGCAAAACAGGGGTGGCGCTTTCGACCCTTGGTCCAGGTGCAACCAACTTCATCACGGCCGCCGCCTACGCTCAGCTCGGCGCCATGCCGATGCTGATGATTACGGGCCAAAAGCCGATCCGAAAGAGCAAGCAAGGCGCGTTCCAGATCATCAACACGGTTGATTTGATGCGGCCGGTAACAAAACTCTCCAAGCAAATTATCAACGGAGACTCCGTCGCGGCGTCCGTGCGCGAAGCCTTCCGCCAAGCCGAAGAAGAACGTCCAGGAGCAGTTCACTTGGAACTTCCAGAAGACGTTGCAACCGATGAGACCGACAACGAACCATTTGAAGTGAAACGCGTCCGCCGTCCGATTGCTGAAGAGAAAGGGATTATCGAAGCCGTGCGCATGATCGAAGCGGCGAAGCGTCCCCTTCTTTTGATCGGCGCCGGAGCGAATCGCAAGCTGACCGCCAAAATGCTGCGTGAGTTTATTGATAAGACAGGCATCCCTTTCTTCAATACGCAGATGGGGAAAGGGGTTATTGATGAACGTCATCCACTCTTTATCGGAACGGCTGCACTCTCGGCTGGCGACTACGTTCACTGTGCCGTTGAAGCCGCTGATTTGATTATCAACATTGGACACGACGTTGTTGAAAAACCGCCTTTCATCATGAAGCGCGGCGGACAACAGGTCATTCACATCAACTTCTGCTCCGCCAAAGTGGATCAGATTTATTTCCCGCAACTCGAAGTCATTGGCGATATTGCGAACGCGATCTGGCAGATGAAGGAACGGATCCAGACCCAATCCAGTTGGGATTTTTCCGTCTTCGTGCGTGCACGCGAACGTTTGCTCGCGCACATCGCTGAAACGGATCAAGACAATGCATTCCCGATTAAGCCACAACGTTTCGTGAGCTTGGTTCGTGAAGCGATGCCCTCCGATGGAATCGTCTGTTTGGATAATGGCATGTACAAACTCTGGTTCGCGCGTCACTACCAAGCGCATGAGCCAAACACACTGCTCTTAGATAACGCCCTCGCGACGATGGGCGCCGGTCTCCCCTCCGCGATGGCCGCCGCGATGCTCTACCCTGAACGCAAAGTCCTCGCCGTCTGTGGTGATGGCGGCTTCATGATGAACTCCCAAGAACTCGAAACTGCTATTCGTCTTGGCCTGCACCTTGTCATCTTGCTCTTGAATGACAATGGCTACGGCATGATTCAATGGAAACAGTCGGGAATGAATCTCCCAGACTTCGGTCTCGACTTCAAAAACCCAGACTTCGTGAAATACGCAGAAGCCTACGGCGCACACGGCGTACGCGCAGAAAAAACCGAAGACGTACCAGCGCTCTTGAAGCATGCGTTAAATACCCCTGGAGTACACCTGATCGAACTTCCTGTCGATTACCGCGAGAACGATCGCGTCCTCAACAAAGAACTGAAATCCATCGTTTGTTAATTCCTTTATCAACAGGGTTTGTTGGAAGGATTGTTCTCGTAAGGGGCTTTGACCAAGTGACGACTTGGGCAACGAGCCTGAGATTCAGCAGAAGATCAGGCGTACCCTGGAGAGAATAATCCTTCCAACAAACACCCTTTATATGGCACTCACCTCAGTAAATCCAGCGACAGGAGAAGTATTCGGGACGCTCCCTGAGCTCACAGACGAGCAGCTCGCAGCCAAACTTGCGTTGGCCGAGGCTGCGTATAAAGTCTGGAGCCAGACACCGCTTGAAGCACGCCTCGTACCTATGAAACGTTTGGGTGAGCTCTTTCGTGAGCGGGCGCCAGAGCTTGGAAAGATCGCAAGCTTGGAGATGGGTAAGCCGATCACTCAAGCGATTGCTGAAGTCGAAAAATGCGGACTTGCCTGTGACTACTACGCGGAACAGGCAGCGGCCATTCTCGCACCACAAGTCGTGAAGAGCGACGCATCGGAGAGCTTCGTCCGTTTCGATCCAATCGGTGTTGTCTTGGCGGTCATGCCGTGGAATTTCCCCTATTGGCAAGTGATGCGCTTTGCTGCGCCTGCGCTCGCCGCTGGAAACGTAGGCGTCTTGAAACATGCCTCGAGCGTCCCTCAATGCGCCGTTGCATTTGAGAAGTTATTCCTTGAGGCAGGTTTTCCAGAAGGCGTGTTTCAAAACCTCGCAATCGGCTCTTCCAAGGTGGAACAGGTGATTCGTCATCCCGCCGTTCAAGGCGTGGCACTGACAGGGAGTGAACTCGCTGGTAGCAAGGTTGCCGCACTCGCGGGATCGCTCATCAAGAAAACCGTTCTCGAGCTTGGAGGCAGCGATCCATTCGTAGTACTCGCAGATGCAGATCTCACCTACGCGGCCACGATGGGCGCCAAGGCTCGTCTCCAAAATAACGGTCAGAGCTGTATCGCTGCCAAACGCTTCATTTTGGTAGACGCGATCTACGACCAATTCCTCGAACTCTTCAAGCAACAGGTGGAAGCATCTGTCATCGGCGATCCTCTCGATCCAAAGACGACGATCGGTCCCCTCGTGAGCGAAGCGGGGCTTCAAGAAATCGATAAGCAGGTCGCCGACTCCGTCGCCAAGGGAGCGCGTCTCGTCACCGGTGGTACCCGCATTGGAACGAAAGGGTTCTTCTACGCCCCAACCATCCTGGCTGACGTCAAACCAGGGATGCCCGCCTACGAAGAAGAATTGTTTGGTCCAGTCGCGATCGTGATTCGGGCCAAAGACACAGATGATGCGATCCGCATCGCGAACGATAACCGCTTTGGTCTTGGCTCCTCCCTTTGGACGGCCGATACGGAACTCGCCAAACAGCTCGCACCTCAGATTCGAGCTGGCTGTGTATTCGTGAACGGCATGGTCAAATCGGACCCACGTCTCCCCTTTGGAGGAACAGGCGTTTCCGGCTATGGCCGTGAGTTGTCTTCCTGGGGTCTCTATGAGTTCATGAACGTGAAGACCGTCTGGATTCGGTAACATCCAACAAAAACCGCTAAATATTCACAAAATTTAACGATTATGGTATCTTCCGGGCGCTGGAAGATCCTATCGATTTATACAATTTGTTAGATCCCCCGATGTACGGGGGTTGATATGCCTTGGAAGACCCTTTATCCCTTTCTCAGTATCATTATCGGCGTAGCGATTGGTGTCACCGCGGGCATTCTCTTAGCTCGTGAATGGGCCAAACGGTTGCGCGAAAAAGAGCAGGTAGACGTTGATCAACGGTTGAAGCAAGCAGAGGCAAAAGAGCAGGAAGTTCTGCAACGCGCGAAAGAAAAAGCGATTAAGATCTTGGAAGATGCACGCCTCGAAGAGAAGCGTACGCTTGAGGTCTTAAAGAAGGAGCAAACAAGTTTAATCGAACGCGAAGAAGTGTTCAGCCGCAAGCTCCTCGATCTCGATACCTCGAAACAAGAATTCGAGAAATTGAAAGTCCAGACCGAAGAATCGCGTAAAGAAGTTGAGCTCCTCCGAACACAGGCAGCTGAAGTCCTTGAAAAGACGGCTGGGATGAGCAAAGACCAGGCGCTTGAACGACTTCTAAAGAAAATTGAAGATGATCAGCAAGAGGTGCTCGTCAGCCGGTTACGCAAGGTCGAAGAAATGACGTCCGATGAAATCGATCAGAAGGCGAAGAACATCATCGCGCTCTCGATCCAGCGTCAGGCCTCATCTCAGGTTGCGGAAACAACGACGACTTACGTTGAATTGCCGAACGACGAAATGAAGGGCCGTATCATCGGTCGCGAAGGCCGCAACATCAAAGCGCTCGAGTTGCTCACGGGTTGTGAATTCATCGTTGATGACACGCCGGGCATGGTCACGATCTCGGGCTTCTCCCCGATCCGTCGTCAGATTGCCAAACGCGCGCTTGAGAAGCTCGTCGCTGATGGACGCATTCAGCCCAGCCGTATCGAAGAAACGGTTGAAGAAGCCAAGCGCGACCTCGCGATCGACATCCGTAAAGCGGGTGAAAACGCGTTGTTTGAACTCGGCATTCCGATGGCGGGGATCGATGCTAAGCTGATCCAGATTCTGGGACGTCTCCGCTACCGCACCAGCTATGGCCAAAACGCGCTCATGCACTCGATGGAAGTCGCGAACATCTCCGCCATCCTTGCTGAAGAGCTCGGTGCGGACGTGATGGTCTGCCGCAAAGGTGGTCTGCTCCACGATGTCGGAAAAGCCGTCGACCACGATATGCAGGGCAGTCACCCAGAGCTTGGCTACCGCATTTTGAAGAAGTTCGGCTTCCCAGAAGAGATCTGCTACCAGTCCATTGGTCACCATGAAGATAAACCAAAGACCCTTGAAGCGATTATCGTAAAAGCGGCTGATGCCATCTCTGGCGCCCGTCCTGGCGCTCGTAAGGACAACCTCGAGCTCTACGTGAAGCGCTTGGAGGATCTTGAGAATACCGCTACCCGTTTTGAAGGCGTTGAAAAAGCCTATGCCATTCAAGCAGGTCGTGAAATCCGTGTCTTCGTAAATCCACAAGTCATCACCGACATGGCCGCCTACGAGCTCGCCAAGAAGATCGCGACGACGATTGAAGCGGAACTGAAACACCCAGGCGAAGTCCGGGTGACCCTCATCCGCGAGACCCGCATCATTGAATACGCTCGCTAAGCTCGCCCTTCTTGCCTAGTTTCAGCGAAAAATGTATCCTGTGCACAAGTAATTCTTCACTCTTTTCCTCCCCTATGGACACCCTTAAGGTCAATAAGAACGAGCTTGCTCACCGTATCTCCGAAAAAGTCGGCGTCACCAAGAAGCAAGCGGAAGACATGATCGAAGCCTTCGTCGACATTGTCACCACGACCTTGCAGGCAAGCGGTGAAGTCACCATTGCTGGATTCGGCGCTTTCCTCTCGAAGAACCGCAAACCACGCACCGGTGTGAACCCACAGTCTCCTCAGGAAAAGATTCAGATCCCAGCGGTCACGGTTCCAAAGTTCAAAGCCGGTAAAGGTTTGAAGGATGCGTTGAAGGGCATGAGTCAGAACAACCCAGCGGTCTAAGAAGATCCTTGGAAGGACAAAAGAGAGCCACGTGGCTCTCTTTTGGTATTCAGGGTTATTTCGCGCGCGCTTCGAGAGCTACCACCCTTCACTCGCGGCAAAACTCGCGCGCATATCAATCCGTTTGTTTTATCGTTTCGCTCAGACAGTTGCCGTTCGTTCAGGGTGGTAGCCCTCTTCGCTTATTGGCGAAGATATTCCTTTGCGCGGGAGAGGACGTCGCTCAGGGGGACGGTTTGAGCTTCTGTGGAAGCTCGTGCTTTCCATTCTACGGACTGCTCCTTCAGCATGCGTTCGGAGAGAACGAGGCGGAGAGGGAGACCGATGAGGTCGCTGTTGGCGAATTTTTCACCAGGAGAGGTGTCGGGGCGATCGTCCCACAAAACTTCGATTCCGGCGGCGGCGAGACCTTCGTAGAGATCTTTGGCGGCAGATTCAATCTGAGCTTGGACAGCCTCGTCTCTTGAACGAAGCGTGACGAGGGAAACGTGGAATGGGGCGACCGATGTTGGCCAGACGATTCCTTTGTCATCGTGGTGCGCCTCGACGATGGCACCGACGAGACGACTCGTACCGATACCATAGCAACCCATAAGGACGCGTTGTTTTTCACCCTTGTCGTTCATGAAGTCGAAACCGAAGGCGTCCGTGTATTTCGTGCCAAGGTCGAAGATATTTCCAACTTCTACACCTTTCATCTGGGCCAGTGGTCCTCCACACTTTGGACAGGTCTCCCCTACCTTCAATGTCGCGACTTCGCTGTTCTGGCCAAATTCACATTTCTCACAGGCGATCAGCACATCTTCACCCGCATCTGTCAGGGCCTGGAATTCGTGTGAGGCATTTTCTGTAAAGATACCTCCGCTAGCCTGAACAACCTTCACGGCTAAGCCGCAGCGCTTGTATGCCTTCACGTAGGCCTCGAGGGCACGGTTGTAGAACTCTGTCAGACTCTCTTGGGTCGTGTGGAAGCTATACATGTCCTTCATGCGGAACTCACGTCCACGCAAGACACCAGATTTGGCGCGAAGCTCATCGCGGAATTTTGTATTGATCTGGTAGGTCGCAAACGGAAACTCCTTATACGATTGGGCGAACTTTTGGGCGAGCGGCGTCACGACTTCTTCGTGGGTACAGCCAAGGGCGTACTCTTTGTCTGTCTGCGATTTGAGCTTGAACAAAATATCAACGCCCTCCCAACGCTTGGTCGCGAGCCAATATTCTTTTGGCTGCAAAGACGGCATGAAAATTTCTTGGGCACCAAGAGCGTCCATTTCTTCGCGGACGATTTGTTCGACCTTGCGCAGGGTGCGGAGACCGAGTGGAAGCCAGGTGTAGACACCGGCCATCTCTTGATCGACAAAGCCGCCCTGAATCAGGAGCTTGGCATTGATCGACTCGCTGTCTTGCGAGACGTTCTTTTGAGTCTTTGAAAACAATTGGGAGTAACGCATAAGCCCTCGTAGAGTAGCGGGAAGCCTGCCTGGTGGGAAGAGTAGCCCCTTGCGAAGCAAAACGGAGGCATCGCGCAGACCCGAGTGAGTTCGTGAGCACACGGACGAACGGGTGGTCAGCGCGATAAGCCGAGTACGACGAACGCCCGCATGCGCGATCCAGAATCCCCGAGGGGACTGGTATCGACGCATACGGGCGCGTGTCTCGAGACTATGAGACGAAGGAAGAAGCTGCTGGGAGGATCACCAGCCGCCGAAGAAAGGGTCCTGGATGATGGGCTGGTTGAAGCCGCCCTGGAAGCCGGGACCGCCCCAGCCGTTGTTGAAGCCCTGGACGCCGCCGCCGGGGACCATCGGCATGGTCGCGCCGGGGACCCCCTGAACGCCGCCGGCCGGGCCCAGCTGGTTGGCCTGGACGTTGGCGACCCCACCGTTGGGGACCCAGACGGTTTCGACGCCCGGGATCCAGGCCGTCGAGGAGCAGGTCCCGGTGGACGGGACGAACCAGGTGCCGCCCGCGCAGCCGGTCTGCATGCGCAAGGTCCCCGGGAGCGGGACCTGCTGGCTGATGCCGAACGGGTTCGTCGGGTGGGCGCCGACGATGTACGGCCCCGTTTGCTGACCGCCGGCGATCGCTGCGGCCGCGTAGTTGGACGAGGCCTGCTGCGCACCGACGGTCGCGGCCGGGTTTCCCACGACCGTACCGGGCTGAGTGTACGCCGGCTGGACGACCAGCGTGTTGGCGTAGTTGCCCAGGTTGACCCCGGGACGCTGCCACCCACCGCTGAGCCCCCAGGCACCACCGAAGGCCCTCTGCGGGTTGATGGGAGTCACGATGCACCCGCCGAAGACGAGCGCCATGAAGAAGGCGACGACCGACGAGACGAGCGAACGAATCAATCGATTCTTCACGAGAATATCCTCCCCTCGCAGAAACCGGCGAGGACGGTGCTGACAAGCAGCGTTGGAGCTATCGAGAGAGCGATGGAGCTGAGAGAACTCTAGCATATTTTATTAAAATTGTCAATCCATTTCCGAGAGAGTATTCTAGCTAAAACTACACATAATATGGCTGCTCATCCCCCCTCCTCTCCCTCCTGGCAAACCTTCCGCCAAACCTTCGATCAGCACTTCAGTGAAGCCATCACAAAAAACCTAGCGGGGCTTCCGCTCATGCAGGATGCGTTTCTCAATGAAACATTCAGCCATATCAAACTTCTGGCGGAACACGGAAAACGCGTGCGACCGTACGTTGCGTTACTGGCATTTGAAGCCGCAGGCGGAACAAGCGCCTCCACTCCTTGGGATGCACTTATCGGAATTGAGTTGATCCATCTGTTCGCACTCATTCACGATGACCTAATCGATCAGGGAGCGATGCGACATAACGTAGAAACTATTCAGACACTCGTTCGGCGTCGTCTCCAAGAAAAAGATCGACATGGGGATCAAAAACGGGTTGCGGACTCCCAAGCCCTGCTCATCGGAGATCTCGTTCACGTGTGGGCGCATAAACATCTAGCCCAAGTGATTTGTGAGGCGAAGAATGGCCATCAAGTTGCGGCTACGTTATTTCAGCTACTCGAAGAAGTGATCATGGGCCAGAGCCTCGACGTCGACCTCACAACTCGTGCATCGGAGCCCTATGAACTTATTGAGCAAAAGATGCTTCTTAAAACGGCCCGCTACACCTTTAGCCGGCCGATGCAGCTTGGCGTGGCCTTAAGTGGAAATCAGAGTGTCGAACTCCTCCGATTCTGTCAGGAGTTTGGCGATCAACTCGGCCTCGCGTTCCAGCTTCAGGATGATTGGTTTGATCTCATTGCAGCAGAACAGCGTACGGGCAAATCTGGTTTCCGCGACATAGAAGAAGCTCAACAAACCTTCTTCACCTGCTTTATTTATAAGGAAGGAACACTCGCTCAACAAGAACGTCTTGCACGATTATTAGGCTATCCGCTCAGCAAGGAACAGCAGGAGGAAGCCTATACCCTCTTCACGGAGGTTGGGGCGATGAAAAATGGAGAACGTTTAATTGAAAAATATTTCCTCGATGCAGAACGTATTTTGACTCAAGCGACATTCCTCTCTGAAGAGGGCAAGCAACCCTTTCAGGCGCTTCTCCAATTCTTGAAATCACGCTCCGCATGAGTTCCCCTTCCCCAAGTGCAGCTGATTTCGCCGTGTGCCGTGCCCTTCAACAACGCCACGGCACAAGCTATGCGCTCGCAACGCGCTTCTTTCCCGCAGAAAAACGATTGGCCACAGAAGCGCTCTACGCCTTTTTCCGTGTCCCGGATGATATTGTCGATGTTTCAGAAGCCCACGATGCATCAGCTGCAAAACGTCGTTTAGAGCAATTTGAGGCGGACTGGCGACACGCAATTGATACGTCTGAGAGCTCTGACCCCGTCCTCCGCTGCACGGCCTGGGCATTTCGGCATTTCTCGATTCCAATGGAATACGGGGAGGCGTTCATGGAGGCGATGAAGCAAGATACGGAGATTGATCGCTACGCGACCTATGCGGATCTGGAGGGCTATATGTATGGCTCCGCGGTCGTTGTCGGCCTTATGATGTCCTACGTGATTGGGTTTTCAGACAAACAAGCGCTCGTCCACGCGCAGGCGCTTGGGCAAGCGATGCAGCTCACAAATTTCTTACGCGATGTCGGCGAAGACTGGCGCGACCGCCAGCGTATCTATCTCCCCCAAGAAGATCTGGAGTGCTTTGGTGTCACCGAACAAGAAATTGCTGATGGCATCTTAAGCGATCGATTTAAGCGTCTTCTTCAATTTGAGATTGCTCGCGCGGACGCACTCTACGCCCAAGCCGAACCCGGGATCGCTCTCCTTTCCAAAGATGGGCGCTTTGCCGTGCGAGCCGCAAGCAGATTGTATCAAAATATTCTCCGTGAGATTGAAGCGAATAAGTACAATGTGTTCACCAAACGCGCCCGGACCTCCCGCCTCAAGAAGATCAATCTCTTACTTACAGCCGCTTTGTAGCAACTATGCGAACAATCATCATCGGAGGTGGATTGGGCGGGCTCGCAACCGCCTGCCTGTTAGGCGCATCCGGCAACCAGGTGACGGTGTTTGAAAAAAACGAGCAGCTCGGCGGACGCGCTTCCGTATTGCACATCGATGGATTTACCTTTGACATGGGCCCTTCGTGGTACCTCATGCCTGAATTTTTTGAGCATTTTTTCAAGCTACTTGGCGAAAAGACAGAGGACTTCTACACACTTAAACGTCTTGATCCTTCGTATCGGATTTTCTTCAAAGGAGAAGGGAAACAGATCGATTTCTATGGAGACCTGGAGCGAGATCTGAAAACACTTGAAACGATCGAACCTGGCTGCGGACCACGCTTACGGACCTATCTTGAAACGGCTCGCATTCAATACGAGATTTCGACCGATCGCTTCATCTACAAGAACTACGACTCGGTGAAGGATTTTTTCACCAAAGAGATTCTAACAGATGGACTAAAGCTCCACGTCTTTGAATCGATGGAACGCTACATCGCAAAGCGCTTCAAACACCCTAACGTCCAAAAAATCCTCCAGTACACGCTCGTCTTTTTGGGGAGCTCCCCTGCCCGTACACCGGCGCTCTATTCCTTGATGAGTCACATCGACTTTCATCAAGGCGTCTTCTACCCGATGGGGGGCATTACAAAATTGCCACAGGCCTTAGAACAGATTGCACGCACCCACAACGTCGAACTTAAGGTGAATGCCCCCGTAAAACGGATTTTAGTAGAAAACAAAAAAGCGATCGGCGTCGAATTAGAAAATGGAGAACAGCACTTTGCCGATGCTGTTATTTCAAATGCTGATATCGCCTTCACCGAGCAAAAGCTCCTTCCTCCAGAGGCTCGAGAACGCTCCGACGCCTATTGGAAGAAACGCACTCTCGCCCCCTCTGCCTTTATGCTCTACCTTGGCATTGACGGGAAAATTCCAAACTTGAAACACCATAACCTATTATTTTGTCAGAATTGGAAACGTACGTTTGATCAAACATTTGAGCACCCAAGCTGGCCCGATGATCCCTCGCTCTATGTGTGCGCACCCAGCGTGACTGATCCGTCCGTTGCCCCTGAGGGGATGGAAAACCTCTTTGTACTTGTTCCAATCGCCGCCAACCTCCCTGATACAGAAGAAATTCGCCAATCATTTCGAGAAAAAATTCTCCGCACCCTGGAAGAGGAGATGGGTATTCCGGATCTCAAAACGCGCATCCGAGTGGAAAAACTCTTCTGTGTGAATGACTTCACCGAACGCTACAATAGCTTAGGCGGGAGCGCGCTTGGACTCGCCCACACTCTTTGGCAGACCGCGATCTTCCGACCAAATAACATCAGCAAAAAAGTGAATGGATTGTATTACGTAGGCGCAAACACAAATCCGGGGATCGGTATGCCGATGGTTTTTGCGAGTGCTGAACTCGTGTACAAACGTTTGCATAACATCAAAAGCGCCGGACCTCTCACGAAGCTCGAGAAAGACCCTCTATGACGCTTCGGCAGAAATGGAGCATTTGGATAGCCCTCACGATCGCCTGTCTCCTGATAGGCGTCTTAACCGGCCTTCAATCCACCATCGCTATTCCATTTCTTGGACCCGTCTCTACCCTCTTTGTTCTGATTGCAGCGGCACCAGGATATAGAGAGCTGATTCGAATCACCTCGCTAAAACGGGGACTTCTGATCCTCTTCATACTCTCTCTGTTCGCCTACCTGATCGAAATCGTAGGCGTTCAAACCGGATTCCCGTATAGCTCATTTGCCTATGCGCAAACGCTGCGATCCTTTTTGATTGCAGGGGTACCTTGGACAACATCCTTCGGCTGGGTGCCGCTCATCCTTTCAAGCTATTTCGCGACACGTGTCTGGAGCGGTCAGAAAAAAGGTGTCTGGATGGTCTTCTGGAGCGTTCTCCTGCTGATCGCGTTTGATCTCGTGCTCGATCCAGGCGCGGTCTGGCTCGGGCTCTGGAGCTACGCCAACACCGGATGGTATCACGCTGTCCCGTGGCAAAATTTTGCGGGCTGGCTTCTTACCGGCGCACTGGCGCTCTTCACGCTGCACCGGTTACTTTCTCGCACCATTGTTCAGCGTACAAATGTGTTTCTGTTTCTGATCGGCCCGGCAGCCATCTTGAGTTTTTGGACCGGTATCACCCTGTCAGCTTCTATGGTCTTACCTACCTTGATCGGATGTCTGCTCCTTCTCTTTTTTACGTTTACTTGGCAAGCAGAATCCACCAAAAGAGCGCCATCCCAATAAGCGTATTTATCCACGGAAAGAACCGATACACTCGGAACAGCTCTTCGGCCGTTTTGGCTTGAAGACTGACGAACATCAACACGAGATAGACCAGACCAAATAACAGGGCGATATTTCCAATCGAAAAAGAAGCAATACGAGCAGACATCAGATACAGTACCGTGCAGAAATAAAGCGTTCCCTTTTTCTGAAGAAACGTAGCGATTGTCCGGATACCGCTCGCTCGATCAACGGCAATATCCGGCACGGCAGAATAGGCATGCATAGCCATACACCACGCTCCTCCAGCAATCACAAGCGGCCAATGAAGCGCCCCTCCGCCAAAGGCGAACCAGGCAACGAGCGCCGGAAGAAGATACAAACAATTAAACAACGCATCTAAAAATGGCTTCGCTTTCGCGCGGATCGGTGGAGCAGAATAAAATGCGCCCAGGAAAATAAAGATGAGAAAACTGATATTCGCACTCCGCGGAAGCATCAGCAACACCCCCAAAAATGGGATAAGAGACGCTCCAATGGCGAAAAAAAGTACCCGTGTCTTCTTCGGATCTAAGAGCTGCTCATATCCCTGCTTTTTTGGATTCAAACGATCCGTCTCTTGGTCAAACACATCATTTACTCCATAGATAAAAAGGTTTGCCGGGAAGGTAAACACGAGCAGGATACCTATCGCAGCCCAGGTCCACTGACCATTCACAGACAGTGCCGAAATCATCCCAATTAAGGCCGGGCCTAGGAGATAGATCCAAAAGCGCGGTCGACTTGTCTTTAGCAAGGTAAGAAAAGACATACGGATATCATACACACGGCGGAAGAAGATAGGCTATGCCTCACCTTCCGTTCTTTGACTTTTTCGTGGGAAAGGCCTACCTTCTACCGTCCTCGAGAGAGAATTCCTCAGGAGCACAAGGAGACCCGATGATGAACAATCTGTATCTGAGAACGGTTCTGGCTGGTATCTTCTTCGCCTTCTGGCCGCTCTGCCTGAACCGCAGTGGTCTGAGCGGCCACATGTCGTCCGCCTGTTTCAGCCTGGCAACACTGCTCTGCGTCATGCCGTTCGCGCTCCAGAGCAACGGCCTCGCCATCCCCAGCGCCGACTGGAAGATGGTGGTGTTCGCGGGCATCTTCAGCGCCCTCGGCCTTCTGTCGTTCAGCGACGTGCTGGCGAGAGTCTCGCCGAGGAACCTCGGAACCTTCTTCGTGATCATGAACCTGGTCCAGTTCGCGGTCGTCGCGACTTCCCAGGCCATCACGACCGGCAGCCTGCCGCCTCAGCGGCTCGCGGGCTACGCCTTCGCTGCCATCGCGACCTACCTCCTCGTTCGGTAGGTCCGAACCACTTCACGCACCCGCGTGACAACGATGCAGAGCACTTCGGTGACTCCCCTCGCGTCGTTCGTCGCCGGGTGCTTTGCATTTATGAAAAAGGCTTCGTTCCCCGTATAAAAGTAGGTGGGCGCCACCGATACGAGGATCGATGGCGCCCGAAGAGTCCCTCCTGGTTATTGTGCTTCTTCTACCAACGTCTTGATGCGAGACCCGCGCGAACGAGTGACGTCCGCCCCGGGAATGATCTGGTCTCCGAGCGACCCCAGCTCTTCGATCGCCTCTCGCAACACCCGCCCGAAAGCTTTGGCGTCGGAAAGGCGCGATCGACTATCCTTCCGCAAGCTGAGATGAACCAACTCATTCAGACGCGCCGGATAGCGACGCGGGAGATTGGGAATAGGCTCCATGTAGTGCTGCGCACACACCTGCATCCTATTCTCACCCTTGAAGGGCATGGTCCCCGCACACATCCAGTACAGGATGATGCCGAGTGCATACAGGTCCTGTCCCGGTCCCGGGGGATGCCTCGGGTCGAATGCCTCGGGTGCCATGTACGACAGCGTACCCGTTACACTGTCAGGCAGTTCGCCATACCCGTATCGCATCGCGAGACCAAAGTCGATCACGACCGGCGAAGGGGTTTTACCCCACTTCACGATCACGTTCTCCGGTTTGAGATCCCGATGCACAATGCCTCGGGCATGAATCCCTCCCACGATGTCAGCGAGACGTGCCAGCAGACGAAGCGCGCGCTCTACGGTCACCCTGCCCCGCTTGAGGTACGCGTCCATCGTCTGACCCGACACAACCTCGCACATGAAGTAGGGGGCGGGCTCTTGACCCTGCTCGAGCAACTTTACGACGCCGTTCACTCCACGAAGACATTGGAGTGCCTGCTGTTCACGTAGAATCTGTTCTTCATTCCCTTTCCACGCGATCTTCATCGCGAATTGATCAGAGAAACCGTCGGACTGAACACAGACGACGACCCCACACCCACCTTGACCTAGTACCGAGACCGGACGAATTCCTCCCGGCAGACGTGCCGAGAGCCGATCCAGTACCTCTTCGTCGAAAAACACCACGAACCTCCGTCACTCCATCGGAAGAACAAGCTCTCCGTCGATTCCCTCCTAAAAAGAGAAGAGAATAGACAGAGAGCCCGCGTATTCCGTGGCGGAATAATATACTCTATATTTCTCAAAAAAGCAAGTCACGGAATAAAAAACTCAGTCCCTTTCAGGACCGAGTCTTCTGTGGTGCACTATAAGAGACGAAGTCCTAACCGTAGTCAATTTGCTCAGTCTAACGATTCACATATCCCAACACGCGCACCACCGCCCACTGGAATGGATCACTTGGGGTCTTCTTGAATGTCTGCTTGAATTTCTGGATCCCCTGACTTTCTTGTTTCAGATCTCGTGGGAAGCGGATACGATACATAAGGGTATTCCAGGCGAGATTTTCTGAAGGGATATTGAAGTTTGGTGCATGGTTGTACAGAGCCTTGAAGGTTGCAAGGGCACGAGGAGCGAGAGTACGTTCAATAATGAGATTACGTGTCTTTGGAATCTTTCCTTCGGCCATACGTTCAAGGTCTTCAACCGGAATGTCTGTTCGCCCCATCGTTTCACGTGCATCTTTCAAGAGAGCAAGACGTTCTCCTGATCCAAGGATTTTTGTGGATGGAGTCGTTCCTGACCGAAGGAACACTTCAAGCGTATTTGGAGGCGTAGTTGGGATGGAGGGTTCTATGGAAGGTTGGGTTGCGAGAGGAGGGGTGGGGGTTGGGATAAGCTGCGCTGGCGAATTATTCCAAAAAAGAACAATAGACCCTCCACCTCCACCCGAACTTAAAGCGCCTCCGCCTCTATTCACGGTGGGAACTGGCGTTGACTCTGGTTCCGATACGGGCTGTGTATACGCCAATGTAACGGATGTGGATGAGCTATCAGAAACATCAAAGGCGTCAGAGTAGGTGGTGTTGCCTATGCCATCCCCAATTAATTCAAATGTGCCATTTTCCGTCGTTGCAATCGTTACGCCGTCCACGGGAATCGCTGAAACATTTCTAAAGATTCCGGATGATGCGGACGTCTCGGTCAGTGTGAGGCTCTCTGAATCTGATCCAGCGGGTGCGGTACTTGTTGCGGTTATAACCATCGTTTCTAAAGCACTTCCGTTTAAGTTTCGACTCTGGTCTTTCAAAGTCACGTAGAGCGAGTCTCCATCCGTAAGGGAACTGACCAGCGTGCCGGAACTATCGGAAAAACGAACATAGTCAACGGGGTGATGAAGAACGGCACCCGTACTGCTGGTAATAAGGCCTGTATTTGCGATATCTCCGATTGCGCTTAATCGATACGTAGAGAGATCAAGGGTGGCGCTGGAAGCGATCGTTGTCGTTGCCATGACGGTCGTACTCGCGGAGAGCGTATACGTTCCCGAGCCGAGCAAAGATAGGTCGTGATAGGTGGCAGCCGGGATGGTCTCTGGAACATCTCCAAAGAAGCGCAGATCGCTATTTGTGAATGTGTAATCTCCAGAACCGATTAGCGTAGGCTTGCCACCGATACCCATGGGGATACCACCTAGAGAAAGCAATGCCTCGTTTACTGTGAGTGAACCGTTATTTGTAAGTTCATGCGTCGTTGTGACGGTAGGGCCCACGGATGTGCCAGAGAGAACAACGCTCGTACCAGACTGAATATTTAACGAATCAATCGTGATACCGACGTCAGATTGCGTTGATCCAGCATTGAGAATTGTCCATATCGGGCCAGAAACTCCCGGGCTAAGAGTAACTGCACCAAAACTGAGAGTGGTATCTGCGCCCGCACTGAGGGTGACATCATCATAAATCGTCACCTGGTTATACGAATAGGCGGGCATGGCCGCTGGACCCTGAAAGAGAACATACAACGGTGCACTGAATGTACTCCCCTCACCTTTTGTGAACGCTGTAGTAAGCGTAAGCATTCCACTCGCCGCATCGCTGCTGATAGTGTTGTTATTCGTTAATGTATCAACCGTCATCGAGAGAGCGCTACCCAAATAGATCGTTCCATTGTTGATGATCCCTCCTGCGGTATAATTATTCCCATCAATATATACCGTCCCCGCATTTGTGAGGCCGGCAAACGAGTTAAGGTTTGAAGAGACGGTAGAAGAAACGGTACCTGCGGCATAAATGGTGAATGACCCATTAGTCAGAAACGCTCCTCCATCTATAAGATATGTTCCAGAGACAACGTCAAACGCACCGGCAACACTTATCACAGACGTACCCTGAGAAACCTGACCACTCGTCTTACGAATTCGCATACTTGAGATAGTCGTATATATCGGCGCTCCAATCGTCTGATCTCCGGATCCAGTAAATTCCAGCGTACCCCCTCCGTAGAAGCCTCCCGAAGCCCCAACCATGAGACTCGCAGCACCATCAAGGCTCAGGGTGTTTCCATTGAGGTCAAGGTAGCCGTTATTAAGATTCAGCGCGTGCGTCGTCGTAACACTCGCTGCAAGCGAGATGCGCTCTGGATTGGTGATACTAATCGTGAGCGTCCCAATAGAAGACACTGCTGGTGTAAAGCGATGGGGCGGAAATGTAAGGTCGCCAGACCCAGCAAGTGTCAATGTACCGAGCCCAGAAACATCCAAGTCACCAACTGTATTCATATTCTCGCCCAATATTAAATTCCCCGATGCGGATGCATCGATCGTTCCCAAGTTTACCAGTGGAACATATGCACTCAGTGTGCCTCCGTTTAGCACCTGTATTAACCCACTATTCGTAGATGTTGAATATCTCCCTCCTTCCAGACCAATGACGCCCGCCGAAACACCGCCGATGGAATTTATGGTGATGGTTCCGGCATTCGTGCTGGTTCCATACACGGATAACGATGCGCCGGCCTGTACTTCAAGCGTGGCAGACGTTTCGATTGTGAGAGAGCCGACGTACGCGATAATCATCGACATCACGGGCGATTGACCGCCTGGAATCGTCACTGTGTCCGTCTCATTCGGTAGACGAGGAACGCCTGCACAATCCCAGTTCGATGGCGTTTCCCAGGCCGTGGTTCCTCCGGTGAAGATACAGCTCTGAGGAAGGGTCAATGTGTAGCTATTATAGTCAAAGAGTCCCTGCGTCAGCACGAGAGCGTGCGTCGCTGTTGCATTTGAAAGAAGCATGACACCTTTATCGACAACATCTTTATTCACTTTAATATCAAAGAAGCTTGCTCCGCCCGGATCAGCGCTGAGGGTTGAGGTAGCGGATCCAGTAAATTCTACTGTTGTATGATTATTTGAGATTGCCGTAGCCGCTTCGGCCGTCCAATTGCCTGAAAGGACGAACGTGGAGGAATTGGCGGTAAAAATAAGACCCGTAAGCAAGGCAATATCGCCATGAGCGACAAAGCGGGAATTGTCCGAAGGACTGATCGAACCTCCAAACTCAAGGTTGGGATAGGTGACGGTTGTGGGAACAGCACTTCCGGATCCAGTAAAGCGGAAGATAGAGTCATCAGCGGTAGAATTATAGGTTCCCATATTCGTGAACCCGCCACTCCCTGCTCGGATCTGCCATCCACCGGTATGATTGATGATGCCCCCCGGTAAGCTACCGAGAAATCCAGCCTCAAGAATCGCACCAGCTCCAGAACCGTTAATGGTTCCGCTGTTAGTAAAGCTGTTTAAACCCGATGAGAGGGTCCCTCCGTTCAGCGCCATACCTCCTGAATTAGTTATCCCCCCGGTGGACGCCGTCGTTGTACCACCGGTCGAGGTAAACAATCCTGCATTGGTAATCACGTTGCCGATGGTAAGCGTTCCGCCGCTGACGGTAAGACTTCCTCCCATTTGAATTTCTAGCGTTGTTCCAACAGCGCCAAGAGCGCTCGATTCGGCGGTTTCCGTATTTGGGATCACAACAAAATCACTTTCTGTGGGGACATGGCCACAGCTCCAATTGCCCGCAACCGCCCAATCAGAAGAGATGTCTCCAGTAAACGTGCAAGTAACCCCGGCACCCCCTCCGCCTCCACCTGATGCTGCACGAGATATGAGTGGAACGATTAAGAAGGATAAAGCTAGAAATCCGACTAAGGTACTTCTCGCCCAATAGAGAGAGATCAAAGTCTTTCTCGAAATAAGATATGAATACATATATAAATTAAAATGTAAAAGTAGCACCCCAAGGATAGCAGGCTCGCAGAGGGGGGGCAAATAGTTACGAACACTCCGTTACATAAAGCTAAAAAACATTCCTGGATACGAGTAGAAGGTGTTGCTGGAAGGCCGAATCAGGTCAAAATTGTGTGTTTTTTACTGATCATGACAATCGTTCAAACCTGCCAGACATTGCGTTCTCGATCTCAGCGAGCACTGCACCTTCTATTCGGTCGCTGAACTTTGGTACGTACGGTCACTCGCGCTCCCAGAGCGATATATACTTGGTTATGGGAAGGCATCCCATCTCTGGAGGGGCATCATTGGAGCTCAAAATGTTAGGGAGCAGTTCCGCGCATATGGCTAACGATGCGTCGTATCTCGATGAAATTTTCTTATCCTGATCCCGAAGGGCGATGTTTTTTGGGATTTGTTAAGAGCTCGGATACTGCGTTCGAGCGACGAACGGGTCATTGGTTTATTCATTTAGTTGTTGATGACCAACGTCGTAACTTTTCGTTTCTGACATCCGAGAATGTGGGCACGAAGAAGAAGACGTGCCTACGAGAACGGATTAGCCGAAGACAAGAAGCTGGTTCTTCGTGCCATTGGCTCTAACTTTGTATTAAGTGGCAAAAAGCTCTCTTTTGAAGTCAAAAAACCATTTCAAGTCATCTCTAATCACCAAATCACCCTTACACCCGCAGACGAGCAGGATCTAACTCGCATCACGCTCCAAATAACACAAAATCCCTCGCAGATAAGGGATTTTGTGCTATGTCATCCGTCTTCCTTTTCGGAAGGTGGACTATGGTGCACCCCAGACGATTCGAACGTCTGACCTCTTCCTTCGGAGGGAAGCGCTCTATCCAGCTGAGCTAGGGGTGCAAGCGAGCAAATCCTACGTGATTTGAACCCGTTCGGCAACCGTGATTGAATGAGCTATCTATGCCTGCCAATCGCCCACTCAAGAACCGTTATTTCATGATGCGTCATGGGCAAAGCCTCGCAAATGAGGCCGGTCTCATTGTGAGCGATCCTAAAAACGGAGTCGAAGGGTACGGCTTATCAGACAAAGGAAAACAGCAGGTCCAGGAATCGGTGAACTACGCCCAAGAGATCCATGGACTCAACGCCGATCTTCTGATCGTCTCTTCTGACTTCAGGCGTTGCAAAGAAACAGCGGAACTCGTAAGCGCAGCGCTTGGAACCGCAAATGTCGAACTCGAACCACGCCTCCGCGAGCGCTTCTTTGGGACATTGGAACTTGGACCAAACACGGGCTATCAACAGGTCTGGGATCAAGATGAGATAAACGATCAGCGAGGGGCGTTCGGAGCGGAGTCCGCGCAAGACGTATTGAATCGTGGATTGAGCGTCATTCACGATCTGGAAGAACAATTTAAGGATGAAACGATCTTGCTCGTATCACATGGAGATACGCTCCAGATCCTGTCTACCGCCTTTGATGGGCGCAACCCGGGGTATCATCGCGACCTTCCCCTCCTCGAAACAGCCGAAATTCGCCCCCTGTCCGTCGATTGACAGTCGGGGCGTCATTTCCTATACTCCTGGCACAAATCAGCGATTTGCGACGGTAGCTCAGCTGGTAGAGCAGGGGCCTCTTAAGCCCAAGGTCCTGGGTTCGAATCCCAGCCGTCGCACCATGAAAGACTTCCCCGAAAGGGGAAGTCTTTTGACTTTGTGGACGAAAGCTCGCATATTGCCTTCATAACAACGTATGAAACTCTTTCTTCTCAGCCTGCTCGCGATGGCGTCCATTGCCCTCACGACCTCCCCCGTCTTCGCTGCTTCAGGTGCATGCTCAAGTCACGGAGGCGTTAACTGCAGCGCAGGGAGCGACCTCGATGGCTCCGTTATCTGTTACGACGGATGGAGAAACAGCACGGTCTCTTTCAGCTCGATGAGTATGTGCGCTGGGAGCTCCTATACGCCAAGCACCTATAATCCAAACACCAAAGATCCACGCGAGGAGGAACTAAAACTCACGAGAACTATCCAAACACAGGTAGGCGTCCTAGAAGGCGAGCTCTCTACGAGTGTCTGCCCAATGTTTTCAGATCGAGAACAGTCGAGAGCCTGCAAATGTCGTCCGGGATTTTTTGCCGTCTTAAATACCTGTGTCACCGTCCAATCCTACTGCACCGCGCATCAGGGCGAAGCATCCGAATGGAACTTCTTTGAAAAAAGTTGTACTTGCAAAAATGGATTCGTACTTGATCCACTCGTAAACACGTGTCGGTCCCTGTTTGAGGTGTGCAAGGAACGACTTGGTCCTCTTGCAGCGGTAGACATGCCGACCCAATGCAAGTGTGCCCAAGGAGCAAGTATTGATCCGGTAACCAAAAAATGTGAATCAAATACCATCTTAGAAAAGACACGCGCTCAAGCGATTCCGCTTGTAGCACCAATCATTGAGGTGAGCACTCCTGCTCAAGCACCTGCTAAAACGTCCTCTCCCCTCACGTCACCCCCTCCGGCCGTAAAGGTCGCTCCAAGAAAATTCGCTACATCCCCTACTCGTGTCAACGTACGGATGCTTCCGTCCACGAATGCAAAGGTCGTAGGAACAACAAAGGTAAAAACCCCCTATGAAGTGTTGGAGCAAAAGAATGGCTGGGTACGGGTTCAGTTTGGTACCAAGAGTGGCTGGATTCTAGCCAAGCTCATCAGTATAAAATAACGCCCTGTTTCTACAGAAGCTCTAAAACACTTCCCCCATGGGAGAAGTGTTTTAGAATATGCTATCCTTGGGGCTATGCACGTTCAAAAAGTCTTTATTGGGGGCTGGTTTCAGCGAACCACACTCCATCTCTCGGAGCTCTGGGAATTTTTCCAGCACGGAGAGGGCTCGCCGCTCTTAGACAAGCAGGCGGTAAAAAAAGCGAGAACGCAACTTGGGATCAAACAGGTTTCCCGCGAGAACGGACCATTGGAGTATATTTTAGTCGAAACAACCTCTGGTCTTTTGTACCGGATCTACGAAGATGGGCTCATGGTACTTGAGTTAGCCGCTTCTAAAAGTGTGAAAAAAGATGCCGCTTTCATCAAAGAATACTATGACACGAAGCTCTCAAAGAGCATTTCGCTCATCTTTAGCAAAGGTGCGCCCGTCCCAAAGGAACTCGCGAACATTTCAACTATCTTGCCATACATCATTACGCTCGATGAGGCGAAACCCGCTGATGTAAAAAAGCTGTATGCGGATTTTAACGAGGAAGCCTATTCACATCTTGCCAGCCAAGAGGTCGAAGTCTACCGAGGGAGTGGCCTGATTTTAATCAACAATCTTCACAGCCAGGAGCTTGCACGTGAATTAATTGAAAGCCAGATTTTCTTTCGCGAGTTCAAAACGCAACTTCATCGCTACCTCGCCCTCCATCGAATCATTTGGGAGAAGATTCAGCACATAAAAGATCGAGGGATGATGAAAAACGATGACATCGATCTGCTCCGGGAAGAGCTTCAGGGCTATCAAAAAACAATCATGTTGATTGATGCGCGCATTGCACAAATGGACATCTATCTCCCCGTCCGTCAAAAGATCGCGAATGGCCAGGCGATCGATGAATCATTACGCGCGCTCTTCCAGTTCAAGTTTGAAACGCTCTTGGACACACATAAGTACATTCGTTCTTTGTGGACGATGACAAAAAACTACTTAGACAGTGCCCTGGCGGACTGCGCAGACGTTCAACAAAAGGGCACAAAAAACGCCTTGTCCGCCCTGCAGCTGATCACGATCGTAAACGTGGTTGCGGCCATGATCGCGCATCTTGGAAAAGAATCTCTGCCCAAATTCACCTCCGTCGGCCTCATCTTCTTCACGCTCGTGGTTATTCTCGCCTGGATCATCAACACCGCCGTCACCAAGCTCTATCAGAACCGACGGTATGCGATGAAGATTCGTTCGGAACAGCAGATTCAGTAAATCCTTGTCTCGTTTATAAAACACACCCTCTCTTTTCGAAGGGGTGTGTTTTTCTATTCAGCCACCAACCTATTTCTTGTCCTTCTTTGGCTTCTTTACCTTCTTCTGCTGAGCGTTGTTGCCCTTGGCCATAGTGATGATAAGAGTAAATTATTTGATATACCCGAGTGCGCGGACCGCCGACCAATCGAGCGGCGTAACCGGCACACGACGGAAGATCGAGCGGAACTTCACGATCCCCTGCTGCTCTACTTTTAGATCACGCGTAAAGCGGATGCGATACATGAGCACGTTCCAGGCTAAGTCGTCTTTTGGATTTTTGAAGTTCGGATCATGTTTGTACATCTTGCGGAATAGGTCGCGCACAACGGGGACCTGACGTTGCTCCGCTCCGATGTTACGAGTGATTGGCTTCAGACCAATCGTCATGCGATGGAAGTCTTCTGCTTTCGCGCCGTACCCGATCACTTGAAGGGTATCGCGGACAACTGCACGACGTTCACGCTCTCCAAGACGACGCGTTACATAGGAGTTTCCGTAGGCAATGAAGTTTGAGTAGAGATCCATCTGACCTCCGTAGACTCTGAGACCGAATTCTTTTGCATCCGCCGTCACACCCTGACGTGCCCGGAGTTCAGCTGCTTCGTCTGGTGCGGTAAGTCCAAGGAAAGACAGGAGACAGGTACGATCTATTGCGTTGATGAAAGGTGTTGTAATGACAGGACATCCACCATTTGTCTGCGGCTCAGGCGTAACAACTGGAACGATCTCTTCTATCACGGGAGTCGGCTCTGAGATAATCACGATTGGCGTTACCACGGTTGTGGTTGCCGACGTCGTAGTGGTTGTCTGCGTGAGACTCGAGACGTTACTGCCTCCTCCACCCCCTCCGCCGCCACCACCTCCTCCACCCCCGCCTCCTCCGCCGCCACTACTTGGAGCGACGTCGTTATCGGTAATGGTGACCGTAATGGTGTTGATAGCCAGAGAAACAACATACTCACCGGTAGACGAAGCTGTATGTGTGATCCAGCCTGTAGCTGTTGATTCGACGGAGGAATCGTTTACCGCTGTGACTGTCACCGTTTGCGGCGTATCCCAGTTGGATGTGGTGAACGTGAGCGTTGACGTCGAGAGAGTGAACTGAGTGCTTGTCGTAGAGAGGAGAATCTGGACCGTGGAAGTTGGCTGTGTATTCAGAGCGACGGTGTAGGTATCTGTCGTACTCCCTTCCGTTACCGCCAAGCCAGTCTCAGACAACGTAGCTCCTACCGTGTCGTTATCCGTAATGGTGTAGGTATAGGTTGTCCGTCCGCCCAAGGTCGCTGCAACTGGACTAGAGAGGGTAAAGATAATTGTCTCGTTCGATTCAGCGATCGAGTCATTTACGATGCTAAAGTCAAACGTGGTCGAGGTCTGACCTGCTGTAATCGTTATCGGGGTCGCTGCCAAGATTGACGTAAAGTCTGTTCCTGAACCAGTAGCCGTTCCACCTGTGACTGCATAACTTACGGTTACATCAGAAGAATGGACCGCATCCAAGACGATTCTGACACTTGTCGCTGTAACACTTTCAAGGCTAGATCCAGCTGAGGTACCGAATTGAACTAAGCGTAAATCTGTATCTACCTCAAACGCGACAGCGCCACCATTCGCTGTGGATGCACCAGACCCTGCAACAGAAGGATCGTAGGCCAAGACGCGCCAATAGTAGCTCCCGTTGGAAAGGACTTGACCACCAGAGCCAGACGTATACACACCGTCTCCTGCCGCCTGCCCAACCTGGAAGGTTTTCGTGCCTTGCGCTTCCTGCAGCGAACTGTAATTGACGATCAGCGAGCCAAAGTCTGAAGAGTCATCTATCTGAAACACATACTGAAGGGTGTCAGCTACATCTGGGTCGGTGAGTGTGAACCGGAATGTCGGCGTAGCCGTACTCGTCGTTGAACCATCCACAAGATCTGCCGGACCTAAGCTCGACGGCAAGTTCGGGTTACTATTCGCAACGGTATCAACGACAAACGCGATCGCTCCACTATTTGCTGTCGTAGGACCCGTACAGTCTTCATCATCACAGGCGGTTACACGCCAGTAGTAGGATCCATCTGTAAGTGTTTGACTGGATGCTCCGACAGAATAGACTCCCAGCCCCGCAGCCTGACCCATTTGGAAAGAACGCGCACCCTCTCCTTCGGATCCTGCGACAGAAGTATATACGGTGACAGGTGAGCTAAAATCGGATGTATCATCAACCGTGATGATGTAGTACATAATTTCTGCGTCGTCCGGATCGTTCAGCGTGAAGGTAAATGTCGGATTATCTGTACTTGTGGTCGAGCCATCAACAAGAGCCGTAGGACCAAGACTGGAAGGCGCCGAAGGAGCGAGGTTAGCTACCGCATCCACAACGAACGCGATTGCTCCACCATTCGCCACCGTAGCCGGGGAAGAACCAAACGAGTCCGAAACCGAAACCATCCAATAGTAATTACCGTCCGGAAGGGTCTGGCCAACGTTTCCGGTCGTATAATAGGCCACTCCGGTTCCCGTTGCCTGCCCCACCTGGAATGTACGTACGCCTGCTGCATCCCAATCATCACTATGCACTACTACAGGTGAAGAGAAGTCAGAGTTATTGTCAATGTAAATAGTATAAGCAAGGATCGCTCCGGGATCTGCATCCGCGACTGTGAAGTTGAAGACCGGATTGTTCGTACTCGTCGTAGAGCCATCTACCATGTCCGCTGGCCCAAGGGAGGATGGAGATGAAGGAGCAGTGTTTCCTCCTGCTACTACAAACGCAACAGCTCCTCCATTAGCGGTTGTATAACTCGATACCAGACCGCTTGCGTCGAGAGTTTTGACACGCCAGTAATAAGAACCGTTCGTAAGTCCCTGACCAAATCCACCTTCCTGATGGTTTCCCCCAATCCCGATTGTTCCTGGCTGACCCACCTGGAAGGTGTGTGCCCCCTGAGCCAGCAGATCACTTCGATAGGAGACTACTAGGCTTGCAAAGTCCGAGCTATCATCAATCTCAATCCAGTATTTTACCGTATCCGCTCCATCAGGGTCCGTAATCGTGAATTGGAAAATAGGCTGAGTACTCGTCGTGGAACCCTTCACTACCGTGGCAGGACCTAACCCAGATGGAGCATTCGGCATTGCGTTGGCATTTACCGTAAAGGCGATCGGACCACCGTTCGTCGCTTCTGCAAAACCAGAGTCTACGTAGCCATCACTTGTACGCACACGCCAGAAATAGTCTCCGTTAGGCAATGTTTGACCGGCAGAACCAACGGTATATGTACCATCTCCTTCCGCCTGACCTACTTGGAATGAACGAACGCCCTGCGTCCCAGAAGCAGATACATATTCGACCAGTGGAGAGCTATAATCCACGGTATCGTCAATTTGAATGAAGTACCGAAGTTTATCCGCCCCATCAGGGTCTGCGGTCATGAAATTGAAGATAGGGGTATTCGTACTCGTCGTGGAGCTATCCGTCAGATCAACGGGACCAAGCGAGGTCGGGTCAGAAGGACCCGCATTTCCGGAGGATACTGCGAAAGCAACTTGGCCAAGACCGCGTGCGATGGTGTATGCCGAGTACACGGAACCGTCGTGCGCAATCACACGCCAGTAGATATTTCCCGCTGGCAACGTTTGACCAGAACTCCCAACAATGTATGCCCCGATCCCCATCCCTTCCGCCTGACCAACCTGGAAACTCTTCTCTCCTGGCGCACCCGGCTCAGAGCTGAAGGCGAGCAATAGCGAACCGAAATCTGAAGAATTATCAACTTCAATTTGATAGGCTACCTGATCCCCTACATCCCCATCCGCGACCATGAAGTTGAAGATTGGGTTATTTGTTGTCGTACTTGAACCATCTACAAGGTCTGCCGGGCCAAGGTTGTATGGAGAAACAGGTGCCGCATTTCCTCCTGCAATCTCGAACGCAACCGCTCCGCCATTCGCGACGGTAGACGTGGCTGGCGCTATGCCATCCGTTACCGAAACCATCCAATAGTACATTCCGTCAGGAAGTGCCTGCCCAAAAGACCCAGCCGTATACGTAGCGATCCCCGTTCCCGTCGCCTGCCCTACTTGGAACGTGTAATCGCCCGCCGGAGCCCAGTTAGAGGTGTACTCCACCTCTGGTGAAAGGAAGTCCGAGCTATCATCGATCAGAATCGTATAGCTCACCGTAGAAGCGAGATCTGGATCCACGAGCGTGAAATTTAACATTGGATTGCTTGTCGTTGTCGCGGAGCCATCCACCATATCGGCCGGACCAAGAGCAGAAGGCATGGAGGGCGGGGTATTCACACCCGTGACCGTGAATGCAGTTGCCCCACCATTTGCCGTAGCTGCAGCTGAGAGGGCAATCCCATCACTTGCAAGCACACGCCAATAGTAGTCTCCATTTGTGAGCAGCTGTCCTTCGCCTCCCATTCCGTAGGCACCTCCTACTCCAGGAGCCTGGCCAACCTGGAAAGACCTTGGTCCCTGTGCCGCAAAAGCTGATAAGTAGTTCACTAGGAGCGAAGAGAAGTCCTCTGTATCATCGATTTGAATGATATAGGCGAGCTCATCAAGCACATCATCATCCGCTAACGTGAAGTTGAAGATCATCGTACCCGTACTCGTTGATGAACCATCTACAAGATCCGTCGGACCGAGAGCGGAAGGCGTAGACGGAGCAATGTTTCCACCATCTGTTGTAAAGGCAACGATTCCGCTGCTTGTCGCGAGCACGTAGGCAGAGAAAGATCCTGCATCAAGAGCACGCACACGCCAGTAGTACGATCCGGCTGTCAGCGGCTCACTCTCTGCCCCAACTGTATATACCCCCGTACCCGCTGCCTGGCCTACGAGGAAGCTGAAAGCTCCTTGCACGCCTAGATCAGAGGTGTAATCAACAACTGGTGAAGAGAAGTCGAAGGTGTCATCAATCTGGATTTGGTACCCAACATCATCCATAGCATCCAAATCGCTCAGGTTGAAATAGAAGTTTGGCGTAAGCGTACTCGTCGTTGAACCATCCCATAAATCTTCTGGCCCGAGCGCGGAAGGTTCGAACGGGGCATTGTTCGGCGGCGTAGCAAACGCCACAATCGACGTGGACGTTGCATCGGCCGTTACGGCATCCGCATCAACGTATGTTGTCTGAATATCTCCATTAGCAACAAGATCAAGGAGCCCGTCATCCGGCACCGCTATTCCACTCGCGGCAACCAATAACCCAGCCGCATTCGTAAAAATACCTGAAGATGGGGTTGTTTCTGTTAAGGTAATTGTCTCTGAATCTGCCCCTGCAGCTACTGTACTCGTGACAGTGATCATGACCGTTTCTGGGGTTGTCCCATCCAAGTTCAGCCCTGAGTCCTTTAACAGGACGTATACCGAATGTGTTGCATAGGTGGATGTCACGACGTCTCCTGTACTCGATGTAAAGACAAGATAGTCGACATCGTAGTGTAGGTGAGAACCCGGTAGAGAAAAGATTTCCCCCTCGTTCACCAGGTCTCCGTCTGCCATAAATGACTGACCATTCAAATCAAGCGTTGCCCCAGTGACAATGGTCGTCGTAGCTACAGCGGTGACGGTGTTATCGAGGAAATAAGACGTTGCCCCAACCAAACTCAGATTCCCGTAGGTCTCTGCGAAAATGGTAAATGGAGTGGTTGTTGTATACCGCACATGGGACAGAGCTCCGAAACTGTAGCTTCCTGCGCCTTGTGTATCGATCGTTCCATCAATATCGAGGAGAGAGCCAGCCCCCAAGGAAAATGACCCATGCGTCACGATAGAGCCTGTTGAGCTAACCGATGGACCAAAGCCCGGAGCACCTGCATCCGTGAAAACAACGAACCCATGATTAACCCAGTCGCGTACATTCAAGCTCAGAGCTGTCTGGGTCAAGCCTAGGTTGTTAATGTTTAAGGTATTCCCGGACTCAACAGTCAATGTTCCGTTCACTGTCGCAGATATGTCCGAACCCGAAAGACTGGTTGAAGCTCTTCGAGCAATAAGATTGTGATAGTTCCAAGGCGCAATAAACTCCGCTCCTGTGTAAATAACCGTTCCACTTCCGGGGATAAACGTCCCTGTAGTCGTAAAGTCACTCATCAGCACAAACGTGGCTGAGCCGCCGTAGATGGACCCATTGTTCGTAATCGACAGAGTAGTCGTCGTAAAACCGGACTCAAGTTGAAGTTCACCGTTGTTTATAAGCTCCGCCATGAACTGAGTCGTACTCGCTCCAAGGTAGATCGCTCCTGTCGAGGTCACTTGTCCAGCAAAATACAGCGGTGCATCGACCGCCGAAAACACCATATTTGATTGCACGGTCGTCGTTCCATGAACCGACAAGGGATCGGTTGCTACGATAAATTCGCCCGACGTCAGCGTGAGTGCATTCATGACCGTCGTTGAAGCAGTCAAGACAACTGCCCCCATTGGCTTATCTACAGTCATCGAATTCCACACTAAACCACTCACCGATTGACCGGCAGCCCCACTAAAATGGACGTCTACATTCGCAGAAGTGCTGAAATCGCCTGTGTTTACTAACGCTCCACCGACATAGAGCGTACACGGGCCAGCACAGATAAGAGTACCGCTATTCGACAGGTCACCGCCGACCGCATTTGTATTTGAGATGCTACTTGTGAGAAGCACCGTACCATCATTGATGAAGTCACCTGAAATAACTACCGATAGGTTATTAAACGTGAAGCTAGAACCAGACTCGATGTACAGGTCGTTAGCAATCGTAAACTGTCCTTGTGGGTAGGGTGACGACAAGCCCGTATTTACGACATCAAGATTGTAGAAGCTAGCCAAAGTAAAGTAGGCATCCCCCGCATCACCCGTCATACGAACACGACCCGTTCCCGGGTCAACGGCTCCCGCACCGAGCCAGATGTTTCCCGTGCCTGTCATCGCCAGGGTCCCCGTCCCCCCATTCCAAGTCCCTGTGTTTGTAATTTGCACGCTACTTGTCGCATGCCCATCCGCCAAGGTGACGGTTCCATCGTTCGTAACGGCTCCATCAAATTGCCAGTCAGAAGTAGAGTTAAGCAAAAGCCCTCCAGAGAGAATATCGGTCGTTCCAACGACCGTCATCGCATGCGAATCCGTAAAGAGCGTACCACTGATCGACAGACTTCCAACGTTAATCGGAACGGCGAGGTTCGTTGTTGTTGCCGCTGGAATCACAACGTCATCCCCCACTCCCGGCACCGCCAGACAAGACCAGTTATCGGCTACGTTAAAGCTGTTCAATGCTTCCGTCGATGCGAATGTACAGGTGGCCGCCGATGCGGAATGAGAAAGACCGAGTACAGAAACCAGCATCAGCGCGAACACCCCCAATCCTCGTAGCACCCAAGGCTGTAGCATCTCCGTCCTGCGACCAACTGGCAGCGTTTTTTTCGTCGAAATGAAAGGGCTAAACATAGATGCCCAACATCATACTAGATGCGTTCTACGAGCGCCATACCCTTAAACACAAACACACCGCCCCTCTCAGGAGACGGTGTGTTTCGCCTGCCTCGGTCTTACCGAGGAACCGTTACACTCGTGGCCTCTGTAATCGCTGTTTCAGATCCGGAGCCTAAGTCATAGGTGGATTTCACCATCCCTACACCCTCAACCCACCACTCTGTCCCTCGAATACTCGATCCCATCCCCAGATCGGTTGTCGCAAGGATTTTGAGCGCGTCATACTCACCCGCTGGAACACGCACACGCTCTGCCGCAACCGCGCGACGCGTGATGGAGACGGTGAGGTCAATCGGTTCGCGTAATGGACTGTCTGGCCCAGGCGTCGTTGCTTCCATGCGAATATCGAATCCATTGCGCCATTCTGACCCAACGCGTACGTCCGCCGGAAGCATATCTCCACTTGAATTTCGCGTAACAACCCGGAATTGATTCGCTGCAGACCCACCCGCAACCCGTGAACCCATGTCGATATAGGATCGCGCCATGAGCCCTCCGTTCGCACATTCGATCAATTGCTCAGATACAATCGGCGGCTGGTCAGGCGTTGAGGAGTCAAAGGTGGCTACCAACTTCGCAGTTGTCGCTGTTGCTTCCGTAACCTTCAGCACATATCCCCCCGAAGACACCCCTCCGATCGCGGGAAATTCGCTCCGATACCGAACCTCGTATCCAGGACGGAGAGGGTAATATGGGTGATCGCACGCACCGCGTGCCACCATCGCTGCCCCACCCCGCGTTCCTTCTGCGGAAGGAACGACCGCCTCTGCACCTGTGCCCGCTGCGGGGGCCGCAGGTGCCGGTTCACGGCTACAACCGGCGCCCAAGAGAACCAGTCCCCCCACCGCGAAGGCGGAGAAGGAGCGCATCAAAGATCGAGTGTACATATGCGAAATAATTCAAGAGTTTAGACTAAGCGTACCAAGTATACTTCTCCTTCCCCCACCTCCGCACGGACCGCTTCCGGCTCAGACAAGCCCGTCGCAGGGACGAGCTCACTCGCACGCACATCCTTCGCCAATTCTGTAGCGGATTCTTCAATCAATTGTTTAAGCTCTGCGTTCTGCGTTTCATACCCAAAACGCACGACATCCGCTGGCGAGAGACCTAATTGTTTGCGATAGGCCATCATCTGACGCATCAGCTCACGTCGCAGCCCCTTTTTGCGTAACTCTGGAGTAATCACCGTATCGAGCTCAACCGTATCTTCCGTCGCTTCGGCGGGAGCTTGCGCCAACTGGACCAACTCCACGTTCAATTCATCCCGTACGAGTGACATCAGGTCACCTTGATGCGCGAGACGCTGGACATCTTCTGCCGAGCGCACGAACAGCGTGACCTTCGCCAACGCCTGACGCACAGGAATCTTGCTGACGTTACGCGCCTCCTGACCCTTCGAGACCATCTGGCGCACCCAGGCCATATCTTGCATCAACTTATCGTTGATATAGCGCTCTTGGACCTTTGGCCATAATTCCAAATGCACCGAGCTCTTCTGGCCGCCGATGTCGAGATAGATCCGCTCCGCGATAAAGGGCATGAACGGGGCGATCATTTTTGAGAACTCTTCGAGAATTTCTTTTAACGTTCGAAGCGCATCCAGGCGTTCGTATTCATGCTCGGACTTAAAGCGCTCACGCGAACGGCGGAGCCACCAGGTCGACAGATCATCCACAAACGCACGGAGTGGGCGCGCTGCTGCCGCTAGTTCGTAGCCATCCATTGATTTTGTAACGTCTGCGAGTAACTGATGGAAGCGTGAGAAGAGCCAACGATCGAGCACGTGTGCACTCCGTGGCATCGTTAATTCGATGCGCTGATCCTTGGCATACGTTTCATAGAACGTTTTGACGTTCCAGAGCAGGTTCAAGAAACCACGCACGACCGACTGCAAATCATGCTCAGAGAAGTTCAATGAGTCCGCCTCAACGACCGGTGAAGACAAGAGATAGTACCGCAACGCATCGGCTCCATGCGTCGTAAACACGGTCCAAGGGTCAGGGTAGTTCTTCAACTTCTTCGACATCTTCTTCCCGTCGCTCGCGAGAATCATGCCTGTCACGATCACGTCCTTAAACGCGGGTTTATCAAAGAGCGCGGTCGACAACACATGCATCGTGTAGAACCAGCCACGCGTTTGATCCTGCCCTTCTGCGATGAAGTCGGCAGGGAAATGTCCGTCAAACCATTTTTTATTTTCGAACGGATAGTGCACGGACGCCACTGGCATACTCCCCGATTCAAACCAACAGTCGAAGACTTCAGGAATACGTTTCTGCTCGCCTCCACACGCACACGATAATACAATGTTATCGATAAAGGGACGGTGTGCATCGAACTCGGCGGGCCAGGTTTCTGGTTTCGCCTTTTTCTTCAAGTCGTCGATCGAAGATACAACCGTCCGTTCGCTACACGATACACATTCCCACACAGGGATCGGTGACCCCCAATACCGACTGCGCGAAATATTCCAATCAGGTGCAGTATCAAGCCCACGACCAAAACGCCCTTCCTTGAAATGTGCGGGGTGCCAATTAATCTTTTCAGCTGTCTTCAACATGGACGGCTTAAGCTTCGTGACATTCACGAACCAGGCAGGCTGCGCTTTGTAGAGCAGGTGCGTATCACAGCGCCAACAGATCGCCACACTATGCGTGATCTTTTCTTCGCGCCACAAGAGACCGCGCTGGCTCAGATCATCGATCACCATCGGGTTCGCTTCAGCGGTCTTTTTTCCAGCGAAGATTCCACAAGCCGAGATGAATACCCCTTCATCGTTCAACGTTTGCGCAATCGGTAAGCCTGCGGCTTGACCCGCGATCAAGTCCTCTTCTCCAAAGGCGGGAGCCGTTGTCACGACGCCCGTACCAACCTCATCCGTAACGTGGTCACCTAAAATGACACGTCCAGCCGCCTGCAAATCCATCGGCAAGAACAAATAAGGTAATACAACGCGCATGCCGACCAATTCTGTTCCGGAAACGCGATTGATAATTTCGTAACTCTCTGGTGACTGATCCTTGAAGACCTCTTCGACGCGTGTGGCGGCACAGACTACGACCTCACCCGTTTCGCGAGAGCGCACGTAGGCATATTCAAGCTTTGCGCTCACCGCCAAACCCGTCACGCCGGGCACGGACCAAGGTGTCGTCGTCCAAGCAACAAAGGACGTCTTCTCCTGACCTTCCACCGGGAATTTAATAAAGATCGCTGGATCTTCCCGATCGATGTACGAATTTCCCATCGCGACCTCGAAGTTCGAGATTGGTGTCGCGCAACGTGGGCAATACAAAGAAACGCGCAAACCTTTATAGATATGCTCCTTCTTATACAGCTCAGAGAAAACCCACCAGACGGACTCGATGTAATTGTTGTCCATCGTCTTGTAGGAATCATCGAACTCAACCCAGCGTCCGAGACGGTTGATATTTTTCCCCCATTCTTGTTCGTACGTAAAAATCGATGCGCGACAAGCCGCGTTAAACTTATCGATCCCGTAATCCTCGATGTCTTTCTTCGAGGTAAATTTCAGCTCTTTCTCGATCAAGTTCTCGATCGGTAGCCCATGACAATCCCAGCCCCATTTTCGGGGAATGCGGAAACCTTGCATGGTCCAGTAGCGGGGCACGGCATCCTGAATGGCGGATTGCAACAAATGCCCATAGTGTGGAAGACCGGTCGCAAACGGCGGCCCATGGTAAAACGCGAAGCCCTTATCCGCCGGGCGTTCGTCAATACTCCGCTCAAAAATGCGTTCAGCGGTCCAATAGGCCGAGATCCCCTCTTCGATCGAAGGGAAAAGGGGCTTTTTTTCAGGGGAAGAGGAGGGAGGAGCAGACATAGACGTGAGTAGACTAAGGATGCGGGGAACTCGGCACTTGGTCAAGGAAGTGTGCTAGCATTCTCCCATATGTCGTTTCTCCCCTCTCGGGTGATCGTTGGCGCCGATCATGCCGGCTATGAATTGAAGCAAGTTCTGGTTCCCCTCCTAAAAGGACGCGGCTTTGAAGTGGAGGACCTTTCGCCTACGGTGGAACCCGGCGATGACTACCCCGTAATCGCCCACCGCGTCGCGGAACAGGTCGCCGCGAGCCAAGGTCAGATGTGGGGGGCGCTGCTCTGTGGGAGCGGGATTGGGGTCAGCATTGAAGCGAATCGCCACCCTGGCATACGCGCCGCTCTCATTCGAACCCCGGAAGACGCCCGCGGAGCCCGTCTGGACGATCATGCGAATATCCTGGAACTCGGCGGCCGAGTCACTCAACCCAACGAACTACCCGCTATCCTAGACACTTGGATCAACACCGAACCATCCTCCGACCCACGTCACCTCCGCCGCATCGCTGAAATCGACCATCCTTCTCTCTAAGCCCCTATGCATCTCAACGCAAAAACTGTCTACCTCCCTCCCTACGAAATCCTCCCAGCGATCTTAGAACAGACTCCAGAGGCCTGCCGCGAACACATCCGGATCGCCGAAACCGCCTCCAAATGGATCCAGTGGGATATTATGGATGGCAAGTTCGTCCCAAACACCACCTGGCATGATCCAGCGGTCGTAAAGAATTGGTCGATCCATGCGAAGATCGAGCTTGATCTGATGGTGGAGGATCCTGTAACCATGATTGGACGTTGGCAGAACGTTCACGCCTTTCGCCGTGCCGTCTGGCACATCGAAGCAGACATCGATCACTCGAGCTTGATTCACCAGGTCAAAGATCAGGGCCGCGAAGTCGGGCTCGCCATCTCGCCGGGGACCTCGCTCATGGATCTCACTCCCTATCTCGAGTTCTTAGACGTGGTGCAGGTGATGGGGGTCCAGCCAGGCAAGAGTGGTCAAGCCCTTCTCCCTGCAACCGCTGACACCGTGCGCGCTCTCCATAAAATGGCGCCCGAGCTCACGATCAGCGTGGATGGCGGAGTGAATGACAAGACGATTCTTCCACTCGCAAAAGCGGGCGCAACCCACTTCTGCATGAACAGCGCCTTTTATACACACGCCTTTCCACGCGACTTCTTATTCGGTCAGCTGGATCGACTCGAACATTTAAAGCTACAATAACCTTCATATGATGAACCTTCGTACCCTTCTCCTTGGTGTCGGCGCTCTGAGCCTCGCTCTTGTGCTCGGCCACGCTCCTTCGGTCCAAGCAGCAACCCTTACAAATGGCAGCCTAGTCAAAGCGTCTGGACCCGCCGTGTATTATTTCTCGGAAAATGCAACGCGCTACGCCTTCCCTGACCTCTCCACGTACAATAGCTGGTATCCAGATTTTAGCGCCGTTCAAACCATTACTGACTCCGAACTTGCCCAGATCCCCTTTGGCGGACTCGTTACGATCCGCCCAGGCTCACGCATGGTGAAGATCCAAACGGACCCGCGCGTCTACGCTGTCGCTCGTGGCGGGGTCTTGCGCTGGGTGCAAACAGAGGAGCTGGCTCGCGCGCTGTACGGAGACGCTTGGAACCGCAATGTCAGCGATGTCCCCGACGCCTTCTTCACCAACTATCGCATTCAAAACGAAATCGTTCAGTCGACTGACTTCTCCGCTTCCAGCGAACAATCAGCGGCGGCGACGATTGATGCAGACGTCCGAGCGCGTACGACTGTAACGACGCCAACCGCACCCGTAGCGACATCCACACCCGTGACACCGGTTACCACCTCAACTCCAACAACCCCCGCCACGCCTACTTCAACACCCACTTCGACCGTGGCGTTTGATGGACGAGTCGATATTCTTTCGAGCGGGCCTTACAGCCCAGGCGCCATTGTAACCGTACTCGGCTCCGTGACCCGTGGCTACGTTGATCACATCTCTCTTTCCTACGGCACAAGCACCGCCCTAGCGCGCTGCACTACCAGTCCTTGCCGTGCCGATCTCACCGTTCCAAACGTTCGTACGACGTCAACGATTCCACTCCGTGCGGTATTCAGTACAGGTGAAGGAGAGACCCTTGTTTCGACAACGGCCACCAAAGACTTGATCATCCTTCCGAATCGGATCTCCTCTGAAATTCGCATCTTGCGACAGTCGCAAGTCCTGTACGGCGCCTCCCGCGTGATTCGCGTCGAGCTTGATTCAAGCCTTGAAGCACGCCAGATCCACCTCTACATGGATGAAGTACTGATTAAAGAATGTACCGGCACACAGAGCTGTGAATCCTACGAAAACGAAACGTCTCCCGGAGGAACAACCCACACGCTGTACGCCGTGGTCACCGACCGTGATTACCGCTTTGTCTACAGCGAACTCTCCACCTTCCAGGTTGTACAATAAGCGCGGGCGTGGCTAAATCGAAAGGTATGCCGAATACCTCTCTCCAGAAGACCGACTTTTCTGCGTTTCTTCAAGACACGCAAACGATGCTTGATCGGTGCATGTCACTGCTCAAAAGCAAATCAAACGATTATGCCGAAGGGAGCGATGCCTTCGTTAACTTTAAGACCGCTGCCCAGATTGCCGGTATCTCCCCCGAGCAAACGTTGTTAACTTTACTTGGAATGAAGATCTCGCGTTTGACGCAGCTCATTGGAAAAGGCAAACGTGCCAAAAATGAATCTGTTGAAGACACGATGCTCGACATCATCAACTACGTGGTGCTGCTTCGTGGTATGATGCAAGAGCAGGAGAATCCTCCTACGTCGCCCGCTGCTGCCTCTTCGGAACAGACATTAGGGACCTATAGCCAATCCGCTCCGAACCTGCTGCAGCAATAAATCATTATTGATGAGTGTCTTACATTCTTCTTTTATATGAACCTCAAACGCCTCTTAAGCGCCGCATCCACGCTCACGCTTCTCGCGAGCACCATGATGCCGCTCGCCGCTTCTGCCGCCACGACCAGCGCCTTTAACTCAGGCGACTTGATCAAAGGCTCCGGATCAACCGTGTACTACTTCGCTTCCAACGGAAAGCGCTTCGTGTTCCCAAATGAGAAGACCTACTTTACCTGGTATCGTGACTTCTCAACGGTAAAGCAGATTCCGGATGGTCAACTCTCGACGATCGCGCTTGGTGGCAACGTCACCTACCGCCCAGGTCGCAAAATGATTAAGGTCACAACCGACCCACGCACCTACGTTGTTGATCAAGGAGGCTTCTTGCGCCATGTAAACAGCGAACAGCTTGCCCAGACACTCTATGGAACAAGCTGGAAGAGCAACATCGACGACGTCCCTGATGCCTTCTTCACGAATTATCGCGAAGGAACACCTATTCAGACCGCTTCTGACTACAACGCGAACAACGTGATGACGCTCACGACGACCATCAACCAGGACAAGCAGTTCGACGAGACAAAAATGATGGTCTCGATCGGAACCATGACCAACGGCTTCGTTCCAACGACGCTCACAGTAAAGCGCGGAACAGAAATCACCTGGACCAATACGGACACCGCTGAACACACCGTAACTGGCGCTGGCTTTGACTCCGGCTTGATTCGCCCAGGAGGCACGTTCGTCCGCCGCTTCGATACGGTTGGCTCGTTCGACTATCGCTGCACCGTTCATCCAACGATGCAAGGCACAATCAACGTCGTTCAATAGGTTATCGAGCTGAGCTCGATTCCCGAGCCCCAAGAGAACCGAGCTTAGCTCGGTTTTTTTGTTCCACTGCGGTATGATGCGGGAAGTCTATGTTCTTTCGTTCTGCTTCCCGTGAAAAGCCAAGTCTGTCGCTCAAAGAATTAGCGCTGCTCGCGTACGATATTCGCAAAGATATTGTCCAAGCGCTCTATGAGGCAAAAAGTGGTCACAGTGGCGGCCCCCTCGGCATGGCGGAGGTGTTCACCGCTCTCTACTTCCATGTGATGAATATCGATCCGAAGCATCCGGATTGGCCGGAGCGTGATCGTTTCGTCTTGTCGTGCGGACACATCTGTCCGGTCCTCTACGCCACTCTCGCTCGACGAGGCTTTTGTGATCGGAGTCAGTTCTTGAAGACACTCCGGAAGAAAGGGAGCCCGTTTCAAGGCCATCCAAACAACCATTTCAACATGGGGATTGAGACCTCAAGCGGTCCCCTCGCCCAAGGCTATTCACAAGCGATTGGAATGGCGCTTTCCGCTCGTCTAACGGGAGCACGCTGGCGGACGTATCTCGTGGGAAGTGATGGTGAGCTAAACGAAGGTCAAACCTGGGAGGCTATTCTCTTCGCCGGCAAAGAACGCTTGAGCAACCTGACGTGTATTATCGATCGCAACAACATTCAAATCGACGGCAATACGGAAGACATCATGCCGCTCGAGCCGCTGGCGGATAAATGGCGTGCCTTCAACTGGAACGTCATCGAAATCGATGGTCACAATCTGCGAGCGATCATCGATGCTTACAAGCAAGCGGAGACAGTGACACACCAACCAACGGTGATTATCGCGCGCACGATTCCTGGGAAAGGCGTGTCGTTTATGGAACGCAAATACGAATGGCACGGAAAAGCGCCAAATAAAGAAGAGCTCGCCCAAGCCCTGACCGAACTTGATCGCGCTAAAGCTGCCCTATGACCTACCCCCTCCACCCCGCCCTTCTCACAAAGACACCTGAACGTGTCGCGAACCGTGATGGCTATGGCCAAGGCGTGCTTGCGTTAGGCGGGAGCAACGAA
This sequence comes from uncultured Gammaproteobacteria bacterium, assembly GCA_964582475.1. Classification (GTDB taxonomy): domain Bacteria; phylum Patescibacteriota; class Patescibacteriia; order 2-12-FULL-60-25; family 2-12-FULL-60-25; genus JAGOTP01. The sequence continues at coordinate 332,845 of CAZOQS010000001.1, read as the reverse complement.
CGCGTCGTCGTACTAACCGCCGATGTCGCGGAATCAACCCGCGTACTCGCCTTCAAAGAACAATTTCCAAAACGCTTCATCGAGTGCGGCGTCGCGGAACAGAATATGATGGGCATCGCCGCGGGCATGGCACTCTCTGGCCATATTCCATTTGTAAGTTCATACGCAACATTCTCTCCCGGCCGCTCTTGGGATCAACTGCGCGTCTCCGTCTGCTACAGCAAAGCCAACGTGAAGATAGTTGGAGCACACACCGGCATCTCCGTCGGTCCAGATGGCGCTACCCACCAGGCGCTCGAAGATATCGCCATGACGCGTGTTCTCCCAGGACTTGTGGTTCTCTCGCCCTGCGATGTCCACGAAGCGCGCAAAGCTACGATCGCCGCCGCCAACTACGAAGGACCCGTCTATCTCCGTCTCGCACGTGAAAAAACGCCCGTCATCACAACGGAAGACACTCCCTTTGAACTAGGTAAGGCCTACGTCGTTCGCCCCGGAACCGATGCCACGATCGTCGCAACCGGTCCCCTCCTTGCCGAGGCCCTCTTTGCCGCTGAGGCGCTTGCGAAGAAACAGATTGACGTTGAGGTTATCAACTGTCCCACGATCAAGCCGCTCGATGAAGCCACCCTGCTCAAGAGCTTCAAGAAGACCGGCTGTGGCGTGACCGTTGAAGAGCACCAGATCACCGGCGGACTTTTTGGGGCAATCTCTGAATTCACCGCGCGAGTACACCCCATCCCCCTTGAGCCCGTCGGAATGCCAGATTCCTTTGGGGAATCTGGGGAGCCTGCGGAGCTTCTGACTGCCTATGGCATGGATAGTGCCGCCATTCAATTGGCCGTCAAACGACTTTTACGCAGAATCTAGCGGCTTTTAGGAGAAAAAGCGTTGACAAAGTGGACAAGTTGTGCTATCATTTCGCATTAGGAATGACGTTTATTGTCTCAAGATTGAAGTAACCTCGAGGGCTTGGATACTGAGTACAGATCCAACCCCTCTGCTAGGAAACGGAAGATCTTGAGAGAAAAACTGAATTCCACATTCATCCACAGCTGACTATACGCGTTGATCTTCTCGATCTACGTCTCCTCTCCTAATCTTATGGAACATATTGAAATCGTACACGAACACACAGGCGAACCCCTCGGTGTCTTGTTGGCCCGTCCAGAAGTTTTCGCTCAGAACGCGTGGTGCCGTTCAACCAACGTCTTCGTCTTGAACCACAAAGGCGAGGTTCTCTGCCACCAGCGTTCACTCGTCAAAGAACGCATGCCAGGCGTGTGGGTCACTCACCTTGGTGGCCACGTTGCCCACGGCGAAACGCCAGAAACCAATGCCATAAAGGAATTGGAAGAAGAGGCAAACATCACAGCGGCCCCACATCAGGTGATCCGCTGGAGCAAGATGCCTATCTTGGAAACCAGTCGTGTAAAGAACGTGCGTCTCTGGATGCACAACTTCGTCACCATGTTCGATGGCGACATGTCCTCGATCAAACCACAAGCGGGTGAAGTCGAAAAATTCGAATGGCTTCCTCTCGCGGAAATCTTGAACGAAGAGAAGAAGAATCCCGCTCAGTGGAACGCCGGTATCCATGATTTCAACTCGGAATACTTCCACCTCCGTGCCGCTCTCATGGGCGCACACGCAGGCGGCGCGATCCAGGTTCCAGACGAAATGCACATCTGGCGCCCTATCGCGGCCTAATCGATATACAAACAAAAAAACGCTGCGCCCCACAGGCGCAGCGTTTTTGTATTTCATCATCTACTTTAGTTCTCCTCCTTTATAATTTGGCACACATGCATCTTCGGATCGAACAGATGCGCTCCGTCATCTTTGTCGATCAGTAATCCCGCCGTTCGCTTGCTCCCGTAGATCGACGTCATGATCCCAATCCCGTTGCAGCCCAGGTTATAGACCAGATTCGCGTAACACGGCTCACGTCCCACACAGCGAACACGACCATTCGTGTAGCCCATAAGTCCATGCCACTCAAACGTCGGATGATGCGCATCCGCATGCGCGCCGAGTGGCGATCCTTTCAGGAACTGATCGAATTCATCTCGGATACGTTCCGGAACGCGGTGGTCATAGTCGTACGCGACCTCTTCTGGAAGGGCTGTTTCTGGACCACCCACACACACCAGACCTTCCGGCCGCTCCCCCTTCGGTTTGAAGGGTCGACGCGTGAGATAGGTGAAGGCTTCCGCAGCTGAGGGGTCATTTGGATCCGGCGACACCTGACTCGCCTTGTAATAGGACATTGCTTTCACTGGCTGGAAGGCGGGCACCAGGTAGGCCTGCATATACGAAACCAAGCCGCGAATATCACGATGGACTTGGCCGTTCACGTCGATCTGTCCATGATGGAAGATTTTGAAGTACTCGAACCCATTGGTACACATCACCACCTGCTTGGCTTTGACCCTACAGTGCCCCACCTTGAGCTGAATTCCGTCACGCTCCAAGTGAAGCTCCGTCACCGGCGACTCTTCATAGAGCGCAAAACGATTACTATACCGATTCAACAAACTTTGAACCAGCTCCTCCGAAAGCTGCGCACTATTCGTACAGGCGATCCGTATCTGGAAGAGCGCAAAATAACTTGGATCCTCGGTCTCCAAATCCGTGAGGATTGATTCATGCGTATCTTCCACCCACAAGCCGTCGTAACGCGCTGGAATCGTCGTCACATCAAAGCGACCACGCGCAATACGCATCTGATTCCAGGGAAGCTCCATCTCCCGCTTCCAGAATAAGTTCTCAATCGCTTCCAGGAAGGGTTCATAGGCCGAGAAGCCTTCATAGCCCGGCGCATGGGTGATGGGTGTTTTTAGATCAAATTCGAGCTGCAGCTGCTTCACCAACTCCCAGGCGGTTTCTACTTTTTGTAAGCCCGTTTTTACGACGTCAAAGCCGAAGTCGGCGACCAGCTCAGAGATGGGGCGCTCGAAGTCTGTGAGCATCTGGCCGGCGTTTCGCCCGCTGGCTCCGTGCCCGATCTTCCCCGCCTCGAGCATCACAATCCGGTGAGGCGTATCCAGCAAGGAAAAGGCGGCTGTCGTGGTTCCGGCAATTCCACCCCCAATAATGACCACGTCTGTTTCGACGTACTGCGTCAGGCGTTTGAGGGGTCGCGTGCGGATAAGCTCGGCCAACCAGGGCGATTGAAGGGACATGGAAGACAGTATAGCAAGGTGATCTTGCCAGAGGAAACCGGGTTTGTTACTGTAGCGCCCGCTACGTGACCTCAAGTTACATGGCCCAAAAATGAAGAATCCACGTGGGTGCGTGGTGTAGCCCGGTTAACACGTCTCCCTGTCACGGAGAAGATCGAGGGTTCGAATCCCTTCGCACCCGCCATGCAAAAACATCTCTTTCAAACGAGATGTTTTTGTTATTTATAGCGGAGATTCTGCATGCAGAAGTGCGTAAAGTTCTGCCTCCATTTTCTTCGTCAGAGAGGCGTGTTGCCCACCTACTATCTAAAATTGTTTATAGAATTTACAAAATAGCTTAGCTATTTCTTACCTCGTCGCAAGATATCTATGTAAGAAGCATGGTACGAGCTCTTTTCCGCATATCCTCCACTTGGACCAGAGTGTTGAAAATTCCAATGATCGTTTTCCCAAATCACATTTTCATAAATATACTTTGATTTATTCTGAAAATAAACAACCACTACTCGATTTGGGTATTCCTCATAAAGTCTAGATACTACAGCTTTGTTGTTACCATCTTTTCCAACAGAGATAAGATCTCCTAAATTAACTTTTGGTATTGTGCTCATACGTATCAATAATTTAACATAAAAAATCCTTCGTCTCAATTTAATATAATGATGAGCTTTTTATATTCTTAAAAAACAACGAACACCCGCACCAGAAGTGACTCCGAGAGCGGGGTCGTTGGTAGCGGGTGTATTCTTTTTCTTCACCTCCTCTTCTTTTTTGGAACCTTGACCGAGCTGCCCAGTGGTAGAGCGCCATCGGGGAGCAGATCCTTGCGCACGATCGTCGGTTCGTGCCAGACCGTTTTCTCTGCCGTCGGATCCGATCCCTTTCCTCGAGGACGGCTCCAGTACCCACTCCTCGGGTGAGGACCGACCTCATAACCTCCAGCACGCTTATTACGGTGCCGACGGAACACGGCTCGATCCTCAACAGTCAGCACACGCCTAGACTGTACAAGACACACCTGCGCGCGGTCAGTGACAACACGCACATTCGCCTTTCCAGATGAAATTGTCGCCCACGGGGAATGGGGACGACTCTCATTTGGAGCAAAGGTGAGCAGGTACAGGCCGAGGCCGAGCGCGGTGCGTAGAGCGTTGAGGAACGCTCTGCCAGATCGCTCTACACCCTCACCGCGTCCAGCGAATTGAGTTTCCAGGAACTGGAAAGTCGCATCTGCCTGCGAGTCGACAATGGTGAGCTCAGGAGGAAGGGTGTCCTTCGACTCAAACCGTGTCGACTCGATCCTAAACGTCGTTGGTGACGTGTAGATCTGTGTGAAGAAGGCTGCCGCGAGCTTCCCAAGCTTCCGCGGATCCTTCTGACGAACTGCCCGGATCATGTGTTCTCGCGTGAACTGATCGAGCGGCTTGTAGTTTGAGAGATCTTGTGGAAAGAGCATCACCTCATAGGTGGGCGTGTCACGAGGGCCATACCGGTAGAACAGTATGACATCGCACAGCATTCCATCCTCCGGTTGCAGCGGCTCATCCAACAACACCGCAAAGGAATCGAACGGAAGTTTGATGTCCGTCCAAAGATCCTTCAACGTCGTCGCCTCGAGTAGGAGCTGTAGATCTCCCGGGACTCGATACATCCGTCGGGAGCAGCGAGACCAGCCATGGAGCATCCACAGCAGATCGCTCTTACGGAAAGGGTCTGCCGCGGAGAAGGACTCTCTAACAAGCGCCTCGTTCCCGGGAAGAGAAGTGACCGCCTGCAGAAGACCTGCACGTACGGCACCGATTCGATCCGGAGAGAGCGGTACCTCAGGATACTGCTTCAGCAGCTCCTGAAGGCTCGACTCTTCGGGCAGCGCTCTCGCGAGCGCGCGGAGACAGTGGTAGACGTATTCCTGGTCCTCCCATGCACGGAGAGCCTGCTCAAGCCTGTTCTCTTTGTCGTCGATTGCCACTTTGCACCTCTTGCGTTGAAAGTTTCGGCCGAATGTGAGCGTAAACGCTCTTTGGCCGACGGATGAAATTATCAAAATACCTATAAAATGTCAATATTTTATGGTTATTCATAATAATAATGTGCACATAACCATTAAAATCAACAAGAGCTGAACCCGTCCTTAGCTCATTTGGAATATATGAATATCTTCGAACAACATGCCTTATCCCTAGACTGGAATCTTACGAAAATAACTCATTATTGACATATTCTCCGCTTCTGTCATTATCTACCCTTCATCAAACGGCAATAACCAACAACGGAGGCGTCTGATGAGCGCTCATTTCCCACTCATTCCGATCATTCTCACCTGCGAACCGGGCGTTCCCGAGGGGTGGCTTCGCATCGCAGAAGAGGCCATTCAGACCGTTCTGCGCTTCAGCGGCGTCGCTGGACAAATGCCGATCCGTAATCTCGGCGCCTGGCGACATCCGAACCACCGACGGAGGGGAGAACTCATCGCACACCACAGCGTCGACTGGCTGATCGAGGAAGGAAGGCGTGAGAGCGACTTCCCTCACAAGCTCCACACGACCCCGATCCTGCGAGCCTTCATGGAGGAGCCCTGGCAGGATGATGAGGGACGTCATCACGATGTCTTCATTGTTCGTCAGGGCATCTACTTCGGAGACTCGGACTTCGTCTTCGGGTCCGGTACGCAGGGGTACGGGTGCATCGTGTCGATCGACCAGTTTCTCAAACCCGTGTGGGGAGAGGATCCGCGCGAATGCTTTCGCACGATCGTGATGCATGAGTTCAGCCACACGCTCGGACTCGTTCCGGTACAGCGCACGGAGTACGTCGAGTGGAACCTCGGCCAGCACTGCACGCTCCCCTGCATCATGCGTCAGCGCGGAAGCTACCGGGGCTGGGACGAGATCACGCACGACCGGCTGACCGGCCTGTCTCCGTTCTGCGCGCTCTGCCAAGAACATCTCCGCAAGCGGTTCAGAACCGCCAACGCGGAGCTGTTTCGACCAACGGGTGTGCGCGACTGACAATCAGAAGACTTGGGGTACGGAATACCACCGCTTGGTGGATCTACGTTCCGGATCTACCCCCTCGTCACCGAATCTCTATCTTGTATGGGGGCTGGGTAACGAGGTAACCCGTAGTGGCAAATGACGAAGCAAATAGTAATTTTGTTTAAGTCATGAAACAATCCTCTTGCTATGCATTCCGTTTTCATCACTGGAATACCCACAGCAGGGAAAAGCTTCCTCGCCGACAAGCTTTGTACTTCGCTAGGGATGCGGCACGTCAAACTAGATGATCTGTGGGATTCGGTACAGCACGATCCCCTTCTAGAGCCCTGGTACAACTACTTTTGGCACAAAGATGAAGCTGAGTATTATCGCACATCCTCTCCTGAGAAATTGTGGCAGGACATCGTGGATCAGTCAGAGGCAATTTGGCCAACCGCGAAAAAACATATCGAGGAAATTCTCTCGGAAGGAAAACCTGCAATCTTCGAGGGGGTAGGTCTATTACCTCACCTTATGCAGCAGCTTCCTCTGAAAGGTGTCGTCTTGGTAGCAGCATCTGAAGACCAAATCTTAGAACGTCTCAAACAAAAACCTCGTTGGAGCGACAAGGAAGAATTACAACGAGTAGAAGCCTATATGTTTTTTACCGTGGAGCGTCCAAACTATCTTGCACAGGCGGAAAAGTATGGGTACCCCTCATTCAGCGATCCTGACGCGGCTGAGGCGGAACTACAGGTTTTGACGCATGGTATACTTTCACGAGCTTTATGCACCCCACGAGAGGCGAGCACCAACCGCTCATTCTAGACCCAAGAGGAGAATCCTTGCGCCAAGGTGATCGTATTTTGTCCCGTCAGGCCCATCCTGCTTCGCGTGACACGAGAGTTGTCGTTCCAAGCATAGCAAAAGCCATACCTGACGAGTTCAAACAGAACGCGTTTTCTCGTTCGTCGGATGGAGGGATCTACATCCCGGCAGACACATCATCCGATCAGGTCCTCGTTGAAACAGACATCAGTAAAGCGCCAAAAGAGCACCTTAAAGAAGAGCGTCCGGAATACTTTGGGTTCGCACCGGAAGAAATTGAACGCGTACGTGATGCTCACCGAAAGTTTTCTCCGAATCTATACACGGGTCATCCTGATCAACAGGCCATTTATATTTCGCGCCTGATGGAGGCGGCGGGATTTTCTCCTGTGTCAAAAGAGAGTGGAAATGCGACCACGTTTGTGCGAGGCGCTGCCCAGGCGATCGCCATCGAGCGCGCAGAAACTCCAGGATCGAAGCTCACACTTGCCCGCGAAGGATTTCTTGCAGAATTTTTTGCGGAGCATCAAGTAGTGCTGCATCCAAGCATCCAACGTTCGGAGATAGATGATACGCCTACAACTGGTCGCCGTCTCGATCGAGAAGGAAATGAGATGGCGTTGAAAAAACGCGTGTACAAAGGTGAAGCGCCTTATCAGCAGATCGCTCTCTTGTTCATGCCAGAAATCTGGGGCGAGCTTCGAGTAGATGAACGGTGTTTGCTCGTAGATTCTATTTCAAGCCTCTATCAGTACACAGCGAATCCCTCAGAGATCTACTCTCCTGAGGTCTTTCTCCGCTGTGCGGATATCATCAAACAAGAAAAGGATGTTCAGGTACGCGCACTTCTTTATCTGCTGTTCGATACGGTTCCCTATGAAATAATTCCTCGTGAGGCAAAGGAGGCGCTTGCAGAAACAGTGGCCGCGCAGCGGGAATATCAAGCGCCGATCGCCATCGCTCTTCTGACGGACCCCGCCGCCCAGAGCCGTGAGGGCGGGGCGCTCACAAAACTACGTGATCAGTACCTTGAATTCCGAGGACAGGTTTTGGATCGTGTGAGCGGCAATCTGAATACGCTGGCTCAACTATCAGCAGGAGAGTGGGTGAAGCTCCTGAAGGACATAGATCGCTTGAACTTACTGACGATTACCGATAACGAAGCTGAGGCGGAAGAGCTTGGACGTCAGAAGTTCGGGATAGAATTTGAATTCGCTCCGTATAGCACAACGGCATTTGATTCCTCCGTATCTAGCCTGCACGAGATCGTTGACCGCGTGAAAAGTGAGCTCGAATCTATAAATAGACCAGCTCCCGGTGGTCTAGAAGAGACCTCTAGGGATCTGGGCTGTGTTGAAGTCCGAACGCGAGGGGCTACACCTCTTACGGCCGAGCAATTTAAAGTGTTGCGTGAAACTACGCGCGCCGCTGAGCATCATCTACCGGCCGATTTAGTAACATTTCACCTTCATGCAGAGACATCGCAGGAGTCTGCGCTGAATGGCCTATTCAAGGAATCGAAGCACAACCTCTCGGATTCAAATAAGCGATCTACCTTCGAGCTTCGATCATTTCGGCCGCCGACGCTCCTGCTGCCAGGTGAACATGGCCGAATGCGCACGAGATCACAGCACGCGGACATTCTCCTGCTCGAACGAGCAGCCATCTTCTCTACAGTAACGGATGTAGTAGCGGCTACTCAACCATCCGAGGAACGAGTGAAACTCAACTGCTCCACGGTAGGTCTACCCGCAGCAGAGGGAGTTCGTAAGATCTTGTCCTTAAGTCTATGTGGGGATGATCCAATTCAGCGGGTTGCAGCAATTCAGCTTGCCCATCGTCCACCGCTATTCATGAAGGGAACTTTTATTGCACGAGAAGTGGAGGCAGAAGCTCCTCCCGGACAAGCATTTGAGTATTTAAACGAAGCCGCGAAGCTTGCCTATAAAGGCGAGCACGCTGACATAATGCATACTGCCGGGAGCGTGTATGCACTTGATAAAATGGAGGCGATCGCCCTTGAATTTGAGACCGCTGAAACAAATAACGTCATTGAACGAGTTCGTGGCTTCATGGAGGCGCTCCCCCATACGGCAAACCAGCACCTCCATCACCTGTCCCCGCGAGCAAAACAAGTATGGATTCATTTATTACTCTCCACTCATCACGAAGATGAGCTAGATACTCTTGATGCACTATTTCCCTTTGTCAGAACGAGCGATCTTAAACAGTTCATCGGCTTGATGCGTTCAAGGTCGTCGCCCGAACAGACAGAACATTGGGCATACGATCACCCAGACCTCTACGAAAGAATACGACCACATCTCGATCAGACCGATAGAGAATACCTCTTCGGAAAGATAATTGATTACGCTTGTTTAGATCCTGAATTTACCAAGAAAGCCGTTCTCAAGTTCAAAGAGGATGCATTGCTAAAAGATCGAGCCGTGATTAATTTGCTGTACACACCCGTTGAGGAGTGGCTAAGCCTTCGGCAAGAGCTCACAAAAGAAGCGCTCGAGAACGATAAACTGTCAGAGAAAGCGATTGAGTGGATTATACATCGTCTTTTAATGAGCCAAAATCGTGACGTTGTCATTTTTGCGCTCACAGAAATGAACGTACATCACCATACAAAGGAAGTGTTATTAGATGAGTTCATGCAGTCCAGTAGCGCACTCGCAAGAACACTTCTTCTTGAGAAACATCAAGCAAAATCCCCTGCCGATTCGGCGCGCAATGTCCTGTGGGGATTCGTCCTTCATAAATTCGCGATGGAGTATCAATACCCAGATCTTGTTCGTGAAATCTATCCAACCCTTGATAGCAGTCAAAAAATAGCTGCCTACAAAGCGATGACTGATTCGATGGTCGAGGATGAATTCGGAAAGCAAATGTATGCTCCTATACTCGCTGTCTTTAAGGACTTCTTTAAGCAAGAACAGGATCTAGACGTCCTTAGCTCTGCGTTTCTTATCGCTATGCAGGCCGGGTTTTTGGATGTAGATGTTGATTTCTGTATGCAGGCGACAACTAGACTGATGATGGAATTACCGACGGATCGACAAGAGATTGCCCTAACAGCCTTAGCTAAAGGAAAAGATCCAAAAGCACTAGATATCATTGGGCAATATTTCCCTTATCGGCTTGGTTGGGATGAGCAGACAATAGAATCTGTCTGTCGCGCAATTAACTCGAATCTCGGTCTGGAAGGAAGAGGGTTTCTTTTAGGCTTGTACGGGAACAATCCGACACCATTAGTAAGACGCGTCATCGAAAAAGTCGTACCCAACTTACTCAGACTGCACGTACAACACTCACCCCGTAGAAGGATGCATAATGCCAACGAGCAGCACCTAGGTTAAGTCATCCTCCCTTTTCGACACGCTGAAGCAGAGCTATAGTCCCTTTATTCTATGAAAATCAGCATCAGCGAGCTCAACGCGAAAGTCTTAGAGGGCGTTCAAAAACTTGGATACACCAATGAAGACGCTCAAATCATTAAGGATGTCCTCCTGTACGCTCAACTTCGAGGGAACAGTCAGGGGATCGCGAAGATCGCAACGGGTGGTGTTCCTCGCGCAGACGAAACGGAGCCACTGAGACTGGTGAAAGAAAATAAAAGTGGCGCGCTCTTTTCAGGTGGTCATTCGATGGTCGCGAGTGTCAAAGCGGCGGAGAAAGCTATTGAACTGGCGCGAGATCATGGCGTTGGAGTTGTCGCCTCAAATCGTACACATACGTCTTCCGGTGCTATTGGGTATTTCGCTCGCAAGATCGCTCAAGCGGGCTTTATTGGATTCGTCTGTGTCGGGAATGGCGATTGGGCAGCCGTTGCACCAACGGGATCAGCCGAGCGGAAACTTGGTACGAATCCCCTCGCCTATGCTTTTCCCTATGACGGCGGTGAAGTTGTCTTCGATACAGCAACGGCAGCGATCGCCTACTACGCGGTTGTCGAAGCTATGCTGAAAGGCGAGCCACTCCCAGCAGGTGTCGGATTGAATAGCCAGGGTGAACCTACAACGGATGCGACAGAAGTCTTAGGCAAAGGTGGGGGCGAAGCCGTTGGTGGAGCGATTACCACCTTTGCGGGACATAAAGGATTCGGCCTCTCCCTGTTCGTTCAGCTCCTTGGGAGCGCCTTTTCACTCGCTGGCTTCCCAGGCGGACACAGCGAGGATGGCGCAGGAACGTTTGTCTTAGCCATCGACCCAGGTCTATTCGCCGGAACAGAAGAATACATGAAGCGCAGCCGAGAATTAGTAGACAGCCTAAAAGCGGCCAAACCTATTGCCGGCCAACACGTGAGCCTGCCGGGCGAGCACGGAGACGCACTCGCAACACGAGCTCTGACAAATGGCGAGATAGAGATAGCTGATCCGATCTGGAATGAGCTCATCAAGTTTGTAAGTTGATCGTTTATCCTCTTTCTATGAACTACAGAGTAATCCTCTTTGACGTTGATGGACTCGTGATTACGTCTGAGCGTTTTTCGGCACGTCTCGAAAGAGAATACGGCGCCACCTGGGAAACCATGCGACCGTTTTTTGAAGGACCTTTTGCTCAATGCAAACTAGGTCAGGCAGACCTCAAAGCAGAGCTCCAAAAAGTAATCTCCGTCTGGAAGTGGCTGGGGGATGTAGACAGTCTCCTCACGTACTGGCACAAAGACACCCAGGTAAACCAAGATGTCATTCGTCTTGTAGGAGACTTACGGAAACAGGGCGTCAAATGCTATCTCGCAACAAATCAAACACGTGAGCGCGCCGCCTACCTACAAAAAGACCTTGGATTCAGCGCTCTCTTTGATGGGATATACAACTCCGCTGAAATGGGGTGTTTAAAAGATGATCCAGAATTTTTCAAGAAGATTCTCGCAGATCAAAATATTCCAGGCGACCAGATCCTTTTTGTTGATCATGACGAACCAAACCTGGATGCGGCGAAGGCAGCAGGAGTCGCAACATTTCGCTACACGGATCTCCCAAGGTTAAACTCATTTTTAGAGATGTAGACCTATGTTCAATCATGCCCCTGAAAATTATTCCTGCCCCATCTGCCTCGCGATCCAAGGAATTGAAAGTGAGAAGACGATGATCAAACAAGCGGACATCTTCTACAGAGATGAACTGGTTCTTGGGTTTATTGGATCAAAGTCGATTCGCGGCAACGAGGGGCATCCGCTACTCGTCCCTGTCGAACATTCCGAGAATCTGTACGATCTCTCACCCGCGCAAGCGCAACACATTCTGGGAGTGGCCCAAAAAATCGCCATCGCTCTCAAGAGCACTCGAACGTGCGATGGGGTCACGTTGGTACAAAACAATGAGCCCACCGGCGACCAGCACGCCTTCCATTATCACCTTCACATCGTTCCTCGTTTTACGGGAGACAATTTCCATCAAGAATTATTCAACACGTACGTGTCAGATGCATCCGATAGAAAACCATTTGCGGATGCGTTGAGAAGTGCGCTGAGTTGACACACAATTACGCATCAAGGCCTTTCAATCCAAGATGAAAAACGGAGTGTGCTAAGCTTCGAGCATCATGGGAAGCATCATGGGTGCCCACCCCCTCGATCGCGGGTAGTGTAATTCCAAGAACTTTGTAGAGACCTCCGCTGCAGACTTCGCTGAAGCCCGCCTGCTTGAATTGCTCTAGGGTCACTCCCTTATCCGCCAAGAGAGGCTTTGCTCTTTGGAATGGCTGCTGAAATTGAGGAGGCATGGGAATCTGATGCGCTTTCACATTTCCTTCTACGACCCACCAGTCACCACTAAACGTCCAGATCTCTTTATCGTCTCCGATAAATTCAACGAGCTGACGAAGCGCTTCGGGATAGGGAAGGCCCATCGCACGTTTCTCTTCGGACATACCTGTCATACGAGATAGCCACACAGGAATATGATGAAGTTTATGTGACTGTACCGTAACATTAAATGTCCCTATCTCTATGCCATCTGCATCCAGTTTGCAGGCACCAATTTGCATAATCTCACAATACACATTTTGTACATCTGGCCGTTCACCCGGAGTATCCCCTAATGGGGCACTCTCTGAAAGATACTCGTGGTCGATCGCGATCATAGTTGATATTTATACGATAATGACAGGTTGGATATAGAGCGACAAGCAAGCAGGGCACGCGCATTGATCCCCCACCCTATCCACGCTACGATACCCCCATCTATGAAACTCTCCGCTCTCGCTTCCACCGTTGGAAAGGTTATTTTGACGCTTTTGCTCATCACTCCGATTCTTGGCGCGCTCGGCATCTTCCCCGCTCCAACCCCAGACATGTACGGCACTCCAGAGGCGTTCCAATTCATCGATATTATGATGAAGAGCCGCTACATCTCGATTATCAACTCGATCGTCTTCCTTATTGCAGCTGTGTGCTTGTGGACCAAGCGCACCGCCCTTGCCGCTCTTCTCCTTCTTCCCATCACCTTGAACATCGTGGGCTTCCACGCCTTCTTGGACGGAGGTCTGCACAAGCCAGGAGCGATCATGGGGAACATCCTCTTCCTCCTGAACCTCGCCTTTTTGTGGCAGCAGCGCGGACAGTATCGCTCGCTGTTCCAAAAGCAGAGTTAAGACAACAGAAATATCACGAAACAAAAAACATCTCTTTTGAAAGAGATGTTTTTTGTTTCTAGCTCCCCTTCTGTTCTTTTCGTGGCATGACGATCCACGCCGCTAACAGCACGGCCTGCACCCAAAAGAGAAGGGCATTTAGTCCGCCCGTACTCGGACTTGTCCATCCGGCTGCAAAGTAGAAGTTCAGATTCATGAACATGCCTCCTAAGAGCGCTGCCACCGTTACGTACCGCGCAAAACACTTGGACGAGCGTTGTTTGCTGAACACGTACAGCACAAGAGCGGCGAGCAATCCGATTCCGGCGAGTAGCTCACCCCACTGCACAAGCAGACCGAAAGCGGTTGGGTAGCTTTTTGCACTACTTAGGAGCGAACTCACATACCAATCATGTGGGTTACCCGTTTCAAAGCGCGCAAGCGTCTTGCCGATATTCGAAACGAACTGGCCCCCATAGATCTTCTCCCAACCGCCAGATAGCCATTCGTAGGCGAGAATAGTCTGTAGGCTGAATAGAACAAAGAACGGATGGGAAACGAGGCGTGATACGTTCATAGAGAAATATGCAGATAGCTTAGGACCGTACTTCGATCTGCAGATAAGGATACTTTGTCCGAATACCCTGAGCAACGGCTTCCAGATTCAGTGGCACTGTCCGCGCTAACGTAGGATCCAACGTTTTTCCATAACGAATTTCCTGCAGTGCATAACGCTCCCCTTCACGGAGTTGGCTGGCGATTTCTTCTAGCTCCTCTTTTGCATGGAGACCTGAATAGACGGTCGTACGAAACTCGTGTGGAACGGAGGAATCTTGAATCAGACGAAACGTTTCTCGACAGTTATCGATTACCTTTTGTTGATTGATCCCGATAACTTCCGCATAGCGTTCCCACGTGTGCTTGAGATCCATGGCAAAAAAGTCTACTTGCCGGTCCTTGATGAGCTGCTCAATCATGCGCGGACTTAATCCATTCGTATCAAGCTTCACCAGCATCCCCAACCTCTTCACCTTTCTGATGAAGTCCGGAAGATCGGGATGAACGGTGGGCTCCCCTCCCGTAATGCAGACTCCTTCTACGATATTCTTCCGGCGAATGAGATGATCGATGATCTCTTCCTCTTTTAATATACTATTTGCATCGGGCGCCTCGGCAGGGATTAGTTCAGGATTATGGCAATACACGCAACGAAAGGGGCAACCCTGAGTAAACACAATCGAGCAGATGATTCCTGGATAATCGAGCAAACTCAGGGGCTGAAAGCCGGAGATAATCATACAACGTATTCTGTACGTTCTTTATATTCACTCTTCTTTCCTTTATTCCATTGGTCGACCGGGCGGAAGTAGCCCACAATTCTCGACCAGATTTCGCAGGTTGATTCACAGGTCGGACACGTCTGAACTTCTCCTGTCAGATAGCCGTGCTTCGGACAGATGCTGAAGGTTGGTGTGATCGTGAAGTACGGGAGATGGTATGCTTCCGCGACTTTTTTGACGAAACTCGCGCACGTCTTCCAGTCACGTACCCGTTCACCCAAGAAGAGATGGAGCACCGTGCCGCCGGTATACTTCGTCTGCAACGCGTCCTGATGATCGAGCGCGGCGAGCGGATCATCTGTATAGCCAACAGGAAGATGCGTCGAGTTCGTGTAATACGGGGCATCAGCTGTCCCCGCTTGAATGATGCCTGGGTAGCGCGCCTGGTCCTCTTTGGCGAAACGGTAGGTCACACCCTCTGCTGGGGTTGCTTCAAGATTGTAGAGAGTCCCTGTTTCATCTTGGTACACGATCAACCGGTCTCGCATGAACTCAAGCACTTCGTGGGCAAACGCGGTCCCTTCCTCCGAACCAAGGTTTGCACCGAGTAGATTCAGACACGCTTCATTCATGCCATTGAGGCCAATCGTGGAGAAGTGGTTTCGGAGGGACGGAAGATACCGCTTTGTATACGGAAGGAGACCACGATCGATATTGTCTTGAACAACCTTTCGCTTGATCTCAAGCGACATTTTCGCCGTATCCATAAGCTTGCCGAGTCGTTCAAAGAAGTTCAGTTTTGTTTTGGCAAGATACGCGATGCGAGGAAGATTGATCGTAACAACGCCGACACTCCCCGTCATTTCAGCGGAGCCGAACAGCCCTCCTCCACGAGCACGTAGAACGCGTAGATCAAGTTGTAAGCGACAGCACATGCTGCGCACGTCACTCGGATTAAGTTCTGAGTTCACGAAATTCTGGAAGTACGGAATCCCATACTTCGACGTCATCTCAAACAAGAGCTTGGCATTTTCCGTGTCCCACTTGAAATCTTTTGTGATGTTGTAGGTCGGGATTGGGAAGGTGAAGACGCGCCCTTTCCGGTCGCCTTTTGTCATGATCTCGATAAACGCTTTATTGATCAGATCCATCTCTGGCTGGCAGTCGGCATAGGTAAATACCTGCTCTTCTCCGGCAATAATTGGATGCTTTTCCTTGAGATCGTCCGGCGCGACCCAATCAAGCGTGATATTTGTAAACGGAGTCTGCATCCCCCAGCGCGAGGGTACGTTCAGATTGAAGACGAATTGCTGCACTCCTTGGTAGATCTGCTCATACGAAAGCTTATCCCGCTTTGCATACGGAGCGAGCATGGTATCGAACGAAGAAAATGCCTGCGCTCCAGCCCATTCGTTTTGGAGTGTTCCAAGGAAATTCACCATCTGTCCCAGGGCCGTCTCAAAATGTTTGGGTGGGTCAGATTCAACTTTGCCTGGGACGCCGTTGAACCCCTCTTCGAGCAGCTGTCGCAAGCTCCAGCCTGCGCAATACCCAGAGAACATCCCGAGGTCGTGAAGATGAAAGTCCCCTTCGGTATGCGCTTCGCGAACTTCCTTTGGATAGATGTAACTCAGCCAGTAGTTTGCCGTGATTTTCCCTGAGGTATTTAAAATCATTCCACCCAGCGAGTACCCTTGATTCGCATTCTCATTTACGCGCCAGTCGGATTGATTGAGGTATTCACTGATCGTCTTATCGACATCGACCGCGACTTTTGTTGTTTCACGTGCTTGCATCCGCTTTTCCCGGTAGACAATGTAGCTCTTCGCCGTCTTGAAGTACCCAGAAGCCATGAGCGTAAACTCAACAATGTCCTGAAGCTCTTCGACCGAAATTTCTTGACGCGTCTTCGCCATTTTTCCAACGAACAAGAGAATCGTTTCGGTTAAGCGGCGAACTTCAGGAAGACCAAGCTCTTCTGTTGCCTCTGCAGCAAGCCGAATGGCATTGTAAATACGCTCTTTGTCGAACGAAGCTTTGTGCCCGTCACGCTTCAAAACGATAGGTGGACTCGTGGTGGATGTGGTCATACGGAAAAAATGAACAAAATAAAAACTCACGGTCTGTGAGCTTCGGGAGCTTCTCTCGGTTCGAACGGCGATTAGGCGGATTCTTTGGATTCTTTTTTGGAATCCCAGCTGACGCGGTTGGGGCAGTGCTTAATTAAGCATAGAAGTTCGTTGAATTGCGTGGCTTGAATAACATTCATCTCATGACACTGCTTGCATTTCACTTCGAGGGAACCCTCAACGAGCAATCCTTTGAAGAACAGCTTATGACACGTCTTGCATCGATACTCAGTCACGCAATTCGGCATACACTGTCCTCACACGGTAGCCCTCAAGATAGCTTCGGTAAAGGGCTGAGAACCAAGCCCTCTTTTTTCCTTATCCACAACATGTAGTGGTTGAAAAATAATTAGAGCACAATATGTAGAACTTTCGATCTTTTTTGACGTACCACCTTCGAACCTATACCCTAGGTTATAGGTTATCCATTATCCCCTCTCCCGTATGCCTCCTCTCACGACAAACAAAACCAAATCTCAGAAGCTTGGTCGCCAAGCGATGGGAACCCTCGCCAAGGTGAACCAGATGATCGAGGACGATGTCTATTGTCCGGATATCATCCAACAGGCCGATGCCGTGATCGGTCTCTTACGCCGAGCAAAACGTGAGTTGTTGGCGGGTCACTTGGACCATTGTCTGGAGCATAAGCTGAAAGAAAACAAACAAAAAACGGTTCAGGAACTTCTCAAACTTTACAATCTTTCCTCGTAATTTTATGACAAAGCACCTGCTCGCCCTCTCATTACTGATCGTTGGGTTCGTTCTTGGTATGGGGGCCGGATATTCCCTGACACCTCAGTATCAGGAGATGATGTATGAGAAGTCGATGGATTTAGGAGCAGCCGATCGATTAGTGGACTTGCGTTATCTGAATGCCATGGCCGCCCACCACCGCGGAGCGATTCTTCTTGCAGAGCAGGCGGAGCAAAGTCAGCGCCCAGAAATTCAGTCGCTGGCTGCAGCCATTCAAAAAGATGAGCCAAAGCTTATCGCTGAACTGTACCAGTGGAAGAAAGACTGGTACCGCGATACACGTACTGTACGAGATCCGCTTCCTGCGCAGATTGGTTCCTATGATGAAAAAATGGATTTACGATTCTTGAACGCGCTGATCGCCCATCATGAAGCGGGTATTTTGATGACGGAAGAAATCCGTACCAAATCAAGCCGTGCAGAGGTACTGAACAATGCGGATGCGGTAGAGAATTTCTTAAAAACCACGCTTGTCACGCTCAAAGGATGGCGCAAGGCTTGGTATAACATCGACTAATATGACAACCGAGACGTTTCGCGTTCACGGGATGCACTGCGCGAGTTGTCAGACGATTATTTCAAAAAAAGTGAAGGGGCTACCCGGCGTGGAGGCGTGTGACGTGAATTTTGCAACGGAAAAAGCGACCGTTCAAATGGCATCTGGCGATGCTCCCGTTGAACAAATCAATGAGCAGCTTGAGCCTCTTGGATACCGTTTTATCTCCGATGAAAAAACCAGTGATCATGCGGACCATCTCGGGATGAATCAAAGTGAGCACGAAAAACTAAGAGAACTCGAAGAGCAGAAAGGGCGCGTTCAGTTTGTTCTCCCGATCGCTCTGATGGTTTTCGTCCTCATGATGTGGGACATCGCCGCTCGTTTGTTTCAGTCGATTCCGAATCTACCTCTACCGATGGAGTGGTTCAATATCCTGTCCTTTATTTTAGCCACCATTGTTATTTTCTGGGCAGGGAAACCCTTTATTCAAGGCTTCCTCACCTTTGTCCGTTACCGTACGGCAAATATGGATAGTCTGATTGGGATTGGAACGCTCGTAGCCTATGTCTATAGTTCACTGATCACCCTCGTTCCAGGCGTGCGCGAGCTGTTACAGGTACCGGAATACACCTATTTTGATGTGACGATCGTCGTCATCGGCTTTGTTTTGCTGGGGAAGTACCTCGAAGCCTGCTCTAAACTCCGCACCGGAGAAGCAATTCAAAAACTGCTCGGACTACAAGCAAAGACAGCGCTCGTCATTCGTGATGGCGCGGAAATAGAGATTCCGATCGATCAGGTTCAACTCGATGAGCGTATTCGGGTAAAGCCGGGAATGAAAATTCCCGTTGATGGGGAGATCGTGGAGGGATCAACCTCGATTGATGAATCCATGGTGACCGGCGAATCGATTCCCGTTGATAAGCAGAAGGGCGACGTGGTGATCGGTTCAACCATCAACAAACAAGGCAGCATCATTATCAAGGCGACAAAGATCGGATCGGATACGGTCTTATCGCAAATCATCTCACTGGTTGAACGAGCACAGGGGTCGAAAGCACCCATTCAAGCGATGGCAGATCGTATCTCTGGAATCTTTGTTCCAATCGTTCTTGTGATCGCCGCTCTCTCCTTTGTTCTGTGGCTAACGATTGGCTCCGCCTATCTCGGATTCTCAACCGCCTTCTCTTTCGGCCTCCTTTCGTTTGTAGGTGTATTGGTTATTGCGTGTCCATGCGCACTCGGTCTCGCAACCCCAACGGCGATCATCGTTGGCGTCGGAAGAGGAGCCGAGCACGGAATATTGATCAAAGATGCGGAAAGCTTGGAACGTCTTAGTCATGTCACAACCGTTGTCTTCGATAAAACAGGAACCATCACCCGTGGAGCGCCGGAAGTAACAGATGTTATGACGCTCGATGCAGCCTATGACGAGAAAACGCTGGTAGACCTTGCCGCGCGTTTAGAGAACCATTCCGAACATCCTCTGGCACAAGCCATCGTACGTAAAGCGGGAGACAGACCATCAGAAAACGTAGCGGAGTTTCAAGCGCTCGAAGGGATTGGAGTTGAAGGCTTACTTGATGGAAAACGAGTCATGGTGCGGAAACCGATAGATCAGAACTCCCCTCTCCAGGAAAAGATTATCCAGCTTCAGTCTCAGGGGAAGACTGTCGTTGTCGTCTGTGTCGATAAAAAAGAGGTTGGATTGATCGCGATCAGCGATACGATCAAAGAGGGGGCGAAAGAGGTCATTCACCGATTGCATCGCATGGGATTAAAGACGGTCATGCTAACAGGCGACAATGCACGAACAGGAGCCTATATCGCCAACCTAGTTGGTATTGAAACGGTGCTTGCGGAAGTGATGCCTCAGGAAAAGGCGGATAAGATTAAAGCACTGCAGAACGCCGGGCAGCGGGTTGTGATGGTAGGCGATGGAATCAACGATGCACCCGCCTTGGTGCAGGCAGATGTTGGAATGGCGATGGCAACGGGAACAGACGTCGCGATCGAGTCCGCGGGAATGACCCTCCTCGGAGGTGACATCGCAAAAATTCCTCAGGCCGTGAATCTTGCTCGCGCAACCATGCGCACCGTGCGACAAAATTTATTTTGGGCCTTCATCTATAACCTCATCGGCATTCCACTCGCCTCCGGAATCCTCTACCCGTTCCTCGGCCTTCTTCTGAACCCCGTCTTTGCTGGGTTAGCAATGGCCTTTTCGAGTGTGTCCGTGGTGAGCAATTCCTTACGTCTTAAGACCAAGAAGCTCTGATATGACACAAACGTTTACCTTTCATGTGAGCGGCATGCACTGTACTGCCTGTGTGATTCTTACCGAGAGTGAACTGAAAGAGGTACAGGGAATCACACACGCAAAAACCTCGCTCGCGGAGAAGCGCGTGGAAGTTACGGGAGAGTTTGGAGACCGGTCTCGGGAACAGGTTCTGAACGACTTGAACGTGGTATTGAAGCCACACGGGTATTCCCTCTCACTAGAAGCGGAGAAGAGCCTCATTCGTTGGTCTGAGTTTACCTACGCACTTCCGATCTCCGCTCTCTTTGTCGTAGCGTTTATCCTCCTACAAAAACTCGGGATCGTGAATTTGGTGAACACGGCAGACGTCACCTATGGAACCGCGTTTGTGATCGGTCTCATCGCCTCCGTTTCAACCTGTATGGCGGTGGTAGGTGGGATCGTTCTGTCTCTTTCGGCGAACTTCGCCAAGGAAGGTGACAAGGTACAGCCACAAACGCTGTTTCATGTCGGCCGCCTCGTTTCATTCTTCCTCTTGGGTGGCGTCATTGGCCTATTGGGGTCGGTCTTTCAGCTTGGAGCAACGGGAACGTTTGTTCTTGGACTCGCCGTAGCCCTCGTCCTGCTTATTCTGGGGATCAATCTTCTCGATATCTTTCCCTGGGCGAAGAAGCTTCAGCCTACGATGCCAAAGGGTCTTGGAACCCGTGTCCACGGACTCAAAAAAGCAAATCACATTCTCACTCCGCTGGCTGTTGGAATCGTCACCTTCTTTCTCCCGTGCGGGTTCACCCAGTCCATACAAATCTACACGCTCACAACGGGGAGCTTTTTGAAGGGCGGGCTCACCATGTTCGCCTTTGCCTTGGGGACGCTGCCTGTTCTCGCACTCCTCAGCTTTAGCTCGCTCGGTATTCACAAAAAGGCCCAGTCTGCTATCTTTTTCAAAACGGCTGGATTGGTTGTCATCTTCTTCGCCATCTTCAACCTCATCAACACACTCGCCGGCGCGGGTCTCATCGATCCTGTCTTTAGCTTCTAACCCATTCGCACATTCAGTCGTTTCTATGAACAAAGTCCTTATCGGTTCTATCGTGGTCATGGTGCTTGCGGTGAGTGGGATCTTCTTCCTTCTGCGTGGAGATAGGTCCACGTCCCCCATCGATCCAAGCGGGCAGACAAACGTTTCCGTCGTTGAGGGGAAGCAAGTGATTGAGATCAACGCTAAAGGCGGATATGCACCTCGAGTAACGCTCGCCAAAGCAAACACCCCGACGGTCATCAATGTTCAAACGAATGGGACCTTTGACTGCTCGTCCGCGCTGACGATTCCCGCGATCGGATATCGCACCATGCTTCCCTCGTCAGGAACAACGCCAATTGAAATTCCTCCCCAGCAACCAGGAACGACGATCAAAGGAGTCTGCTCGATGGGAATGTACAATTTCACGGTCAACTTTAACTAACAAAAAACAAAAAACGGAAACTAACACCTTGAGTTCTTTCATGGTAAAATAGGCGCAATCTATGCGTACCTTTTTTTGTGATATCCCTCGCACAATTCTTCAAGTAGCGAGCGTGGCTTTTTTCATGGCATTTTCTACGCTCTTATTTGCTCCATCCGCACATGCAGAACTCTCTCTGACAAGCGGAACAAACGCCACCACAACACCGAACGTTGCAACGGCGATCACGGGTTTCCAAATCGTGGGAGCTTCTGCATCGACAACACCCGTACAGCTACGGGTGAGTAATGGGAGTTTATCAATGCTTACTACCGATGGTCTTACATTTGCTGGAGCATCAACAGGAGGGACAATCAATTTTACCGGAACAGTGGCAGATATTAACACCGCACTCGCCACATTACGCTATACCCGAGCCACCCTTGGAACGGATACCCTTGAAGTATCTCTTGTAAACGATGGGGAGGTATTCTTCACAGATAACGGTCACCTATACCAATTCATTTCTGGAAGCTATACCTGGGCACAAGCAAAGACAGCGGCTGAAGCACTGACCGCCTACGGATCAAGCGGGTATCTTGCGACCATCGCCTCAAGTACAGAAAACACCTTTGTCTATGAACGCATCTCGGGTGATGGCTGGTTGGGTGCGACAGACGCAGCGATAGAAGACACCTGGATATGGGCAACTGGCCCTGAGACGGGAACAGCATTTTATTCTGGTCGAGGAGGCGCGGGCGGTGCGGCGATCGACGGCCGATACCATGGATGGGCCGACAATGAACCAAACGATCACGGTGTAGGCGAAGACTGTGGATACATGTATGCATCTCAAGATGGAGAATGGAACGACTTCCCCTGTTCAGCTATGCAGGGATACGTCGTTGAGTTTGGAGCCTCCGGAGACCTGCCCGAAGTGGTCGCCACAAATATCACCATTGTGACTGCGGATGTTCCTGCTATCACCACCCTTTCACCAACCAGTGGAGCGACTGACGTCAGCCCGTCCACAAACCTGGTCATCGGCCTCAGCAAGAGCGTAACCGCGGAAACAGGAAATATCCTGATCAAAAAGAGTTCAGATGATTCCACCGTTGCAACGATAGGTGTTGCGAGTGGACTCGTAACCGGAGGTGGCACAAACAGCATCACAATCAATCCCAGCGAAACACTCGATGATACAACCGAGTACTACATCCTCATCCCTGGCACGGGATTCGCAGACGAGGACGAGAATCTCTTCGAAGGAATCTCTGCAACATCCACCTGGGCATTTACGACCGCGGATACAACCGGCCCGGTGATTACATCCGTTGCGACGTCAACGGTAACAACTTCGACACAAGTCATAACCTGGAACACATCGGAACTAGCGTCCAGCAAAGTTGTCTACGGACCAACCGTCAACTTTGGAATGACAACCACCGAACAGAATACGTCTACGCGCATCCTCTCACACAGTATCGATCTTGAAGACCTCTTACCCTGTACAAGCTATCAATTTGCCGTTGTTTCGCGAGATTCATTCGGGAATAGTGCCACTTCAAGCAATGGCGGATTCATTACTCCCGGTTGTACCGGAGATGGAGCCCCAGGTACCACCACATCGACAGCGATTACCGTAGCCGCCGGTGGTTCCACCAGTGTAGAAGAAGACGATCAAACACTCACTGTTACCGCTCCAAGCGGCTTCACACCTACTTCAACATCCGTAGTCATTCAAATAATGGCTATTCCAAATAGCGACGTCTTAACTGAGCTCGGTCGTCCTGCGCTCCTGCCGAATGAGGTTGGATCAATTGTGTTCGACGTGAAAGCGATCATAAATAATACAACGGTTCTTGATTCGTTCGATCAAGAAATCACGATCACGTACACCTATCGTGATGAGGATATCACTCGCCTGGATGAATCTACCCTCTGGCTCTATCACCACCATGATGGCGCATGGCAACCACTCAGCGACTGCACGATCAACAGGAGTACAAATACGATCAGCTGCACAACTCCGAGTTTCTCTATTTTCGGCTTGTTCGGAGCTGTTCCAACTCCACGTCAAACAACGGTCACCTCAGGGGGCATTCCCTGGTGGCACGTTGAACCAACTCTACTCCCCTCCATTGCCCCTTTCATCATCAATAACAACGCTTCTGATGCACCTGAAACAACTGATCCGCAGCTCACATTCACCTTCAACGCTGACCCAAAGACCGTCAGCGGGTATACCGCTTCTCTACGCCCCGACTTTGCATCCGCGAGCATATTCCCCCTCAGCTATACGTCCTTCCGCCTCCCAAATACTCCTGGGACCTACCGTGTCTATCTAAAATACTACTCCATCACAGGAAAGCCTTCGCATACATTTTCACGACTTATTCATCTCGTAAAAACACCAACCACACCTATCACGACACCCTCTCCTAAGAAAGAGTTTACTTCTACCCCTTCGCTCTTTACACGCGTTCTTAAACTCGGGAGCATTGGGGAAGATGTGCAACGTCTTCAGCGCCTCCTGAATGACCGTGGCTTCACCATAAAAACATCGGGGGCTGGAAGTAAAGGAAATGAGACAACTGTCTACGGCCCATTAACCGCGGCAGCCCTTCTACGACTACAGGAAGCCTACGCAAGCTCGATTCTTGCTCCCATCGGACTACGACGTGGGACAGGAATAGTAGGCCCTTCAACCATCAGCTTCATCAATCAATTGATTCAGACAAAAAATTAGTAAGGTGTATGTTTTTAACGTTCTTTCATAAGCACCATCTGACGGTACGCGTCCTACCGTGGCTCCTCGTAATTGCCTTTCTGAAGTACCTCTTGATGCACTTCGAATGGCAGCCGATCGCGTTGTCCGCGCTAGTGACGGCTGCGGTCTCAGCCGATGTTTTCTTATTAGGCTTCCTCATCGCCGGCTCTTTGCCTGAATACAAAGAAGCAGAACGCTTACCCGGAGAAGTCGCCGCCAGTTTAGACGCGATCACAGATGAGTGCCTCATTTTACGCGCGACAAAACCTACACAGCCAGAATCGGTACGCTGTCTTGAGCAGCTCTTGGCGCTCATCCAGAGCATCAAACAATCCCTGCATAAGAAGGCGTCGACCGGCGACGTCATGCAGTGCATTCGTAATTTGAATGAATCATTCGCCGCCTTTGAACCCCTAACCCAAGCCAACTTCATCGTTCGCTTGAAACAGGAACAACAAAATATTCGCCGCTTGATGCTGCGTATTCGAACGATTCGAGAAGTCGCATTCGTCTCAACGGGCTACGCCATCGGGGAAGTCTTCACCCTGATCATCGTCACCACCCTCCTCCTGACATCGATGGGAAGCACGTTTGTGAATTTCTTTTTCTGCCTTGGACTATCCTATCTTCTGATTTATATGATCGAGCTGGTCAAAGATCTTGATAATCCATTTCATTATCGTCCAGGCATCTCACAACACGACGAAACGGACTGTACGCCGATTGAAGCGGTGGAACGGAAGATTCGTGCCGAGATACAGCCGAAGCAGCGCAAGACAAGTCGTGCTCGAGCTGCACGCTAATCAATCATCTCTATTTCTTCGGCTCGTTCCGTTCGATGAAATACATCATCCCCTCACTAAACACCTTCGCAAGACCTGAACGATAGTTTTCATAGTAGGCCGTGAAACGTGGATCATCTACATACATCTTTGCGAGGCCGCGATACATCTCGAAGTTTGGCTCATACCAGGTACTCAGTGACTTGAAGTGCTCGGCGATTAAGGCCTGAAACTCAGGACTCGTCGCCCCCTTATCCATCGTTACTGCAACCTTCTTCATGAAGACATCTGAATCGTGCTTGTACTTCTCAAGATCAGCCTTTGTCGTCTTAGAGTAGCGTTCCATTGACTGTTTATAGGCGTCCGTATTCCCCCAGCGCTGCTTCACTTCATCCGCGTATTGCTTCATCGTGTCTTCGCCAAAGGTCTCGTAGAGCTCCTTCATGTCTTGGTCGTCCATAGGTGTTTCTTGGTCTAGTTTTTTAAGAGTCATATCAATCGTCTTTATCAGCCCCGACAAACGTTTCTTTTTTAATTCAATCAATGCGCGATGGTCACATAATGCCTGGCGTAAATCGAACTCTGAAGAAGACAAGATGCGCTTAATCTCTTCAACGGAGAATTCAAGCTCGCGAAAAAACAGAATTTGCTGCAACAACAACAGCTCACGTTCTTCATAGACGCGATAGCCATTCTCCTGGATCGCTGACGGCTTCAATAACCCAACTTCATCGTAATAATGAAGGGTTCGCACGCTGACGCCAGCAATCTTCGCTAGCTTGTTCACGGTATACGGCATAGTTCTTGGATATGGGCGGGTGTCGACCTCACCTGATACGAAGACTAAACTATGACGTTACGTAAGAGTCAAGACTGATCTTTCCCTACACTCCAGATCGCCTTTTTGTTATCATGCGCGCAAATACCGCTATGTTTAATCCAGAAATAAAAGGGGTTGCATCTCTCCCAAACGGACACGCCGATAGGGACGCCGTGGCTCGTCAAATACGCGAGGGACGAGAACATGATAAACAGAAAAAGTGGAAAGACATACGCAATGGCGCGATGTACTCGTATACCTTGCGAGGTGTGAGCGGAACGTTCGAACAGGTAAGATCCTTTGGTCAAAGTAAGGTTGTATTAGATATTGGAACGGGTTCTTCCAAAGGAATACAGGAGATCGCCCAGTCCCCTTTTGCAGAAGGTCTAAGTTTCAAAGCGACCTCTCTCACACAGCACGAGGAACACGGAGTACATCTTCCAAAAAAAGATATTATTCTTACGTCTGCGGAGGTGTTGCGTGGCGTTCGACCAGCATCTATCGGCTGCATCTTAGCCGTACGCTCGATCGGTTACACGGAACGACCAACGCAATTAATCGCGAGACTCGATCAGGTACTCGCAGAAGGCGGTTTTATTAAGGCCGTGTTCCCTAGCCTTTCGACTGAGCTCAAAGAACGGACGGGAAAAGAATTTGCGGATGCCTTCATCGCTCTTGGATATGACGTCGCTTATACTCCTGGAAAAGTCTTCAAGATATTCGTTACGGGCCAACTAGGGGGAGATGAGGTTCTCCTTGCACGAAAGCCTTACAAAGATCCTGCCGCAGATCCCCACCCTGTCTCCGCAAAAGAGATCCTCGCATTGGACCAGACTCATTCAGACTCAGAAGTCGCATTTTTGAAGAAGGTGGATTGACATTCTCTACATAAAAGATTATAAATCCGAACTGTCCTTTGGATTCTCTCACGATGGATCGACAACCCCAAACGCGAGGCCGATAGCAATGCTGCATGACATCCTGACCTTCATCAGCCAGAACGACTTCATCATCTTCCTCCTCCTGCTCGCCTTCGGCGGCGGGATCGGGGCGTTCATCTCGCAAACTGTCAAGGCACGTCAACAACGCAAGGAGCGCGAGGCTCAACGCAAGCACGAACTGGCGGTCCTCGCGGAGAAGCGACAGATCGCCGAAGCTACGGGGGACGCCATCAAGCTCCTCCTGGTCGACAGGGACCTGGGCGCCGACTTCGACCGCAGGCTCCATGAAGCCCTCGCCCTGCAGGCCAAGACACCGCAGAACGGAGGTGTCCGAATCGCGCCCGAAGGGGCAGAGGAAGAAGGGCAGCCCGCAGATCCCGTCGAAGGCAACGACCAGCGCCGCAAGGCGCGCCGGTAGTCAAACGCGAACAATAAGAGGAACAACCCAAGACTAGGAGGCACACACCCGCCATCGACGACCCCGTACTCGGAGTCTCTGCTCGATTCGGGTGTTCGTCGTTTAAAGAGTGGATGAAACCCGTTCGGTCCGTTATCGTAGCAAATATGTCCGTACGTATTGCCGTCGTCCAGTTTCAGATTGCGCATCTTGATCGACAAGCGAACCTTGAACGAATGGAAGGCTTCATAAAAGAGACTGCCAACCAATCCGCGCAAGTCATTGTTTTTCCTGAAGATTGCATGACGGGATCTATTTTTGGCGATCTCACAAAACTAGATACAACAAATCAGGCGCGGAGCGCCTTTCAAGCACTCGCTCAGAAATATCAGATCGATATCGTGACCGGCTCCTCCATGGAGGGAACAGCCGATGGTAATTTCAATACGAGCTACTACATCAATGCAAAAGGTGAAGTGCTCGGGACCTATCAAAAGAACCATCTCTATCCCTCCGAATACGCATTTCTCAAACCTGGCACCGAAGCGCCTGTCTTTGAAACCGCCTATGGAAAAGCGGGAATCGTCATTTGTTGGGACATGCTCTTTCCAGAGATCTTTCAGCGCATGAAAGCGCAAGGCGTCCAGCTCATCTATTGTCCAAGCTATTGGTACAGAGAAATCGCTGAATCGATGGCGAGCTTCAATCCTTTTTCAGAAGAACAGCAAATGGATGCGCTCTGCCTCGTTCGATCCATAGAAACAAATGCAGCCCTCATCTATGCGAACGCAGCCGGCATTCAGCCATACGCGAATGGGACACAAGATACGCTCATCGGTCATTCGCAGATCGTGATGCCGGTTCTTGGAACGTTACAGAAATTAGACCACCACGATGAAGCCGTATTCACCCAAGATATCGATCTCTCGCGTTTAGCGCGGTCACAACAGATCTATCAGCTATAGTTCTTCAGAAAAAATTGACGAACATTCAAAAAAATAACGGCTTTTTCTAGCCATCTTTTGGAAATCTTCCCATTTTACGCTCGATATATTCGTCCTACACGTACGTAACGTTTTACTGTCTATTCGATGCATGAAACCCACTTCTTGCATCAAACAAAAGGATCCTCCATGAAGGCGCGTGAACTGTTTCTCAAGTTTCCCAAGGATGTCCGTGTCGTGTGCCGCGAGAAGTGCAAGTCCACGGAAGGACCCTTCACCCTCGTGTACGGAGATGAAGCGGGCAAGATCCGGATCGGCTTCTTCTTCGGAACGAGCGACTACTCGACCTACGACCTCAACGTCGTTCCGGACGAGATCGCGAGTCAAGGGACGAAGGCAGTTCAAACCTTCGCCAAGGAGGCGGCGCACAAGCTGATCGAGCTCCTCCAGCAGCACCACGAGCTCAAGGAGAAGCGGATGCACGAACTGCATCAGCCCTACGAGCTCCAGGTGGACGGCGTCACGATCAAGGGCTTCGTCAGGGCAGATGCGAGGAAGGAGCCCCGCACGAGCTACATGAAGCTCGTGATGACGGAGCCCTTCCAGGTCGAGGCGTTTCTCCACGTCCGGCCGTCGTGCCTCGGAGAAGCGATGGGCCAGAGGCGCACGTTCGACGAGGACGGCAACCTGTCCTCGCAGGAAGTCCAGCGTCAGACGGAAGCGCTGAAGGAACTCTACGAATCGGAGATTCGTAAGCGCAACACGCCCCCGGCACATCCGACCCTCCAGGCGCTCGTCCGCAAGCACTGAGATGAGCCGCCACCACCCCCACCCACTCTTCCCATCCCCTGGGACAATGCCGGAACTGTTGCTCAACAGTTCCGGTTTCCTCGTACCAATAAAATAGTATTTTATGGTTTACTTACACTCCATAAAAGTTCAAAGATTTGTTTGAGACTAAACGCAAGATCTGGCGAATGAATAATACAGGCGCTATTTTCCTCGCGTGTCGACAGGATCCCGATGTTATCTCCGTAGAGATAAATCGAGGCTTTTAGTTCGATCTGGCCTGGTAAATATCGGATCTGACGAAGAGCTTTACGCTCTTCGGAGAAAAATGGATCTGCGACAAGCTTGCTTTTGACCCGAAGTGACCTGGATGAAATCCCCTTTTTGATCCGTCGCTCAATCCACTGTTTGATGTATTTTTTATCTAGCATCTGCGCAGCCAGAATCTGAGGAGAAAAGTAGACATACTCTTCTTTTGCAACGTTGATGATGTCCTCGAACAGCTCACGTGCCGCCTGCGGACCCTGAAATACCTGTGTGAAAGGCAACGCCGACGACCCCGCATACACCGACAAGAAATCTGGAAGAAGATCTTTCAGCTGACCCTGTAAACGCTCAAACCGCTTTTGCAATTCTTTTGGATGGAGTGCCACAAACACTCTACGTTTTCCATGCTTCACAACTTGAATATACCCACGTGCTTCAAGGACTCGTAGGTTGTCGTAAACAGCCGTACGGCGCATTTTCACGGTATCCGCGATTTCAGCTGCTGTTGCCTCCCCTTTCGAGAGAGCGGCAAGATAGAGTTCTGCGCGTTGTTCATCCAGACCGGTTGATGCAAGCCACGCGATGAGAGTTGATTTCATAGTTCAATAAAAATTGATGGATTTTTTATAGCTTAATTTGCTTAAATAAGCAAAATTTGAATCACATTTGTATCATGTGTCGATATATTTTGAAGAATTAAAGAGAGGGTATGCCATTCCGCGAACCGCCTGCGTCTGTTATTCTTCGCGTTGATTCAACGACCATGCCTCCACCACCACGCTTACTTGCAGCTGCCTATCGCCTGCTGATCGCGTTCTTTTTTCTGGCGCTGGCAAGTCCCATGGTTGGCACGTTCACAAACGTCTTTCTCTGGCGCCAAGGAAAGAGCCTGCCTGTGCTCATTCTCTACACAGTCGCATTCTTTCTTTTTCTTCCGCTTGGGTTCTACCTCAGTTATCGCTTCGTCGGACGGGTCACTCATCGTTTCCTGTTTCTCGTAGGGACGATCGGCGCGGGAGTTATCCCGCTGCTTCTCATCTTCTCTCCCACCTTCCTCCCTGCCGTTGTTATTTCATTTGGAGCACTACTAGGAGTCGCGCAAGGCTTTCTTTGGTCAACGCGAAACTACCTCACCCTCAGCGTTACAACAAAAAGTACGCGTCTACACTTTAGCTCGATCGAATCACTGATCGGAACACTCTCTGGGCTCGTTATCCCCCTACTTATCGGCTGGGGACTTGAGCTCGGGATCCGTTCCGGATGGTTCACGGTTCTTGAAGGCTATCGCTGGATGGGACTCGGCGCCTGTGTGCTTTTAGGCATTGGAGGAACGATTGCCTACAATCGAGCTGAACCTTTACCAAAACGCCCCTCCTTGAGACTTGCTCCACTCAGCAAACAATGGAGGCTTCTTCGCGGATTGGATTTCACCCAAGGCGTGATCAGTGGGGTCAGCGGCCTTCTGCCCATTATTTTAACGGTTCTCTTTATTGGACTCGAAGGAGCCATTGGAACATTTAGTTCAATCGGAGCACTCGTGACCGCTTTGAGCATTTTCCTTGCAGGCCGATTTGTTACACACGATCGTCGGCTCCCCGTCTTATTCGCCCCCATTATTGGAGGTCTCTTCGCCGCCTGTGCCGCTCTTTTTCTTCCTCGTCCCGTTGGCATCATTATTTGTATGGTGATCTCAGTTGGAACAACGGCGCTTCGGTGGTGGGTCACCGTCGCAACCATGTACCATGCGATTGAAGTAGAACAACGACTTACTGGGTCAACACACGAAGGACTGCTTCTTGATCGTGAGATTATGCTAGATATTGGAAGAGTCTTTGGGTTGCTGTTATTTTTACTTGCGTATTTTATCGCTCCAGCTCAGTCCCCCTTTATCGCCATTGTCTTTGTCGCCTTTCTCCAGATCGCGATCTATCCATTTTGCAAAGCGTTGGATAACAACGCAGCAAAGAATGCCTAAAGACGCTTTTCTTTTAAACGACAACACCCCGACCGCGAGTGACAGGATGTCATCTTGGTTGGGGTGAGAGAGACCTTTCTCCCAGCGAGGCTGGGTGTTGAGGGTTGAAGGATCAGCGAACTGGGAGATTGTAGCCCGGAACAGGCTCCCAGTTGGTGTAGGCCCAGATGGGGAATCTGGGGTAGTTCGCGCCGATGCGCAGGCAGGCGCGGGGCACCACGTGCCGCCGCGAGCAGGCCTCGTTCAGCCACTGTCCCTGGCGACAGGTGGTCTGTGCCGCGACGAATCCGTCGCACTGGGCACGGATCGCGTAGCTGTGCAGCGCGCGGATGCGCAGCTCAGCCTCGTTCCGATCCGTCTCGAGCTGCCTGCGGGCCTCTTCGAGGTTGTTCAGGCGCTCCGAGTCGGAGCGCGCGTTCTGCGTCAGCTCGGCCACCTGGGTCTGGAGCTGCCGCACCAGGCGCTGCTGGTCGTTCATGGTCTGCTCCGCGAGCGCCTCGCGTTCGCGGCGGCCGCGATCCTCCGGCTCGAGCGCCGTGGTGGCCGTCGGGGCGTCACACCCCACTGCGACCAAGGCCACGAACAAGCCAATCATCTGTCGCATACCATTCTTCACGTTGTCCTCCGTTTCCTTCCTTCGACCACTTCAGCTGCCCGACCTTCATGGGCATGGCCTTCACGACTTTGAGAAGCCAGGAAAACCCTGCCCATGAAATCCAGCCTTCTATAACAGAAAAAAAACAACAGATAATACTAGTTTACACACGCCATTTTGTCAACAGATCTGGCCTTGAATCCTCTTATTCCTTGACCATTTAGCGACTTTCCCTTACCGTAACCTGTTGCGGTCCAAAACAAACCGTGACCGCTACACACCGTAGTATCAGAGGAGGCCAACGATGAGCATGGAAATCGGATTCAGTTTGCGCCAGTCTGTTCGAGTAGAGACGCGGATCAGCGTCACGCAGCGGATCGCTATCAAGACCGAGCTGCTACAGCTCCGCCTGGAGGTAGTGGAGGCGATTCACGGAGAGACGTACAACCCGAAGGGTGACTGCCCGAACTGCGGACGTGTGCTCACCGGTCTCGAGATCCTTGCCGGGTTCAACACCAACCCGGCAGACGTGAACACCACGTGTCCGAAGTGCAAGACGCGGTTTCCTCCGATCCTGCACCGCAAGAACCTGGCGGGATCGATTGAGTTCCCCTTCTACTGTGCGGTGCAGACCCTCGACCGTCTCCCGCCCCTCCGTGACCTGCCCCTAGAGGAATTCAGACTCAAGCAGGCACCGGTCTACCACTCTGCGTTGGTCCACTTCGGCGGACTGAAGCAGGCCTTCCGCCGCATCGGTCTCGTCTACGCCTTCGAGGCGGAGACCGAGTGGCGCACGCGAATCATCCCCTTCCTGGGAAGGTTGCCGGACGCGATGCTCGCACGCATCGTCGGCGGCTCAACGCGACAGATCAGGAAGATGCGCAGGGCGCGTGACATCCCCACCTTCAGCCGCCGCAAGCGCGCCGAAGAGCTGGACGCCGACAACTGACGATTCTCTTCCGCACTCGCGGCAGCTCCACCCCACTTCCTTTCTTGGTGAACCTGTCTCGGGTGCGTTGCTGTTTTAATGCTAAGCTTCACTATATGTCTCGACACCACTTCAGTCCCTATTGGAAAAACATCTATCTCTTCCTTGTTAATAAAAAGACAGATTGGAAACCAAAGGCACTGCTCGTGTTAGCGGTTCTCTATCTCATCTGGCCCGTCGATCTCGCTCCAGACCTCATCCCCTTCTTAGGCTGGCTAGACGACCTTGGGCTCGGATCACTCGCGCTTTGGTACTTGTCACGAACAGCGGGAAAATATATCGAGGAGCAGAACGCGAAGAATGACAAAAAGTAAGCATACCTCCGTTCTTCCCCTCCTCACTCGCGCGGGCTAAGATGCATCCAGCTATGGATCCTCTCGCCCCTCGCAAAACACTCGGCCTCGCCTTGGGAAGCGGCGGTATTCGCGGACTCTCGCATGTGGGCGTGATCAAAACATTGATAAAACACAATATTCCGATCGATTTTATTGCTGGAGCAAGTATCGGGGCTTGGGTGGGTGCGAACTACGCCTTATTTAAGGACATCGAGCGCCTAGAAGAGTTCACCGTCCATAAACGAGAAGAAAAACTCCGAAGCTTATTTGAACCCTCCCTTCAAGGTGGGATGATTGGTGGAAAGCGCATGCGAGCACTCCTCCTTGAATGGCTTGAAGACGCTTCCTTTGAAGAAACGAAAATTCCGCTCTCTGTAATTGCCACCGATCTTTTTAAGCGAGAGTCTGTCGTCTATTCGAGTGCCGCACTCGTTCCAGCGGTACAAGCCAGCATGGCTATTCCTGGCATGTTTAAACCCGTCTCCTACCATGGGCGCGTGCTCATCGACGGAGGTGTCTCAAATCCCGTCCCGAGCGATGTCGTGAAGCGTATGGGGGCAGACGTCGTGATTGCCGTAAACCTCGATCGAATTCCTGCGGATACAGCCGTGCCCCACACAGGCCTCGGCATGCTCGCCGTCGCGAATCGCACGATTGAAATAATGCGGTATTATCTAGCAAACGCGACTGTCCAGTCCGCAGATATCGTTATCGAACCCTTAGTTGAAACCTACGCCAGCTGGACCCAATATTTCAGAAAAGATTTAGGGAACGAGATTGTCGCCATCGGTGAAGCAGAAACTGAGAAGATCATTCCCCAGCTCAAAGTGCTTTTGTCTTAACCGCTAGAGCCACATTCCTCTCTAGACATTAAAAATTTAAAAAGCTAGGTTCTCTCTACCTATGCTTACGTCTATTGAATTTGGTCTTCCCGATGCAACCCCGGACCAACGAGCTTTTAACACAGTATTCTTTGAGCTCCTCAATCTGGACAACTTTGGACCATCAAAAGAGACGTCCGTACTTCGTTCCTATTCAAAGGATCTTTTCCCCGCCATACGCATTACTCGCGTACAAGAGACGACATTAACCGTCACGTTTCATAAAGAAACTGAGGTACTCTCTCGTTTAGCATTCATGCATCCGAAACATCCAGAGGCACGCAAACCCAGACATGTTCCGGCGCTTCTATCCCTCGTCGAATTCGCTGAGATCTTCAAAGGCTCGCTGGTGAGTTTGAATCATGTTGGGATCAACTTCTATACAAGCTTCATGAACAAACCAACATACAGCGCATTCAAACAACAGCTCGCTCAAGAAAGCAACCTATACAACTACCCAACTGGTGAAGAATGGCCGTTTATTATTCCCGCAACACAGGAGGAACATACAACCGAGATAACCGACTTTTCACTCAAACGAAATCCTGAATTCGAGCTCGTCTATTCTCGCTACGAACCAGTTCCCTGTATCCAGTGCGACTTTGAGACATCCCTTACAAAAGAGGAGGTCTTTCAACGTTTACCAAAACCAGCCGGTATCTCCTTCGAGGGATTAGAAGACTACATGCGTACCGTTTATATCGCTCATCCTTGGGGTGACGGATTACTTCGTTTTGATGTGCGTTTCAAAGACAATGGACCTGCCATTTATCCATGGATCGTCGAGAAAGGCGGGAGAGTTCGTTATTCCTCCATCATTTTCAAATAACTTTCGTAGCGGAAGTGATTGATCATCGGGTCCTTGTTTTCCAGAGCTTGCTTCACGGCACAACCAGGCTCGCTCATATGCAAACAGTCTGAAAACTTGCAGGGTTTCTCCAAGACCTCGAATTCTGGGAACAAATAGCGGATTTCTTTCTTTGGGAGCTGATCAATTCCTAACGAACGAATGCCTGGGGTATCAATAATATAAGAATCTGTGTCCCACTTGAGCAGCGAGCTACCGGTCGTTGTATGACGTCCCTTGCCGGTTTTTTGATTGACCTCACCCGTGTTCGCCTCAATCCCAGGGATCAACGCATTCAACAAAGAAGACTTCCCCACACCGCTCTGCCCAAGAAAAACAGCCGTCTTGCCTCGGATGGTATTTTTCAGCTCCTCAATTCCCTCTGAACGAAGAGAGGAGGTGCGGATAATAGGAACATTAATACTTTGATAAAACGTTAAGATTTCATCTTGGAGATCTGTCAGATCCGTTTTCGTTAAACAAATGACTGGTCTCACATTCCCTACTTGGAGCAAGGCGAGGTAGCGGTCGATAAAGCGTGGATGAAAATCTGGATCTTTTACCGAAACGGTAATAATCCCAATATCGACGTTGGCTGATAAGACGTGCTCTTCAAGATTGGCATCAACACGTGTCCAATCGCCACGCGAGCGAGTCACAAAACTTCTTCGTTCCTCTCTTCCGACCAATAAAACAGGGTCCGTCTCTTCTACCCCCCTGCGGAAAAAGACTCGATCCCCAATCACAAAGTCGCTTGCGACGTCTGGATCGATCTCACGATCCAGCGCACCTGGTAAAAACATATCGTCCTTCATGACGGTAAAGACTTTTGGCTGGATCCCGGCCAAAACACCAACTTCAAACGCAACAACTCCCTCTTCCGTGAGAGAAGAGGGCTCCGTGGAGCGTAAGGCCTTTTTTTCGGCCCGATCCTTTTTTGCCTGGGTTCGTTTATTTCGTTCTCGATCAAAGAGATTAGCCATATTCACAGCATACAGTTACGTCGCGTTTTATCCAAACGAGGATACAAAAACCCCAAGCGGTAAAGCCTGGGGTTTTTGAACAGATTATTTCTGTTCTGTTGGCTGAGCTGGAGCTTCTGGGGTTGTTTCTTCAGCTGGAACCTTTGTTTCGTCGTTCATAGTGTGTTTGTGTAATCTGTAAACTTCACGCATCGCTTTCGCAACAGATCGTTCTACAGTTTCGAGTAAGCCTCATACCGACTGTGGACCCCTTATGGGATACTGTCAACCTTTTGCTGCAAAAAAGGAGGTCTAATTTTATGCATCCAGTCTCAAAGCCAAGGCTGCTTCCACCGCACTCATCGCTGCCTCCCAGCCCTTCTTTTGGACACCCAATGCGCGTGCCTCTGCCTGCTCTCGCGTATCTGCCGTTAATACCCCAAAGGCCACGGGGATCCCTGTTTCAACCGAAATGGAGGTCAAACCCTGGGCCACAGCACTCGCAATATACGCGTCATGCTTTGTCTCCCCTTTTAGCAAAACGCCGAGACAAATAATCGCATCGTATTCCTTTGTTTTCGCAATGCGGCTCGCTGCAACGGGAAGCTCGAACGAGCCTGGAACACGAATCACCTGGATATCTTCACGCGCAACGTTGCAATATTCAAGCGCGGCGCAGGCGTCATCGACCATAGAATCACACAACACCTGATTAAATCGCGCACCAATCACCGCAATCCGCAAACCAGCGCCTTCTAGTTGTTCAAATTGATTGGAGTTCATAGCTGAGGAGAAAGACGTTTTACGGTATCAACAATAGCACGAGTCATTGGATCAATTTCAAGATTCACCCTGTCACCAACTCGCTTGAAGCCAAAAGTGGTCCGGGCAAGAGTCTCAGGGATGAGATGAACGGTGAAATACTCCGGACCTACATCTACGAGGGTTAAACTACAGCCATCTAGCGCAACGAATCCTTTTGGAAAAAGGTAGGGAGAGAGCTCTTTGTCGCCCTGCAGCGTCACGATCCAATTATTTAGGCGTGCATCAATGGCACTGATCGTGACAGTTGATGCAACATGCCCCGCAACCAAATGCCCTCCGATTTCCTCCCCCATTCGGACCGAGCGCTCTATATTTACTTTATCACCCTGCTTCAGCTCACCGATTGCTGTTTTCGCAAGTGTCTCACCTATTACATCAAAGGTGACTTGCGCCCCATCAATTACGACCGCCGTAAGACAAACGCCCCCTACCGATACGCTTGCTCCCCGCTCCAATTCTTGAGACAGATCCCCCAAATCCACTACAAGCGTCAGAGCATGCTCTTTTTTCTCTACTCGTGTGACTTCACCCAGCCCTTTTACGATTCCAGTAAACATAGATTCTGCCTAAGTTCACGTGATGCGCACAAAGTCTGCAAGCGCTGACGACGAGGGGGCCCAACTCTCACCACCCACCACGGCACCCCTTGCTGGAGGTGGGTGTCGTACTCTACAGTCATAGGAGAGCCTTATGGACGAACATATCAAGATCATCACCCTGAATACCTGGGGTGGAATGGGTGGAACAGATGGACTCCTCTCCTTCTTCAAGTCGTACCAAGATACAGACATCTTTTGTTTGCAGGAAACTTGGAATGGCGGCGCTGGAGAAAAAGCAGCGAACGCCGCTGGACGAAGCTTAGAGCGCGTGGATACAGATCTCTTATCGAAAATAAAAGCTGTTTTGCCTGATCATGTGACCTACTTTAAGTCACAGTACGTTTCCTACTTTGGCATTACCATTTTTGTTCGTAATACCTTTTCTGTCGTCGACGAAGGAGCCGTGTGCGTCTATCGTGAGCCTGGCTATGTTTCTACCGAGGACATCGCAGATCATGCGCGCATTCTTCAGTATGTCACGCTTGAAACAGCGAGCGGTCTTCTCACCGTCTGCAATATCCATGGAGCCTGGCAACCAGGCGGAAAAACAGACACGCCCGAACGTCTCGACCAATCATGGAGAATCATCGATTTCACCAAGCGCTTCTCACACCCACTCATTCTGGCAGGAGATTTTAATCTCACGCTAAATACGCGCAGCGTTCAGCTGATCGAAGAAGCTGGTTGGGAGAATCTCATTCGAACACACAATATCACCTCTACCAGAACAAGCTTCTACGACAAACCCGAGAAGTTCGCTGACTACGTCTTCGTAAAAAACGGAGTGAGAGTTGAGGAATTTTGTGTGTTACCTGAACAGATCTCAGATCATGCTCCACTTTTCCTCTCCTGCACACTCCCGGTCTAACAATTCACCCACCATCATCCTATGAGCACACGCCTCATCACCTTTCGAACGCTTCCCACACGGATAGAGGCGGAACTTGCGAAGAGTCTTCTGGAAGCTGCTGGAATCAAAGCGATGATCAGTGCAGATGATGCAGGCGGAATGCTTCCAACCCCTTTCGCGTATACGTCCGGTGTCGAATTGATCCTACGAGAAGAAGACGTAGAACGAGCAAAAGAAATCCTTACGTAATCACGCGTGCTACACTCCAAACTCATCAACCAACCACTCCTATGAACCACATCTACACATTCACACTTCCCGTTTTTGTAAAATCACTTGCGGCCCTCGATGAGATTCTCGTGAAAGCTGATGCCTTTCTCAAAGAAAAGGGCTTAGAAGAATCGTCTTTACTTGAACTGCGTCTGGCTCCAGACATGTTTCCTTTTAAAAAACAGGTACAAATGATCTGTGATAACGCGAAAGGCGCCTCTGCACGCTTAGCGGGCATGAACGTTCCTTCGCATGAAGATACAGAGCAATCACTAAGCGAACTGCGCGCACGAATTGAGAAAACGCTGGATTTCCTTGCAACGATTCCTGAAAGCGCCTTCGACGAAGCCGCCGATCGTCAAATCACGCTCCCCTATCTCCCGGGCAAATACATGACAGGGATTGGGTATGCGTCTGAATATGCCGTTCCAAATTTCTTCTTCCATCTCACGACGGCCTACGCCCTTCTCCGAAAAGAAGGATTGGGGATCGGAAAAGCCGACTACATGGGCGGACTTCCCCTGAAAGACCTGTAGGAAGTTGCTGCAGTCATCAACTTACGTCCGTTGAAACCTTGTGAATCGGAAGGGCGCTTTCTGTAGGGATTTTTGTTCCGTGTACAATTTCTGTCACCGCAATTTGAAGAACGGCCGCTAACGGAATAGCGAGGAGGACGCCAACGATTCCGGCCAGCTCAGCTCCGATGATCGAGGCAAGAATGATCAATAATGGAGATAAGGAAATAATACGCGAGTAGACAAGCGGTTGTATCACGTGCCCCTCAACGAACTGATAGAGCAGAAGAACGATGACTGCAATCACTGCGGCAGCCACCCCCTTGGTCAACGCAACAAGCGCCACAGCGACCGTCGCGATCGCTGCCCCAATCAGTGGAATCAAGTCGAAGATCGCGACGAGTGCTGCGAGGGCAAAGGCATACGGCACATCCAGGATGAGAAGCGTCACAAGGGTGACCGTGCCCGCGATCAAGCTGATGAGCAAGTTCCCCGTTACGAATCCGCTCACTGCCTGCGACATCTTCTTTGCGACCAACCGAATACGTCGAGCACGATCTGGATGAAGAAAATGCAAACTCTTTTCCCAGGCATCTGGACCTTCAATCAAGAGGAAGAACGTGAGGAGGAGAATAATGAAGAGCGAGGAAATCCCACCCAAGATACTCCCGATAACTCCAAGAACAGACACGCTTGCGCCCGCCACTTGTGAAACCTGTCCTTTAGACAGCTCCTTTACTCGATCAACAATCCGATATTGCTCATTCAAAAAACTGAGCCGTTCGTTTTGGGTGAGCTTACTGACAAGCTCTGGAGCATTCTCAATAAGTGTACGCCCTTGAGTCACCAGCGGCGTCGCGATCATGCTTGTGATCACAAGCAATACAATGAGCGTGAGAAAGATGGTGATGATGGAGGCTCCTACGCGGCGCACCCCACGACGCATCAAAAGTCGGACAAGCGGTTCAAGTGCGACAGCCAAAATAACCGCGACCACGATCTGCAAGATCAGCGAGTGGAGCGCATATATCAGATACACAGCCGCCGTGGCTGCAAGTACGATTCCGTAAATGATGAGCGTTCTTTTGGCGACGTTTTTTGGGCTCGTAGCCAATTCCTGTGGATCGAGTGTATCCATATGTCGGTTCATTTTACATTGATAATACCTCCCCTAGGTGTACGCTACACAGGGCAATAATGCAATATACTCGCTAGATTCTAGGGTTATTTTAGCTTTTTTACGGGCGTCGCCTTCAC
This sequence comes from uncultured Gammaproteobacteria bacterium, assembly GCA_964582475.1. Classification (GTDB taxonomy): domain Bacteria; phylum Patescibacteriota; class Patescibacteriia; order 2-12-FULL-60-25; family 2-12-FULL-60-25; genus JAGOTP01. The sequence goes on along the minus strand of CAZOQS010000001.1, from coordinate 292,300 downwards.
CGGCTCTCGGAATTTCGCAGGTGAGAGCTGCTTGTTTTTTGTGTAGTAGAACCAGTGACGACCTGTCGCATCACCGAAGACGACCCCCGTCGGTCGGAAGGCGACCACATCGAAGGTCTTCAAATCTGGCCGTTCTTTCTCAGGAAGATAGGCGAATAGCCGGATGACATCCGTATCGCTTCCATCCTTCGGATCGAGAATATGGAGCTCGGTGGGAATCTTCCATTTCTTTTCATGCGTGCCTTCACGCCGAGCTAATGTCAGTTTCGAAATCGAGTCTCTGATCAGAAGATCAAACGTAAAGCGGAAGGTGAGAGCCTTCTTTTTTAGGTCTACGATTTCGATCGCTGATCCGCGTGAACCGCTCAGCGTCACTGCATCACCCGCCGCCTTTGCCTCTTTCACCGTTTGCCATGCAGCGGGCTGGGTCGGCTTTTCTATTTTGATCGGCGTGAGAACCTTATCCCAATGGACCGCTTGTGCTTTCTTGAACTGCGCGAGCGCTGTCTGCTCTGCCTTCTTTGAGAAGAGTCCAAGCGCCGAGATCACGGGTCGCTCCGAATCCCCTCCCGTTACCCCCATTCCTACCAAGAGCTGACCTTTCGCGACCAAGGTGCTCGAACCACCACCGTCATACATCATGGCGTACGCAATATCAGGATATTTCTCTTTCAGGAATGTTCCAAGCGAAGCTCCTCCACGACCGAAAGCTGGATAGGATTTTCCTGCGACAACGATAAAGTAGACTGTTTTGCGATCGGCTGAAATTCCAACGGCTGTACGCGCATTCTTTCCGACGCGTCGCTCCCACTGCGTATATTCATCAAAGCCTTCCTTTGTGCTTTCCGTCAGAATCTCCCCTTTGGAGAGAAATAGCGGACCAGCACCTAGCATCTGTTCTGGCGTACAATTTATTGCAGCAAGTTGTTTTTTCACGTAATTACCGATGTAGAATTTTCCATCTTTACACACGATAAATGTACTTCGATCCGTGCGTTCCAAGATCATTTTCCCATCCACCATCGCGACATCCTCAAACGCGCCCCATGGCCATTCCACATTAAAGTACGAGCCATTGATCGCAGCAATCGCCCCTGACTCTTTCACTAAATTTGAAACTGACTGATAGACATATTCATCACGCAACTTCTCTTTAACCGGATCTTTCGCAGGATTAAAAGAACGACGAGGAATGATCGGCTTCACAATGGTATCCCCTCCCATCTTCATCTGGATGACGTAGATATCTGTATCCAAATCGCGCCAGTGATTGAGTTGAGCGTCTTTGCTCAAGGTGAGTTTTTCGTTCGTTTCCTTGTCGACTCCGCCCTGCTTTTCCCAACCGGCAAAGCGCCAAACAGATAAAGCTGCATCCTCTCGCAAGAGAGGCGCGGCTGGGAGTAGCTTATTCGAACTTCGGAAGAGGAGCTTCAGTCGATCAGCGGCGATCATCGCGCCCTGACGGTTCGCGGGAATCGTTAGAAGGTCTGCTGGATCAACAAATCCCGCAGGGCGTACTTGAAGCGTTTGAAACGCGAATGACTGACGACGAAGGGCGAATAGCTGCTGCATCGCTTCATCTCGTCGAATTTTGTCTGGTTTTTCCGTCAGGACGGGAACCCCGGCTCCGGACAAGCAAGCGCGGATATTATCCGCCGTCCAGTAGGCGTTCGCCGTCTTCCCAAATTCTGGACAGGCGTCACTCGTACGGAGGAACATCAACATGTACAGCCACTGATCTGGCGTAATCGTCACTCCGTAGCCAAAAGTCGTTTGAGTTTGAGGGAACATCCAACCGCGATTTAACACATCCGCAATCGCGTCCTTTTCAAAGGTCGTACTTTTCACATCCGTAAACACTTGCGCTTGAGCGGTCAACGGCAAGACAACGACCACTGCCGCTAGCGTAGAAAGGAGCCAGTTCGTGAAGGTTCTCATGGATTCTTAGTATAGCATCTGATACAGTTTTGCCATGCCCCCTCTCCTCTTCGTCGCCTTTTACGGCTCTGTGGTCGCCGTTGATCAAAAAACCGGAACGAATGTCTGGGAAACAGCCACGCATGGTGGCCGCACACAACTAACCGCACACAAAGAACGTGTTTACGTCGCCTCAGAAAGAAGCGGCCTTCTTGTCTTGAACGCCAAAGATGGAACGATTATCCAAAAAACTGCTCTCTCTGGTCGAGGCCAAGCTCCAACGATCCTGATCGACGAAGAAACCGTCTACGTAACCTCCGGCGGTGAACTCCAAGCGTTTGATTTGGATGGAAAACTTCTCTGGACGAATGCCTTTAAAGGAAAAGGAAATGGAACAATGGCGATCGCAACCCAAAATAAAGACCGCCAGGGGGATGAGTATTAACCTAAACTACTACCAAACACCAAGCTAATCACCGAAAGGATAATAAGCGAACTAATCCCGGCGAGAGCAAAGAGAATTGAAGTACCCCAGAGCTGCGGAAATCGTTCAACTCGAGCTCGATTCGGGTTTGAAGATGAATACACAACTGGCCAAACGGTGGTCAGCGCCCAATTCTCTCTCCCTAGGACTGTCGAAACGCGAAATCGATAGTCTTTTCCATCCTGAGCTTTAAAGCCAACGATCGGCGTATCTCCTTCGTTGCTTACATCAATATCTACCACCGTTCCTTGAACACGCACTCCTGTTCGCTGGAGTTGAATCGTACGAAGCGCTTCGATCACCGCATAGATCAAAACAACTGCGGAAAGCAGAGGCAGACGGGAAAGAAGCTGTGCACTTGTCATAGTCAAACCTTACTCGTCTTTGAAAAATCCTCCAACTTGAAGATTCCACAGCTTCTGATAGACCCCCTTCTGCGCAACCAGTTCGGCGTGTGTACCAGCATCTACCACTCTCCCCTCATCCATAATGACAATGCGATCCATCGACATAATGGTCGATAAACGGTGAGCGATCACGATGGTGGTTTTTTCACGCATCAGCGTCCGGAGTGCATCCTGAATCAATCCCTCTGACTCCGAGTCAAGACTTGAAGTTGCTTCATCAAGGATCAGAATCCGAGCATCTTTCAGAATGGCGCGAGCGATCGCGACACGCTGGCGCTCGCCCCCAGAAAGCTTCACCCCGCGCTCACCTACCTGCGTTTGATATTTCTCTGGAAGTTTCTCGATAAACTCATGGCAATGTGCGAGTTTTGCCGCCTTGATCACCTCTTTTTCGGTTGCCCCTGGGCGACCATAGCGAATATTTTCCATCAGCGAACGATGAAACAGAACCGGTTCTTGTGGCACAAGCGCAATACTTGCACGCAAAGAATCTTGCGTTGCTCGCTTGATATCCTGTCCATCAATGACTATTTTTCCGTCTGTTACATCGTAAAAACGATAGAGCAATTTTACAATCGTCGACTTCCCCGCTCCTGACGTTCCAACAAGCGCTACCTTCTCACCAGGGCTGATAGTGAGATTGAAGTCGCGTAAAACCTTCCCCGCTCCATACGAAAACTTCACATGATCAAACGCGACCTCTCCGGCTGTGACGCGCAATACTTTAGCGCCCTGCATATCCTTAATCCCATGCGGTTCGTCTAAGATCTGAACCATTTCAGTCGCATCTGAGAACGAGGCGTAATACGACCGGATCATGCGGGAAAAATCAAGCACCCGCGTATACAGGATCGCGAAGTAGCTTTGAAATAACACCACATCTCCTCCGCTGATCTTTCCCTCGCTCCAATAACGAATGCCGATCCAGAGGACGGCTGCCTGCAATCCAATTAGGATGAGCGCCTGAGCAGCGTAGTTTTGGACGTGTGTCTTCCAGGCCCGAAAACGCATGTCACGCAGCAAATTCGATTCATCCCGAAACTCTCTTTCTTCGCGCCTCGTCGCCGCAAAGAGCTTGATCGTCAGCACGTTTGAAATCGCGTCTGACAAAAATCCGGTTACATGTGAGTCCTGCTCTGCGCGCTGGATATCGTACTTCACCTTCCAGCGTGAATAGAAGTAGTTATAGACCATCATCACGACCAACCAGACGAATACAATCACACCAATCAACGTACTTCGATAGAACAGAACAATCAAAATCCCAATAAACGACACGATAATGGGGAGCAATTGCTCGATCGTGACGTTCATGATGTCTTGATACGCACGTGAGATCTTCGAGACCTTACGTACCAGCGAGCCACTAAAATTGTTTTGGAAGAACTGATAGGAATGGCCTATGAGATATCCAAAACTATGTTGCTCAAGATCTGCCATCATGCGCGGCTGGATGTACATGTAAATCACCCAGGCGCCACGATGCACAACCCAGACGGCCAGACTCGCCCCTGTAAACAGAAGAAGCGTGTGCTTCAGATCTCCCAATGCCGCCACCCCGGGAGCAGATGTAGCGAGCGTATCGAAGAGCAACTTCGCGATGTAAGGCAAAATAACATTTTGAACACTCTCCCCGATCAAGGTACCAAGAATCACCAAGATCAAAAACACTCGATATCTTCCCCAGTGCTGAGAAAAGACACGCAAAACAGGCATCACCGAAAAGGTTCGGAGGGAAGGAGCGGACATGACCGACAGTATAGCAAATGAACCAAAGTGAGCCTGTGCCTCGTACAAGGAATATGCTTCTACGGCCTCTTTTGACCTGGTCTGCTGCTGGCCTGGCCATCTGTGCCGTTTTCGGTCTCATATTTGGAGCCGTTTCACGTCTCTCTCCCGTATCGTCGAGCCAGGAAGAGTTCGAAACGCTTGGCGGAGGCATCAATCTAAGTGATCTCCTCCCCCACCTCTACGAACCACCTGTCCAGACGTGGGTGCGCCCACCCGGCCCCTTACGCGTCGGCCTGCAGGCGGGCCACTGGAAAAACGGAGAGCTTCCCGACGAACTCAGTAACTTACGCGAACGAGGCGGCGGAACACGCGGGGGCGGCAAATACGAATGGGAAACAAATCTCGAGATCGCACAGACGGCGAAGACCCTCATCGAGAAAGAACAAATCATCGTCGATATTCTGCCCGCGACGATTCCCCCTGATTATTGGGCGGATATCTTTATCTCGATTCACGCGGACGGGAGCACCGACACAAGTGTCTCTGGTTTCAAGGTTGCCGCCCCTTGGAGAGACCGCACCGGACGAGGAGCGGCCTTTGCAGCCCTCCTGGAAGCAACCTACGCCTCAACCACCAACCTTCGGATCGATCCAAACGTTACGGCGAACATGCGCGGCTACTACGCCTTCAATTGGAGGAAATACGAACACTCCATCCACCCAATGACCACCGCCGTCATTCTAGAAACCGGTTTTCTCACCAACCCATCTGATCAGCGGTTATTGATTCGAAACCAGGGCGTTGCCGCAAAAGCGATCGCCGAAGCCGTCTTCGCCTATTTGAATGTATAGTCGTTTTGTAAAAAGAAGTGGTAGGCTAGAAGAACTCCCCTATGCCTACTCTAAAAACGTTTGATGATACAACCAAAATCGGCGCTTCGTGGCTTTCAAAGGCCGAGAAAGCATTCATCTACTGGGCAACCCCAAAAGTCCCCTCCTGGATTCGTTCGACCCATCTCGTTCTCGTCTCGCTCCCCATTAGCTTAGGAATTATCTTCTTTAGCTATCTCGCCCACTACCAAACGAATTGGCTCTGGGCAGTCAGCCTCTTAATTGTCGCTCAATGGGCGACTGATTCCCTCGATGGAGCGGTCGGACGATATCGAAATGAGGGGCTCGTAAAATGGGGTTACTACATGGACCATTTATTTGATTATTTCTTCTTGTGCGCCATCTTGATTGGGTATTCCCTTCTCACAACCCATCAATATCCCGTTCTTCAGTTCTTTGTGCTCGCGCTGTGTGGTGGCTTCATGGTGAATTCCTTTCTCGTCTTCGGCGCCACGCGCGAGTTTCGTCTGGTTCATTTGGGCTTCGGACCAACAGAAATGCGTCTACTCTTTATTTTGATCAATACCCTGATTATCATCTTCGGCAAAACCTATATTGCCCCCGCGCTGCCGTTCGCACTTGGCTTTTGTTTCCTTGGATTATGCGTGGTTATCTACCGCACCCAAAAGGATCTCTGGGTACGAGATATGGACGATAAACGCAAGAAAGAACTCGAAAACAGCTGATTTCAAGCCAAAAAAGAGCTTGAACGTTGACAAATGTAATAAATTATGCTAGTATTGTATTAAGTTATTAATATCTAAGATCGTGCCTGGGTAGGAAATAGGGATTTTGAACTCCTCCAAAAGAAACAAAATAGGGCCAGAAATGGCCCTATTTTGTTTCTTTATCCTCATCCATCCCTTTCCCCTCGTTTACACCCAGAGGATAGGGATTTGGTGGTCAGGACACCAAGAGTTTACGCCTGACGAGAGAAAGAGGACCCATCTCTCACGTGTGATTCATGCCGCGAGCTTGAGGCTCATCCCCTGATCGTCCGCGAGTCGGCGGAAGGTCGGAGAGATGGCGTACAGCTCTTCGAACGAATCTGCGATCGCTTCGATCTGCGGCTCCCCTTCTTCGAGGCCCGGAGCCGGACGCAGGACGACGAACTTGGTGCACATGGAGCGCACCGTGCTCAGTCGGTGAGCGATCACGAGCGCGCCGGTATTCCCCTGAAGCGCTCTTTCGAGCTCGCGTTGCACAGCCCGTTCGGTCGTTGAATCGAGAGCGCTCGTTGCCTCATCGATCAAGAAGAACTGGGGCTGCTTGACGAGCGCTGCGGCGACCATGACCCGCTGTGCTTCGCCACCCGAGAGCTCGATCCCGCCGTTGCCGAGCTTGGTCTCGAGACGCTCTTCCATCCGGTCCGCGATCTCGAGGCGCTCGAGCAGCTCCCAGAGGAACTCGTCCGTGACGTGCTCGCGCTGTTTCGGCGTGAGACCGTAGACGAGCGCATCGCGAACCGTTCCTTCGAAGATGGTTGCCTTCTGCGGGATCAGGCCGATCGACCCGAGCCAGGACGCGAGGTCCAGATCTCGGAGATCGACTCCGTTCACACGAATGCGACCCGTGTGCGGATCAAAGCTCCGCAAGATGAGGTTGAAGATGCTTGACTTGCCCGCCCCGCTCGGCCCGATGAGCGCGACGCGCTCGCCCGGCTTTACCTCGAGACGAAAGTCCTGAAGCACTCGCCGCGGTGGGCGAAGCGTTTGCTTCGGGCGATGATCGCTCTGCTCGTAAGCGAAGCACACATCGTCGAAGCTGAGCGTGATGCCGGCGGAGGCGTCGACGGGCGGCGCGTTCGGCTTGATCACGATATCCGGCTCGATCTCCAGTGCCTTTTGCAGCGACTGGAGAGAGGGTGCATTCCAGCCCAGTCGATGCTCGATCGAGCCGATCTGCCAGAGGTTGTCGAGGATGTTACGCATCCAGAGAAAGAGCGGGAAGAGCGTCACGTTGCTCGCCGTCCGCCACGCCATCCAGGTACTCAGCCCGATAACGACGAGGAAGATGATCAAGCACGTCAGACCACGAAACGAGGCGTGCATCAGGTAACGGAACCAGAAGGCCCGATCCCCCTTCAGCAGCTCATACCACTTGGTCGTGAGATACGTGTTCTCTTCGCCCTCCTTTCCGAAGGCTTTCACCCGAGCGACACCTTCGCAGCGACCGGCGCGATGGCGTATCCACGTCCGAAATTCCTTATCGGACGGCGCGCAGACAAGGGCGACCTGATGGTTCAGGTAGAGCGCCCAGCGGATGTAGATCACGGCGATCAAGCTCACGGCGATCCCCGCCCAGATGTTCAAGAACCAAATGCCGACGTAGGAGGTCAGCATCAGCCAGAACACTTGAGAACCTTCCACGCACAGCAGATTCATCATCTCCTGTGCGCGCGCACGACCGCGCTCGAGCGCAGCGGGCGACAGGAGCTCACTCTCGCGCAGGTGTTGACCACCTGACTTGGTGAGAAAGCGCTCGGTGACCGCGAGGTCGATCGAGCCCATATTCTCCCCATAGATGATCTCCCGAAGCCGCAGTTCGAAGAACTGGAAGATCCAGTTGAAAAAGAGGACGACTGCGATCGCGATGAACGCGAACTTCGTCCCCTGCTCGTTTCGCTGACTGAGCGCCCAGACCAGCCTGCCAAGCAGGTACGGCACGAACAGCAGCGCGATATTGCGGAAGAGAACGATGACGGCGAGCCCTTTAGCCGCCCATCGGCCCAGATCGCTCATCAGCTCTCTCCAGATCCAGGTGTAGGTCTGGAGACTCTTCCACAGGCTCTGACGATAGTCCTTCGGGTCCGATGATTCTTCAGGCGCAGCGCTCATGCTTTTACACTTTCTGTGAAGGCTGGAGGACCAGCCGGGGTGAAGGGACGAAAACGAAAAACATCTCTTGCTACCTGAGCAAGAGATGTTTCACGCGATCGACGAATGCGTTTATTCGTTATCGCAGGAAGCGTTCTTGCCCAAGATCTTGGGAATAATCCAATCCAATACGCGCACTCTGACCACACTGAACCATAGACAAACCCGCACCGCGGAGATACGTGGGCTTCGTCCAGATAAAGTGAGTCATGAATTTCATAGGGGTGGAATTGGGTCTACAAGAAACCTTATAGAACTTCTAACACTAACAATATTAAAATAGTCTGTCAAACATCCTTCTTCCTCCACAAGCGGACAATTAGATAGATACAGATCAAAAATCCGCTATATAAAGCGGTGAATCCCCAGGTTCGGGGGTGACTTAGTGGATCCGTGAGACGAACAACTAAATCCTGAATCAACATTCCTGGGCGATGAAATAAATCCCACGAATTCCACCGGAGAAAGCGCCCGAGATAGACCCCAAAGCCTGCAAGCACGAGTGAGAAAAGCGATAAGGCCGTCGTAACGGATGGACGAAAATGCTGGCGCCAAACATCTTCCATCTGAAATAATGAGACAAAACCTAGAAATAAACCACTCAACGTAAATGTCAGAATCATAACCACATCAAACCCAAGCGGTACAAGCGTCCACTCGCTCAAACGCGCCAAATGCCCCAAATCGGTCAGGATATAGGGGGAATTTGGAAAGAAGAGCAGCCATAAAAACGCAGGAATCCACACAAGTTTCCAGGCAGAAATGGGTTTCTGCGTGTGAGAAACAAGCCAGGCGCAGATCACAGGGATCCAAGCCAAAAACAAGTTCCAGGTCAAAAAGGCATACGTTGAACGTCCCGTCATCAAGATACGAGCCACGAGTAGGAGGAGCGAAAAGCCTGTTGCTAACAGAAGCGAAGCTCCAATGCGTCGATCGATCGGTCGGAGGGAAGCAAGACGCATATCCGCTGCTTACAACTTACGTACCTCAACCAAGTTCACGTTCCCCGACTCTCCTAACGGTTCACCGGCGACGATCACAATTTCATCTCCCGACTTCAGCACTCCTTGTTTCAAAATCATGGCAAAGGAACGATCGATCAGATCACGCATACGACGACAGGAAGGGATATACAGCGGCACCACACCACGCGAGAGCGCTAACTGACGCACCACGCGCTCAATCGAAGAGGCGACATAAATGGTTACTTCTGGACGTTCACGTGAAACGAGCCGCGCTGCTCTTCCGGACAAGCTTGAAACCAGAATCGCCTTGGCATTTCGAGCGCGTGCCAGAAGAACGGAGATGTTCGTCATCGCCTCCTGTGTGGAAGCGGTCACATGGAGATGCGCATCTGTGTCGGCAGAAAATGCGTGTTCCACCTCTAAAATAGCTGCAGACATTGTCTGTACCGCCTCAATCGGGAACGCACCGGTTGCAGTCTCGCCAGACAACATCGTCGCGTCCGTCGAATCGATGACGGCATTCGCGATATCCGAAACCTCTGCGCGCGTAGCCCGGGGATTACGGATCATGGAATCAAGCATTTGAGTTGCCACAATCACCGGCTTCCCTGCTTCCAAACACGCTTGAATCAACTGCTTCTGAACAATCGGTACCTTGGACGCCGCAATTTCGATTCCGAGGTCGCCGCGCGCAACCATAATGCCATCGGCTTCTGCCACAATCTCATCCATCGCTTCAACCGCTTCGGGCTTCTCGACCTTCGCGATGATCTTTAAAGGCGCCTCGACTTCAACTCCTAGCTCTTTTTCATAACGCTGGATCAAACGACGTAGTTCGCGCAGATCCTCTGCCGAGCGAACAAAAGACAGAGCGACCCAATCCACTCCTTGCTCAATCCCAAAGCGCAAATCCGCCTTGTCCTTGTCGCTGATGGCGGAGATGGTGGTCTTTGTTTCAGGGAGGTTCAACCCTTTATGTGACGTCAACAACCCTCCTTGCGTGATGCGACAGACCACATCTTCACCACGGACCTTCAGAACCTCAACTGACAACAGCCCGTCATCCAAAAGAATCTGTTGTCCAACGCGTACATCTTTATGCAAAAGCGGGTAGGTCACCGGAAGCTTGGTAGGAATTTTGGCTTTTCCGGTTGTAAAAATAATTTCCTCCCCCGTTTTGAGGGTGACACCCTCTTTCGGGAGATCGCCAACACGGATCTTTGGCCCCTGAAGGTCCTGCAAAATCGCAATCGGCTTCCCTAACGTCTTGGAAACCTTACGAATCAAGCGGATCCACTCGGCAAAGGCATCGTAGGTCCCATGCGAAAAGTTTAAACGACACACATCCATCCCCGCCTCCACCAGCTGGGTCAAACGTTCATAACTACAGCTGGAAGGTCCGATCGTACAAACAATCTTCGTGTGCTTCAGGATCATAGAAAAAGTTATTTTCGTTCTTCGAGAGTAAGACGCAGCGTCTGTTCTTTTCCATCGCGTGAAATCTTCAGCTCAATAACATCACCTGGTGCAAAACGCGTAACCACTGAGGATAACGAACGATGTTCATCCAACTTCTGACCATTTACCTCTAAAATCACATCCTTTTCTTTCAGTCCCGCCTTCTCTGCCGGCGAGTCTGGCAAAATCGCCACGTCCGCTGGCGTGCGCCCCGGCTGAATCCAGACCCCATACGGTTGTGGGAGCTGCTCACGCTTCGCAAGCTCGCTATCAATCTGGACATAACGAACCCCAATCCAAGGACGAACAATCTTGCCCGTTCGTTTCACACTTTCCACTGCTTGCTTCGCGACATTAATTGGCAACGCGAAACCTAAGGACTGTGCGTTCTCAGAAATAGCCGTGTTTACGCCGATCACTTTTCCTTGAAGATCGATCAGTGGACCGCCAGAATTCCCCGGGTTGATCGCGGCGTCGGTTTGGATGGCGCCCTCAATCACTTCTGTCGCTGTTCGAGTTCCAGCGACCAACCGTCGATCCACACCGGACACAATTCCTTTTGTTACGGTATTTTGAAATTCAGACAAGGCGTTTCCAATCGCGATGACTGTCTGTCCGATTTCAATCTTGTCACTATCCCCTAACGCGATGAACGGAAAATCCGCCCCCTCGATCTTGATGATCGCGAGATCAAGACTTGGATCAACTGCTAAGACTTTTCCAGGCAACTCACGGCCATCCTGAAGCACGACGGTATACTCTGCCGCTTCATCGTCCACAACGTGCTTATTCGTCACGATATAGCCGTCTGCGGCGACCAAGAAGCCAGAACCGCCACCGACGCGCAAACGCTGCTTTGGAGCCTCAGGCACGGTCGAGGAGGCGCGTGGAGCCTGCGGAGCAAAGAAGAACCGATCGTTAAACAAGTCTGTAAAAAAATCATCCGGGGATCGTGTCGAGAGCTCCTTCGTAATTACAATCGATACAACGGCCGGAGAAGCCTGACGTACAACATCAATTGTTTGTAGCTCTTCCTTGCGAAGCTCTGAGAGCGTACTCGTCGTATTTCCGAGCAACGTACCCAACATCGAGGGAGGCGTGTTAGGCGAAGCTTGTGTGTATTGATTGTAACGAGTGATCGCCGCTCCACCGAGGGCACCCGCTCCAAGAGAAGCGAGCAAATAGGCGGCAAGCCAACGAGGTGCAGACATAGGCTCTCAGTGTATCACGACTTGGACTTGGGTTTCTTCTCAGTTCGTTGGCGTTCTTTTTCCAACCGAATAAGATCAGAGAGTTCGTCGCGAAAGGTTTTTACATCCTCAAATGAACGATAGACCGAAGCAAATCGGATATAGGCGACTTTATCAAAGGTTTTCAGTCGTTCCATCACGATCTCTCCGACATCTGCGCTCGTGATTTCAGAGGATTTTCGACGCTGGATGTCGCGCTCGATCGATTGAACCAGCGAGCGGAATTCCGCGTCAATATGCTGTCGTTTTTCAAGCGCACGACGCAAACCGCGTTCAAGCTTCTCGCGAGAATACGCTTCTCGATGCCCATCACGCTTCACAACCGTAATATCAAGCAATTCAATCTCTTCTAAGGTTGAAAATCGGTATTCACAGGTTCCGCATTCGCGTCGACGACGAATAGACGTTCCATCAAGCGATAGACGCGAATCAACCACTTTCGTATCCGTATGACTACAGACCGGGCAGTGCATAAAAGAACGAGGGCGCGAAAGACGCCCGCATTACATGAGCTTCTTCCGAATGAAGGCTGGGATATCTAAATCTTCTTCATCCGCAGGTGGCTGCGGCTGCTGGGTCGCCTGTCTACTTGGAGGAGGCGACGTCATCGGACGCTGCTGCTGACCCGGAGCAGCATAAGAAGGCGGAGAAACATGTGGCTGACGGACAGCGGGCGCAGGCGCCATTGGCTTACGCCAAGCTTCCTGAGGAGGCTCTTCTGTATAGTCTTGCTGTGGCTCCGCTGGCTGCTGAGGCGCTGGTTGCGCCTGGTAGTTCACGCCTGGATAGCTACTCGGGTAGCTTGGCGATTGCTGTGGCTGGGCGGCGGGCTGCTGGTAGACCGATTGCTGTGGTGGTTGTTGTGGTTGAACAGGTGGCGGCGTTACTACTCCGGTTGAACGTGGATTTGTCTGGAACGAATATTTTTCAAGCGGCTCTGGAGGAGGCGTGTTCGCGACAGTCCCTGTCCGAGGCTGAATCGTGCCCGAAGTAAGAACCGTCTTCGCCTTCATCGTACCAGGACGTGCTGTTTCAAAACCCGTAGCGACAACCGTCACCTTCACCTCATCCTTCATTGATTCATCGATGATGGCACCGAAGATGACCTTTGCCTGTGGGTCAGCCGACTGAGTGATAACCTTGGCTGCTTCCGACACTTCATACATTCCAAGGTTCGAACCACCCGTGATCGTGAAGAGAATTCCCTTTGCCCCATCAATCGAAACCTCGAGCAAAGGAGAAGCGACAGCAGCTTTGGCGGCATCAGCGGCGCGGTTATCGCCATGACCACGTCCAATACCCATGAGGGCAGAACCGCGGTTCAACATGACTGACCGGACATCGGCGAAGTCGACGTTGATCAGACCTGGGACGGTGATCAACTCAGAGATCCCTTGTACGCCTTGGCGCAAGACATCATCCACAATTTCGAAGGCTTCGACGAGCGACGTCTTGCGATCGATAATCTGCAAAATACGATCGTTTGGGATCGCAACGATGGTATCGACCTGGTTCGCCAACTTTTCATAGGCTCCATCCGCAATCATGCGACGCTGCGCCCCTTCAAACCCGAAGGGACGTGTCACAACAGCGACCGTCAAAATACCCAATTCTTTGGCAACGCTTGCAATAAATGGCGACGCGCCAGAACCTGTTCCTCCGCCCAAACCACACGTAATAAAGACCATGTCCGCCCCTTTTAACATTTCCCGAATTTCGTTTTGACTCTCTTCAGCCGCGTGCAGACCGACTTCTGGATCTGCGCCTGCGCCCAACCCACGCGTCATCGTTTTTCCGATGTGGAGTTTTTGGGACGCTTGTGAAAATTGTAGCGCCTGTATATCCGTATTCATCGCGATAAACTCAACGCCGCGAATTTTCGAAGCGATCATGCGATTGACCGATGATCCACCGGATCCACCAACACCAATCACCTTGATGGTGGCAAGCGCTTCGATTTCGGGTTTGATTTCGGCCATAGCAATGTCTACAAGGATTGTTCAAAAATGGCTCAATAAAGAGAAGATTCGTTGTTCTTTGCTACCATACTCACCCGACTCTCGAGGGTCAAGGGAAAAATCCTCCTTACGGTAAGAAGGATTTAAAAATACGCTTCAATGGCTCACTCAACTTCTTGAAGGCTTCCCCTCCCTTTGCCGCGTAACTAGAGCCGTTTTTCGTTGCGACGCCCGCATCTTCGCGTTCTGCGTTATAGCCCCACAGAACCAAGCCAATGGCTGTGGAAAACGCTGGGTCTTGAACGACTTCGGTAAGCGGCGTGACGACGGTTGTCGGAATGCCGATCGCAACCGGCAGGCGCAAGACCTGACGAGCGATCTCCGTCATCCCCCCGAGCTTCACCCCACCACCCGTTAAGATCGCGCCCGCAGGTAACATCCCGCTGCGCTCAATCTTTTTGAGCTCTTTCTCGACTTTTTCAAATATTTCTTCGGCGCGCGCTTGGGCGATGTCCGACACGAAGCGTCGAGAGACGATTTCGGTATGATCTCCGCCCAACTCACGCAAATCAATCTCTTCGTAGCGGTTAGCAGAATCGGCATGCGCGCTCGCGAAGTGACGCTTGATATGCTCAGCGAGTTCAAGCGAGGTTCGGAGCCCAATCGCAAGATCAGACGTGATGTGATCGGCTCCAATCGGGAAAATGGCTGCGTGCAGAAGATCACCCTCTTCAAACACAGCTACGCTTGTAGTCCCCGCACCCACGTTAATCACGACGGTTCCAACATCACGCTGACGAGCCGTCGTAACCGCTTCCGCGGAGGCGAGCGGCGCGAAGACCAATTCACGGACTTCCAAACCGGTACGGAAAGCCGCCTTCGTGATATTCCGAACGTGTGACGAAAAGCCCTGAATAATGTGCGCTTCTGCTTCCAAACGAATCCCCTGCATCCCAACCGGATCCTTAATCCCCGTTTGGCCATCGACACTAAACGTCTTCGGCAGGATGTGGATGATTTCCTGGTTCGCTGGATTCACGACGGAGCGTGCGGCTTCAAGCGCACGATGCACGTCCTCCTCGCGAATCTCTCCTTCAGGGCGCGAAACACCAATCACGCCTTTCGCAGCTTGAATCGTGAGATGGACACCTCCAATCGACAAATAGACTTCAGAGATCGGCAATCCGATTTGGCGCTCGATCTGTTCGAGCGACGCCGAAATGGAACTGACGACATCTTCAAGTGAGTTTACGGAACCCTTCGAGATGCCCTGCGACGGAACTTCAACTGCACCAATCACACTCAAGACTTCCCGCTTTTCGGAACCAATCGAGACCTGGCCGACCGCAAGACGGATAGCCGAACTCCCAAGATCGACGCCAACGATCAGGTGATCTTTCATACGCGCGCGAGAAAAGAGGTCATGTGAGGCCAGAAGATACAGATCCCAACAATCACCGCCGACACCGAGGCAATCAACACCGCACCAGCCATCACATCCTTCACCTCACCAGCGTACTCGTTCAGCCGAGGTTTTAACAGGTCGAGCAGGCGCTCGATCGCGCTGTTGAGCAATTCTAACACTAGGACGGATGCAGACACAACGAGAATAATCAAGCGCTGGTCCCATGAAAGAGGCAAGATCATGGCGAGCGTATTCGCGCACAGACCCGCAATACACTGAATACGAAAATTTTGCTCTGTTCGATAGACAGACAGGACGCCATGCGTTGCGTGTTTGACGCTGCGAAAAAAACGAAACAGGCTAGACATATTCTGCAGAGATCAATGCCCCGACTAAGCGCTCCTGGATACCAAACATCTTCAGCTCATCTTCTTCCGTTGCATGGTCATAGCCCGCCAAGTGCAGTACCCCATGAATTAGCAGGCGTACGAGCTCTTCTCGAAGCGGAAGACTCCGACGCTTCGCCTCACCTTTGGCATACGCAGGACAAATAATCACATCTCCCCAAGAGGAAGATTGAACTTGAAGAGCCTTAGGTAAGGCGGCCTCACGACTCGAGAAGGAGAGGACGTCCGTCGGACGATCTTTCTTGCGGTATTGCTTATTCAACGCCTGCATACGAGCCGGCGTAACGAATGACAAGGAAATTTCAAGCGGCTTTTTGATACGCAAGACCTGCGCTAACGCGAGAGCGGCAGACGCGAGATCCTTTTCGTGAAGTTCCGGAGGAAGCCTTGTAGCAAGAAAGCGGATCATGACTCAGAAGGGGTGCTGGGGGCAGGAGGGGTGGATGAAGAAGACGTCGGAGGAATGGAAGCGGTGGTGGTTGACGCATCTGCATTAGGCGCGTCTGTCACCGGAGCGGTAGATGTTGCCGCGACAGGCGCAGCAGGGGCTTCAGGCGCGGGAACAGGAGCTGTCACAGGCGTTGAGCTCGCAGGAGCGAGGAGAGAACCTGGGCCCGAGTTTGCGGGAGTCAGCGTCGTTGGGAGAATAGCCGCTCCATTCAAGCTCAACGAGTTTAGCATCATTTCAAGAGTTGTGCGGAAGTTCAGGAATGGCTGGGATTGCAGGTCGTAGGTGATGTGGAAAACGGCATTGCCCCAGGCAAGCCAAGCCTGCATGCGATCAGCGGAATAGACACCGCGCAAACCTCCCTTCGTCGTGAATTCCCCCAAGGATTCGACGGGCTGATTTACACGTGCCGCGACCCAGGGACCGAGCTCTTGTGTGGAGGGATTTGATTCGACCGACACGGCGAAGCGCTCGCCTCGTCCACTCTGAAGCGTGAGACGACTTGTATCCGTTTCGTCCGGAGTCGATGTCCAGGTAGCCGGAACATACATCACCCATCCACTTGGGGAACTTTGTGAACGTACCAAGCCGGACTCAAGCAACTTCCCTGGTGCGGTCGCGGCAGGATTATACAAATGGAAGACTTCGTTTCCATCAAGGAAACGGTCGCCATCTGTGTCTGGCTTTTGTGGATTCGTCCCGTACTGCGCCTCCTCAGCATCCGTCAAACCGTCCGAATCCGTATCGAGACCCCCCGGAGGGAAGGTTGGCTTTGGCGCTTCTGGAGCAGGGAGCGCGGGCGTTGTCGCCGGCGCTTCATTCGATGGAGCAGAATCCCCGCTTACACCCGTTGCTACGACGCGATAGGTATAGCTCGCGCTCGGCTGAACCGTTACATCAATAAAGGCGGTGCTATTAGCAGGTAAGGTAGTAATTCTTGAAAAGGTCCCTTCTCCCGCACCTTCCTTGCGTTCGATGTGATATCCCTGCTCGTTTGGCGCCGCATCGGTCCACGCGAGTGAGACCGCTCCTTGACCCCCAAGCGCCGACAAGCCGCTCGGCGCTGTTGGTAGAGGTTCTGGAGCAACGACTGTCGCCACAACAGGGGCTTGCTTTCGGAACAGACTATCGCGATTAAAATACACGAATCCGAGAATACTCAAGATGATCACGCCTGCCACAATCCCGATCATCAGCCACGGAGCACGCTGCGCTTCCGGCGGTCGAATAATACTCGCCGGCTTTGCAACCGGTGGGGGTGGCGGCGGAATACGAGACGCCTCGTCCCGCTCCGCAGACGTGAGCGCCTTCAATTTCAACGCAACACCATAAAACTGCTCCGGGATCGTAATGATCTCGGGCAGTTTTCGGGCGGGGTTAACCGCAGGAGTGGATGAGGAAGGTGCAAACGCCATACAAGGGACGAACCAAGGTTAAAGACTGCAGGTAGGATTTGCGCACTGACCGGCTCCCAGTGGATTGAAGCCCTTCTGGACTTCGACCCCATCTGGATAGCTATCCCCGTCTGTATCTGGGACGAGCGGATTTGTTCGATACTTCAAGACTTCATCCCCATCGCTCAACCCGTCTGCATCGCTATCCGACACGGTGGCATTCGTTCCAAGCTCCGTTTCGCGTGTATCCGATAATCCATCTGCATCTTGATCGACGACGACCGGAGGCGTGACTGGCTGAGCCATGGCTGGATCTGAAGCTGGTTCTGGGGTCGCACTCACCGGAGCAGTTGCGCCTGGCGCCCCCAGAGGCTGCTGGGCGCCGTTTGGATCAATCGCGGTCGGAGGAGGAACGTTCGCGCCTTCGGGTGGCGTCACAACAGGCTTTGATGGGATCACTTCTGGTTCATCAAACGGATTCGTATCTGCAATCGATTCATCTGTCATCACCCCTGGGGCAAGTCCCGTATCGACGCCACCATCTTCTGTCGTCGAGGTTGTTTCTACGGCAGCTGGCAACGTCTCCATCACTTCACGCGTTGGTCGACGAATGGCAAAGAACCAAATGCCACCCGCAATTAACCCCAGGACTACAACAACTCCGAGAGCGATAAGAATATAATGTAAAACTGGTGGATGTTCCGCTTCTGGCAATGCCGAAAGAACACGTGGAGGGGCAACCGGCGCCGGAGCCATAGGAGACATCACAGGTGATGGGCTCGACGCTTGTGGCATCGCCTGCATCGGTGGTGGCGGTGGCGGCGGAGAACTCCGGTCTACGCCTGAAAACATATCGTCAGGCATCTTATCCGAAAGAGTAGGCATCGCCTGCATCGGAGGCGGAACTGGTGACGGAGGTGGTACGGGCGGCATCGCACCGGCAGAAGAAAGCTCGTCTTGCATGGGAAGATTGGCAGGGGTTTGAAGGTCCATAGAGAAGGGTGGGCGTTAAATACGACAGTCGGGACGAACACACAGCCCGGATCCAAGAGGATTGTACCCGTTTTTGATCTCTTGCGCATCCCCAAATCCATCCCCATCCGTATCACTCATCTGTGGACTGGTTCCAAAGTCGCGCTCTGAGTCATCGGGCAGACCGTCTTCATCTTGATCGAGAGGTGCCTGGGGAGCTTGCGGCTGTGGAGCGGGCGTAGGCTCTGGCAGCGGTTGCGCGACGGGTTCTGGCTTTGGGAACACCAGTGGATCCGTCCCCTGCTCGACCTCCACTTGGTCCGTCATTCCATCGCCATCTGTATCGCGCAAAAGCGGATCCGTTCCAAGCGTTCGCTCTTCATCGTCACCCAATCCATCCCCATCTCGATCCACCGGACCGGTAGCCGCAAGAGGAATATCTTCTTCTCCTTGACCTATAGAGGGAGTTTGTTCGGTTCCCTGATTTTCGACAACAACGGAAGCCGCCTCATCTATCCCCATCTCTGGATCCAGGTCAGAGGTAGCACGCCAACGCAAGAAGATGAGCCCTCCCACAACCAGCACGAGCCCGACCGCGCTAGCGATCAGGACTCGTGCTCGAGGGGAAGAAAGGTCAAAGGACATAGAGAGACAAGGAACACGATTAACGCGCTGCCGGACCTACTCCAAATGGATCCCAGTTGATAGAAGGACCCGCCTCACCACCACCCCATCCCCCGAAGGCCATCCAGCTTTGTGCCTCACCGCTCCGCGGCCAGCTTGCGTTTGGAAGGGCTGGCGTTACCACCTCTCCAGGAATTGACTGACCTCCGCACAAAAGTGCACGGTCTACATCTGTCATAAGTGTGATCGCTCCCGTCGATGAATCTTGTTGATAGACAAGCCAGAATTTACCCTGACAATTCGTAGGAGTCGTTGCTGGGGGAAGCACCTTGTAGACACGAGATTGAGTAACGATCCAGACGGTGCTACGCGTATCACGATAGTACTCGTAGGAAGGGCTCTGCCGAGGCGACTGACCCGTCATCGAACGCTGATCTACAAGGAAATAACTGAAATTCCCTGTTGCTGATCTGTCACCCAGCGTCCAACGATACCGTGTCGCTTGTGGCGAATTAGCCACCTGGAAACACACTCCACCCGCACCACTTGAACAATAGAGGCGCGCATGAGGAACCTGCGCCAGATCCGGGTTTCCTTGCGCTTCGTTTCCTCCCACAAATTCTCGAATATCACGATAACACAACTTCCCGTTAACAAATCCTGGACGCTCAGCGGCTGTACACTCACGTGACTGCGTCCAATCACTTCCACTTCCTGGAGTGAACTGGTATGCGCGGTGGCGTGGCATGATCAAGTGAGAGAGAAGGTAGCGATTCGAATTCTGTGCGAGATCTCCATACCAAGTATGCACAACTAATGTTTCATTCGCTGCAACCTTAGGGAGCAAGAATATTTTTCCAGGTGTCTCTGAGCTCTGAATTCCATCCCGCTCAAATGTAGGTACGCTGAACAGGTTTGATTCATACATCCAGTATCCTCCATTAGTCGCTTCATTATCCGGAGTATTTGGATTGTTTCCAGAGAATTCAACGTAGACACGATATCCTCCACAGGCACCATTTCCATTCAAGTTGCTGAAGGTAAACTGCCCCTGTGCATTCGTCGTTTGCGTCGTCACTCGACGACCATTCTGAAGCAGCGTCACAGTTGCTCCTGGAACTGCCGTACCTGAGTGAACCGCATCACGTACAACCGCTGTAATGGAAGCTGTTCCCGCCTGACTTGAACAGGCCTGACAGCCGCCATACCCACAGGTACGACCACAGGTGATGATGTCACGTGCCGTTCCCGCAACACACTGCGTGGCCGCATCGGTTGAGGCAACTTCGATGGAGGCGCCTCCGGCAACAGCCGTACAGCGGACACGCTCTGCATAGTCGAAGCCAAGACCCGTACACGTCAACGCAGCAGACGTCTGTACACCGCTCGCACGTCCAAAGTCCGTTCCATCACATTGCTCAGATCCATCAAGTAGAGCGTTCCCACAGAATCCGCCGGAAGAGGCCGTCATACGACACTGATTGGTACAGGCGCCACAAGTAGAACCATATTCCGCTCCGGTACAGCCCTGACCATTTTCTGATCCGTAGTCACACTCTTCTGGCCCGACGTTCATAACGCCATCGCCACAGACGTTCGCCAAACAGCGATTCGTACAGGCATCATTATCGTTTCGATTTCCGTCATCACAACGCTCACCTGCATCGAGGACGCCGTCTCCACAGAAGTTCGCTGGACGACAGGCCGACCAGGCAGTCCAGCTACACTGGTTCACCGCACGGGCCGAGGTCGGAGCATTGCAGGTTCGGGTGCGCTGCGTTGGATACATGACACAGCGATAGGTTGTTCCACAGACCGTAGCGCCTGGCGCTGTTCCCGCACAGCTCTCCTGACCCGCCGGACAGCTACATTCACGTCGATCGTTCAAGCCACCCGCACACAAACCGACCTTGATCGTAGAACAGCTGCGATCTTCTGGATTTCGACCACACAAGTCTTGTCCGCTGATCGGACCATAGGCACAGTCCGCACCTCTGTTACTTGGATCACACGCCTGCCCGACCGCTCCCGCAGAACACACAGCGCTTGTTGTTGTTTCTGGAGCGTTTCCATCACACTGCTCCACTTGTCCACCGTCTCCAATAGACTCTGTTTGAACAATTCCATCTCCGCAATGCGGAGCGACCTCTCGACAAGTGAGGCTGCAGCTCGCCGAAAGATTACAGTTCCCATACCCCCAATCACGAGTGTCACAATACAATCCATTTCGCTCAGCCGAATCACACGTTTCACCAGCGCTCAACTGACCATCTCCACAGACAGCGGCGAAGCCATTACAGGAGCGGTTACACTGTCCATAGCGACCATTCAAATCCCCATCATCACAAGTCTCACCCGTTTCAACACGTCCGTTTCCACACTGAATTCTCGAGATACAGGTCGAACCTGGGACATCCACATACGCACGACAATCGGACTGACACACCTGCTGCTGACGACCTCGACCTGCGATACCTGCAATCGGACAATCGTTCTGACGTGTCTGGCCCGGCTCACACACTTCCCCGGTTCCAACGACGCCATCTCCACAAATCCCACCCAAGCCCATCACTTGGTTGCGACTAATCCCTCCAAACTGCAAACGGCCACCTTGTGGGGTACAAACACCCGTTCCAATCACGGTGCGTCGGTCCGCTCCTAGGACATTACAATCCGTATCCTGGATACACACCCGTCCATTCCCCGCATTCGTCGAGACGCAGCGTCGTGTTTCTGGCAACACAGACGGGGTATAGTTCTCAATTGGCAAATATTCGAGCTCCGTTCCAAGTTCATAGCGATTTCCTCCATCAACCGAGCGATATTGATACAAACGGGAAACGCTTCGCGCATTCGTCGGCTCAAGAACAGGAATACGATAGGTGCTGCTCGCTGCGTTCCAACAAGTTTTTGGATCATATCCATCCACCGGAACACACCGATCCGCCGATCCTCCACAATCTGAATCTTCCATACACGCCTGGCGCGAGCTCAAACACTGTCCACATGACACATTCACGTTGAGCGGATCTTCTGGGAGTGCCTTTCCGACGCTCGCCGCAAAGACAGACTGCCAGCTTGGCCAACGACTTGTGACAAATGTTTGCAAGAATGTGCCTGCGTTAAGCGTTGGGTAGCGGCCATCACGAGCTTTCGCCCCTTCAAGCTGAGCAGACAAATACTGGAAATCCGCCATACGCTTTGAATCGCGCTGGATCTTTTCCTTGGAGCTTGCGCAGTAACCTCCCGCATCGTAACGAACACACTCCCAGTCAGCCGTACAGGTAAGCGCAGGCGATGTTGTCGTGTGACGGAAGATACCTCCTGAGCTCGTGCGACAGATCCCATCTGCATCATGCAAGAGGTTCGTGTTGAAAGTGAAGCTCTCAACCACCTGCTCAAAGATCGACCGAGTTTCTGCCGTTGCATTCGGATTGTGCGAAAGCACATACATATCCGTTGTAAGACCCCCTTCTTGCGTATTCAGGTTCGTTGCCGAAATGTAGAGCGTTGATCCATCTCGGATCGCCTCGTATCCATCAACCGTTGTTGCCTGAGGCGATCCTGCGAATCCTTGCGCCAAGTACCAATCCTTCGGCGACAAGTGAAGTGGGTTCGACATGACTCGCAATCCCAATGCATCCGAACGGAAGGACGGTCGGCTGAACGAGAAGATATACTGGCGCTTTACTCCACGCGCGATATCGGATGGGTTATCTGACAAACGATTCACCACTAATTCCGGAAGATCATCACTTGGACCAGGTCGATTCGCATCCAAACAGTAGTTGAAGGCGAAGTGATAAAGCGGATCCTGGAAGCGTGGCGGTTGACCCGGCTCAGTTCCTGGTGGAATCCATGGGTTGTCACACAAGAGTACGGTTGACATCAGACCCGCCTCAATCGACTTGTTCACCGTTGAAGGAACATTCACGCGATCGGCTGTAATCGTTATTCCTGTGGCAATCAATGAGGTCCCACGCTGATTTTGCGCGGTTGTAGTTGCAACAGAGACTTGAGGCGTTGTCGTTGCTGTCTGCGTTCGGAGAACGGCTGGACGAGCACTCACCCATTCACGCCAAGCCCAATCATACAAACCTCGGATTGGCGAAAGCGGCACCACCTCTTCTCGATGATAGGAAACCGCTCGACCGATATAGCGGTGGGCTTCATTCGACTTATAGAAGATCGTAGGACGTGCCGCGTACGTATCCGTTAAGCGTAATTCATCGATCGTACACACGCGCTCACCTGTCGTGAAACGCCAGGAAATATTTCCGTTCGCATAAATTCCGTTCGCTCCGCGCAATCCGCGACGCGTAGACGACGTGGTCGCCGTCAGAATCGCCGGATCACCGAGTAACGTAACTTGATACTGCGTATTCGCGACCAATGCTTCATCCAAGAGCAACGCTGCCGTTGTTTGACGAGCAACATCATCTCGCTCAAAGACAACCGTTCCCTTTGCTGTTCCAACGCACCATGGGCTGTTTTCTGCTGCCGTCGCTGGTGCAAACCAGGACTTCACAAGCTCAATGAACGAACGTACAGGTGTTGACCAGTTGAAGGCGGTTGGGACTGCTCGGTCTAAGCGCGTCGTACCCGTTGGACACGTATCTGCTACAGCTTGCGACGACACGAGGAAGTTTCCGCGAACCGACGTTTCATCCATCAACTGATTGAAGGTCGCCGTAATCAGCACGTTTCGACAAACGTCCGTTGAACCGGCGCGAGGATACGGGGTTGCCGTTGGACGAACCGCACAACACCCACCTGATGTCAGACCCGTTCCTAGGGTCCGACAGTCCGCTTCTCGTGTGAAGTTACATTGCACCCCATATGTCGCCTGACCATCACGAGTCATGTAGCGCGCACCGATCGTGGAGGTCATGCGACCTGCGTTGCGAGCCATCTCTTCTGGTCTTGGCTCACGCAAACCAACGATTTCGAAGAGTTGACGGTTCGTGATCTCGAAGCGACCCGTGAGACCATCCCCTGTTTCGATACGACCGGAGGTAGGCGCATCACACTGCTCACCGGTCCCAACAACACGATCTCCACACAGCGATGGCTGCGGATAACTTGGACTTGAACCTTGCTTCAGACATCGCGCAGAACAGCCAGGACCCCCATCACAATCTTCACCGGCTTCTACTCGGCTATTTCCACAACAACCCGCTGTTACGCCATTTCCACACTGACCTGTTCCGATATTCAAACAGGTTTGAGGATTACAGGTTGTTCCAAATGGGGCCTCACACGATTCACCTGGTTCAATACGACCATTTCCACACATACGACGTTCAACGTTCGATGAACCGCGATGGAGACATTGGTCTGTACAACCTGACCCAACCTGATCTGAGCGATAATCACAGGTTTCACCGTCTGAAACGTCTCCATTTCCACAAGTTGATCCTCCGCGGCTCGCCCCAAGCGCCTGACAATTCACGCTACATCCACGACGTTCAACTACCTGACAAGCGCCACCCGTACCACACGAAGCGGGGTCAGATGTACAGTCACGGCCTGGCGTTGGACCTCCTACACATACACGACCCGTATCACATTGTTCTCCGCGCTGAAGCGATCCGTTTCCACAGGTTCCTGCAGGAGTGTCTGTGACACGTCGTACGGGATTCATCAGACAAGTCGCAGAACATTCACCCGACGGACCGTTACTTGTTCCGTTATCACACTCTTCCGCATCTTCTGAGCCTTCCGGCAACAAAAGACACGCTCCGCCCAAACGGGTGACACAGTCGGCATTCCCCACCTCACACGCACGTGTCGAGTCTGAACGACGACGACAGAAGTTCGTATCCGTTGTTTCAACTGTATTATTTCCACACGTCGCTGTTTGACCGAAGACACCATTCGAACCCGCATTCAAACACTGATTGGTACAAAACTCTGGCAAACGATCCACCAATGAAACACTGGAACGAGAGGATCCGATCTGAACGAAGTCCGCAACCAGACGATCGGAACTCGTCCAGCTTGTACTACGTTCTGAAATCAACATCTGCCCATCTCGGCTACAGGTATCTGGCGAGCTAATTGGGCTCGCAATGAAGAGCTGACGCATGCCAAAGGCAACTTCGTATTTCTGGCTAGGTGCCACTTCGACGCGTGCGGCGGTACAGTAGGCGGTTGGGCCCGTCTTCACTCGGAATTTCCAGGTAAACCCGACTGGATCAGAATTATTGAGCTCGGTAAGCGGTAAGTTGCCATAGGCGGAACGTACCCCTGTCACACCTCCAATAATCGTCGCGGTATAGAACTTCCCTGGTTCAAATTGACTCGTCCGAACCGGCCCGCCCGTTTCTGGATCGCGCTCAGGCGAGAGAATCGACGGCTCGATCTTCATCATGGTATCGGTCGCAAACGTGCCAGCAGGCGTCATCAGATCGATAATCGCCTCAGACAAATCCAATGTACGGTCTGTTTCACGACAGGACTCATTCGTACAACGCTTGATTTCTACGTTTGGCACACGACGTCCGCCCACTGTCCGGAACAAACTATCCCGATCCATCGCTACATTGAACTTTGCCCAAACCGCAGCATTCACACAGGCTTCATTACAATTTGGCGCGTACGAGACCACACGCGGAGGGGTAAGACGAATCGTCAGACGACCCGTTCCACGTACAGGAAGCGGAGGCGCAGGTCGCGTCAGATCGACGTTGACCAAGACTGGATCACGATCCGTCGCTCCACGACCAACAACCGTGACGATATCCGTTCTCGATGGATCAAGAGGTGCGCCCACCAAGTCACGCGTCGAAGGTTCAATCGACGCACGGCCCGGAGCTCCTGCCAAACTCCATCCCCAGCCCAAGGTCGCACCGTTAATCTGCACACACATGTCATCCGAAGCACGGGCGCTCACGGTATAGTCCTCTTTCCGGTCACCAATATTTTCCATTAACCAGTTTGCCGGCACAACAGAAACGGAACCTGCCGTACACAAGTCGCTTGCTGCTTTCGTTCGGAAGCGATAGGCGTAGGCATTGCCACGACCATACAGTTCCGCATTTTCTAACATGGCACGACTTCCCTCGGCACTCGTCGAACGAATACCCGTTGTGAGGATAATCTGATACGTACTGCTTGGCGCAAAGACGTTCCCAGCGGGAGTAAAGACCAAGTGATCTTGCGTAAGACCCGTCACAAATCCAAGCGTTCCAGGAACGATTTCAGGTGTCCCCGTTGCACAAACATCCCCTGTTGTTCCCGTACAGCGACGAACAATCACCGTACTTGGGGTAATCGTTGAACGCTCGATGTGTGTTGTAAAGCGCACTACAGCCTGAGCATTCACACAGGTCGAAAGACTCCGTGGACTTGGAGAAGGTGGCTCTTCATTATTACATTCTTCCACGACACGTGGATGCTGATAGATGCGACCGGTAGATGTTCTCCAAGCGAACGTACTCGTAGCGATACTCAGAGCCTGACAAACACCCCCAACCGCACAGCTTCCATCTGGACAACATGCAAGTGAAGCTCCGCAGATCCCTGGGCTCGTCAGACAGCTTGCAACCGAGAAGAACGCATCATTCGACTGTTGACCCGCCACCGAAACGCGCACCATACCGGTTGATGCACCCGCTGGAACACGTGTACGAATCTCCCCTTCACGCCAGCTCTCGCTCGTAAGGAAGGCAGCTGGTCGGGTAGTGGTTGTTCCCGCAAAGGTCACGGATCCAACACTTGTTCCAAAGTTCTCCCCTAAAATCGTGATCCCCGTTCCAACCGGACCGGCCGCTGGTTGAATAGAACAGATTCCCGGCCCAGGCATTCCATCCAAAACCGTAAACGGAACTCGGTTACTCACCGTAATCCCATCACGTTGGAGGTAAATTTCGTAACGACCCGATCGCACTAACTGCTCTTCGCCCAATCCTCCACGCAAAGCACGTGGGACCTTTACCATAACCGCTGTATCCCCCCAGAAACCGCTTCCGCACTGCGCAGGGAAGCGCGTATCCGCTTCGCCCAATCCATTCGTGAGCGGATTGCGGAAGAAGACGCGGCCTGCGTTTCCGAAATTTCGACCTACCAGCGTTACATACGACCCAACCGTTCCTGTCGCCGGACGAAGACTATCGATCGTAGGTGGCGACGTAATAATACGATCATTGAACTGGAAGGTGATCGGGTTCGACTCAAGCGTTCCAACACGTGCACGCACTGCATAGCTTCCTGGCGGAACAAGAGGAGCCGACAAATCGATCCCTGTTGGACGCCAAGCCGAAATTTCTGCCGTTTGATTATTGAAATACAACTGACCAGCAGTTACCCCGAGGTTTACCCCAGCAACCGCCAGACGAGCACGATCGCCAACCGTTCCAGAGCCTGGACGAATCGTACACAGACCCGGACGAGCTACGCCACTCACACGGAAGTCCGCCAAGCGTGGGCCACGTTCGTCGTTTGTCGCATCAGATAAACGATTCCCACCGTGCGTAACCTGAATCGAACTCGTAGTCGCTCCTTCTGGAACAGCTACAACGATCTGCGTCGCCGACCAAGAACTCGCACTCGCTGAACAGGAGGCTGGAGCGGTCGCAGTACGGCCTCCGAAGGTCACTTGACCCGGAGTTGTCCCGAAATTCGCACCGGTAATGGTCACGAATGTTCCTGGACGTCCATCCGCTGGACTGAATGAACCGATAACCGGCTGCTCTACGCAGCGACCCGAGCTACACATCCCGCTCGCACATTCATAGGCGCGCGTACACGCCGCACCCGCACAACCTCCCCCTGAAGGACCTCCGCAATCGACCCCTGTTTCTCCGTATAGACCAGCACCACCAGCTCCACCTGAGCCAACACCGTTAGAGCCACCTGCTGCCCCACTTCCCGAACCGGAACCAGAACCCGTTCCAGAACCTGACCCCCCAGAACCAGTACCTGAACCGGTACCATTTACTCCTCCGGCACCACCAGCCCCTGCCCCACTGCCCCCTACCCCTGGACCATCCTGAACGCCATTAAAGAAGTTTCGTGGACGAATCACGACCGTAACCGGTGTAGTTGTGACCGTATTTGAATCCACATCCCACACACGCGCCTCGATCCGATGCGTTCCTGTCGCGACTCCACGCGTATCCCAAAGCACCGTCGCATCGTATTGCGTCGGCGTTGAGCTGGCGGCACCCGGGTCGCTTCCAATGACACGACCATCAACCAACACATCCGTTAATGAGATTCCGCCATCATCACTTGAACGAACAGTGACACGCACCGTATCGCCAAGCGGAATTCCCTGACCGTCCAGTGGAGTCGTGATCGTTGAGGTAGGAGCACTTCCATCGATCAGCGTCCCCGTCTTGAACCGCATTTCACACGGAGGAACATTTCGCCCACAGGCGATCGTCAATCCAGAACGCGAACGAAGCGTCGGCTCGATCTTCGCGATATAGTCCGTGTTTTCTGCAAAACATTTACGCGCCCCATTCGGTGCTGGACACGCTTCTGTCGGTACAAACGTCACCAAACTTCCATCGACGGCGACCAATCCATCCACCGCTTGATTATCCGAAGCGCGAATAACTTTAATCGAGCTCGTTGCCGTTGACGCTAACACTTCACGACTTAACAAGAACCGAACTTGGACGTTCCGAATACGCACTGGACCAGCAGGCGTAATTGAACGCAGCTGGAACGAGAGCGATCCACCGGCCGCTCCAAGTGTTCCTGCACTGCCCAATCCACCGGTTGTCACAATCCCATCCCCCTCTCCCACTGCGTCTCCGAGACTCTTCAGGACAAACGTTACGAACGCCCAGGAACACGCAATGATCAACAACCCGATAATCGCATTCCGAATTGTTTTCTGGGCTTTTTCTACTTTTTCCGTATCACCTCCCGCTGTCATCCAGAGGAAACCTGCGTATAAGACCAGGCCCAACAATACAATCCCCATCGCCCCGAGAAACATATTAATCAACCGTCCCGCAACCACTTGCGGATCAGCTGATCCGAGCTGCGCCTCCTCTCCAACCTGAGTCAGAGCGACATCCGCCTGCGCGAGTACCGGGGAAGTGTGGGAAAAGAATAGACCACCGCCAAAAGCGAGGGCTATTCCGACCAGAGAGAAGAGGCGACGAAGGTTCATGACCGTGGGGTAGTTGGGTAAGGACAGGCACTTGCACTCGGTGTAGCAACACCATTCACAAAGCAGCAGTTCGGACGATCCGCCGTTCCACGACACTCTTGTGTTGTCGCGTCAGAACCAGTCGGATTGAAACAATTCTGATAGATGTTTTGGACACCCGATCCGATCGAAGGGTAATACTCTGGCGAGAAGCGCGGAGTTGCAGCGGCGTATACACGATGATCGATCAACATACGACTGGAAGAAGCATTCTCTCCTGGCGTAACGGGACGCGTCCCGATCAAGTTTACCATTCTTGGACGGAACCAGAAGGTGTCAGAAACGGGTTCGTTGTTCAATAATTTGATATTTCCCGAGTGAACTGTCGACGCTTGCAAAATCCCGTTGAAGTCTGCGCTCGGCGGCTGGTCGACCGCGATCAGGCCCGTCTCTGGAGCAGGTGTGAAGGCGCGCACAAACGGCGCACTTCGATCCGGAGTTGTCAGTGTTCGGAAGGAATAGCTGTAGTTGTCTGAGGTTGACGTCACTGTACGACCAGGCGTTGGGCCTTCTGCCGTTCCGTTTCCGTTTCCGTCGAGTGAGTTACTCGCGGCGTCGACTAAGCCGTCATATAAACCCCGCACGATCGCCGCCTGAGGACTCCCAGGCGCCTCAAGGGAGGCTGCCTTCGCATCCACGCGTACCGCGGCATCGGAAGGCAAACAGAAGATTTGGCGACCACAGCTATTCACTCCACAAGCCAAGTTCGTTACAAATTCAACCGTCGTGTAGCCATTTGAGACACGGAATTCTCCCGCAGGCCGGCCTGTAGCCCCACCTGTAATTGGCCGAGCAGAAACTTCGATATTGTTGAAGCCCGCCCCTCCATCACGCACCAAACCCGCCGCGCTCGTTGGATCCATCGCCTCGCTGAAATTCATCTGCACGATAATATTTGGTGCAAACGATCCACCTGAAGCTGGGATTGCACTAATAACCTTTGGAGGTGTTAAGTCGATATTGGTCGAAACTTGGAACGCCCAGCGATACCCGGCAGAACTCCGACCGCTAAAGACAGCCTGACCCGTTTCAAGCTTCACTCCGCTCGCTCCCCCTGTCAGCTCAACCGTGTAGTCCTGAGGTTCCGCCGAACTCCCAAGATACGCAACCGGTCGCATAACAAAGGTCTGGCGATCAGGAGTGACACGAACGCGCACCTGGTCGGTCGTCAGAGCGCGCGTGCGCCCTTCCGATGTTCGATAGATGCGAATGTTATCCGTATTCAATCCGATCGCCGTCGAGGTCGCGATATCATCATCCAAATTTTCTGGCGTGTTGTTGTCGTTATATCCACGGATAAACGAATCGATCTTAATTGGCTGAGCAAATGTCACCATGATCGCTGTATTTCGAGCGTTGTCGCGTGAACCAGGCATCGGGAAGACATCACGGATCACGTCGCCTAAGGCGCCAGAACGATCTGGGAATCCGCTCAAATTGATATCAGAATCCCCACCTCCGAAGTACCCATCCTGACCCGCAACTCCTGCTAGTTGCCGCATGATAAAGGTCACGATCGCAAACGAAGACGCGATAATCACCAACCCAATAATCGCATTGCGAATCGTATCTCTTGCCGTTTCGACTTTTTTTGCATCGCCCGCTGCGGTCATCCACAAAAAACCTGCGTATAAAATGTACCCCAATAACACAACACCCAAGAATCCAAAGACAACATTGATAATACGACCAATCAGCGTCATCAAATCTACGGATCCATCGATTCCAGCTGCCTCAGCGGCCTGATCGAGACTCACCGCCGCGTCGGGGGATGCAGTTTGCGCGTAGACGCTGGCGGGAAGCGTCACACTTAACGCGCACACGAACACAGCCGCCAGCAACACCCGCGCGATAATACGTGTGGGCGTTGACATAGCGGCTGTGGCGTTCCTGCGACCTTTCTCAAGCATGGGAAAGAAAGATGCTAGGGATTCAAAGGGCACAAGTTTCTAGGGTGAAGTCGTTACGGGTGAAAATAGCTCTCAACGAGGGGGCGAACATCTTTAGCATCCGCACGACCGTTGACCGCTTTCATTGCAACTCCCATCGCCTTTCCAACTTCCTTGATCTCAGACGCTTCGAGAGCCTGGTAGACAATCTTGCGTAATTCATCAGAGGAAAGTGGCGGCGGCAAGTACTTTGCAATTAAGTCGATTTCTTTTTGCTGGCGTTCAACTAAATCTTGACGACCCGCAGAAGAGAAATCAGACAACGCATCCTGGTACTGCTTGATCATGATGCGTAAGACTTGTTCAGTCTCCGCATGATCAGGCGCGTGACCAAGATCAATCTGCTTATTCTTTAAAGAGGTTCGGACCAAGCGAAGAACCGACAATGCCAGTTCGTCTTTAGCCTTCATTGCCTCCTTAAAGTCAGCGTCGATCTGTTCAAGGATAGTCATCGTCGTTTACGTTTTACGGTGTGAAGGGCGGCGGGCATCTTCCTGGACTTGTCCCGTCTTTACAAGATACTCGAGCTTGCTGCGTTTCGTAACACGATACAGCGCGCTCTCACGTCGTCGGTTTTCATTGACCATCTTCGCATGGAAGCGACGGCGCTTGACTTCGATATTCTTGCCGCTCTCCTGGTGACGACGCTGAAAACGACGCAATAGGGCGTCAAAAGCTTCTCCCTTTTTACGTTTTACATCTGACATAAGACACGCTCCTTTCTAATATGGGGATCATCGGGGCTAAACCGCCCCTTGATGTCGAGACGAATACTACGCCAAAAGCGAAAGAGCGTCAACGCTCGAAAGGGTACAAAAAATCCCTCTATAGAAGGGATTTTTTGCTTCTGACAGGGCGGTTAAACGACTTCGCTGTCTTTCAGATCTTGATCCGCCTTGTCTTGAATCTTTTTGGTTTCAAGTTCCAAGTTTGCAGCAAACTTCTTTCGCATCTCGTGAACAGCCTTTTTTGCATCGAACACCTCCTGTGTTCCGGAGTCCATGTCACGGACAAGAACCGTTCCGTCTAAGACTTCTTTCTGCCCCAAAAGGAGAGTGTAGCGCGCTCCACGACGGTTAGCTGTTTCCATCTGGGATTTGAGCGAGGTCTTGGCAAAGGCTTCTCCGACGGTGATTCCGGCCTGGCGGAATTCTTCAAACAGGGCAAGGGCTCGCTTCTTTCCCATCTCCCCCAACTGGGCGATGAAGACATCCGCCTTACGGATCTGCGTTCCAAGGGTTGGATCCATCTCCTTCAAGCGTGAAGCGATGCGGTCGAGACCGAGCGCGAACCCAGCCGCAGGGGTCGCACGACCACCTAACTGTTCAACGAGATCATCGTAACGGCCACCACCTCCAAGCGCGGACTGCGCCAACTCCTGATCACCGCTCGCGGAATACCATTCAAAAACGGTCTTGGTGTAGTAGTCGAGACCACGTACGAGATAAGGATCAAGCTCATATGGAACACCGACCTCATCTAAATACTCAAGCACACGCATGAAGTGCGCTTTTGATTCTTCGTCCAACCAGTCCACGATCTGAGGCGCTTCTGCCTTAAGCTCCTTCATGTGCTCTTCTTTCGAGTCCAGCAAGCGAAGCGGATTCTTCAGCAAACGCTTTTTATCATCCTCTGTCAGCACGTTACGCTTTGAGCGGAAGAAGGCGACCAAGGCATTCTTATAGTTGGCGCGAGACTCTGGGGAGCCAAGCGAGTTGATTTTTACGACAGGATCAAGACCAAGCTCTTTTAGGATGGCATGCGAGATCACGATGAGTTGCGCGTCGACAACGGCATCCGCTTCTCCCAAGC
This sequence comes from uncultured Gammaproteobacteria bacterium, assembly GCA_964582475.1. GTDB lineage: Bacteria > Patescibacteriota > Patescibacteriia > 2-12-FULL-60-25 > 2-12-FULL-60-25 > JAGOTP01. Next base: position 259,185 of record CAZOQS010000001.1, on the reverse strand, counting down.
ATTCAAATCCAACCTGGAAGTGCTGACGATAGCGTCCGGCCTGTGGGCGCTCGTAGCGGAACATTGGGCCCGTGTACCACAAACGAACTGGCTGAGGCAGATTCAGCATGCCGTGCTGGATATAGGCACGTACGGTCGAAGCCGTTCCTTCTGGACGAAGGGCGATGTGTTCGCCACCCTGCGTTTCCCAGCTGAACATCTCCTTCTCAACAATATCCGTCACTTTTCCAACACCGCGAACAAAGAGAGACTGTTCTTCAATCAAAGGGGTATCGATCCGGTCGAAGCCATAGGCAGCCGAGACGCGATCAAGCGCTTCGTAAATCTTTTTCCAGTATGGCTGATCCGCAGGCAGCAAATCACGCATTCCACGAACAAGAGAGACGAGCGGAGCCGCCTTCTTAGCTGGTGCGGCTTCGGCTTTATTGGCCGTATCAGATGGCTTTTTCAATGAATCAGACTTGGGCTTAGGAGCGGTAGGCATAAACAAAAGAGGAAAACGTCTTTAAGGATGTCTGAGAATAGCCAAATTAAGGGGTGGTTGTCGAGCCGTTCGTCAATGTGGGAGCTGGGTAGGTATAGGATTTGAAGACTTTCCAGCGATCGACTGGATAGCCGCGCAAGAGCACCTTCCCCACAATCAAGTCACGCTCAACCGGGCCAAAGACCCGAGAATCAAGACTCGCGGGTCGATTATCTCCCATCAAATAGTACTCGCCTTTTTTGAGCTGAACGATCTGTCGGCTACTCGTGAAGACGCCGTCGATATAGCCCGTCTCATCTAAGAAAAAGCCATTTGGATGGTCTTTCGTGTAGAGACGAATCTTGCCGTCGATGATTTCAACCGTTTCCTCTGGCATCCCAATCACACGCTTGATGAAAAATTGCTTTGGATCCTTCGGATACTTGAACACGACGATATCGCCGCGCACAGGCTCGTTCAGACGATAGCTCAATTCATCAATGATCAGGTATTCATGATCAAAGAAATTTGGCTCCATGCTGGCGCCTTTGACGTAAAAGGGCTGAATGAGGAAATAGCGAACTGGGATAATGATCACGAGCGAAATAGCCAGAATCTGCAAGAGTTCAAGCGCAAATTTCAAGGTTGCCCGACGACGATCGCGTGGCGGCTCTGAAACGGGGAGAGAAGTATTTGTTGGAGGAAAATCCATAAAGGCAGTGTATCAAGAGAGGGCGGTCTTCGTATACTTGAGAATCGCCATCCACTCTGCTTCTGTGACGGGCTGGACCGACAAACGAGAATGCGTGACGAGCACCATCGCTCCCAAGCCCGGGGTATTCCGTATCTCTTCAAGACCGAGGCTGCGCCCACACGGCGCCAGGGTCCGGATGCGTACCGACACCCAATCGCCATCTTCGGCTGTTGTATCTGGCTTTGCCGCCTGTACGACCTCAACCACCCCGACAATATCCTTATCTTCCTGACTGTGGTAGATGAATGCCCGATCCCCGACCTTCATAGCTTTGAGGTTATTTCGTGCTTGAAAATTTCGGATCCCTGTCCAATCCGTTTCTTTGTCTCGTACAAGATCATCCCAGGAATAGGTGCCTGGGTCACTTTTTAAAAGCCAATACGCCATAGGTTCTAGAGACGATAGCATATTCCTTTAAAAGATCGAATTTCCTTACGGAGCCAAAACATTGACGGAAAGGCGAAATAACGCTATAAAAAGCTGTTGATCAACAACCAAGAAGGAGGCGTCTCATGCGAAAAGAACGTCAACGCATTCAGATCACACGTAACGCCCTTAGCCTTCAAGTTGTTCTCAACGTCGGTGACATGGACCGTCACCGAGCGCTTCAAGAACTTCTGAGCATCCTGGGCGTCCTCACCTGGCTCCAAAGAAGCGCGTGCTTCTACGCACTCGATCGCTTCATCCAACTCACAGAGGAGCAGAAACACTCCCCGCTGAACCTCGCAGAAGCGGCGCGTCGCACCGTCCGTCTTCTAGAGGAGCTGGAACGGGTCACCGAGGCCGAATCACTCGGTCTACAACACCTCGGTACGGAAACGTACCCGCTCAAGTGGGGTTTTACCCCCACCGCAAAGATCCACCTGGTAGCAGCCTGTCTCGCGAATGGGCTTCTCCGCCTTGAGCTTACCTGGATCTCTGCCGACGACCCCGGAGACATCTACGAGCAGCTGAAAGCGCTCGCGAACGAGAAGTGGCGAGCGCTTCACACCGTGATCTGCCCTGGATCGATTCAGGTCACGCGCTGGGAGCCGCTCCTCACCCTGACAGGTACGTCCTGGAGCCACACACTGCTCGCACCCGGAAGTGCGGAGCGACTCGGTGAACGGCTCGAGGTTATCACGCAGCCTGGACCAACCAGGTGCCGCATTCGGTCACTGCCCGGCGAAGCTCTCGTCGTGTATCCCCAGACCGAAATCATGGGGCTCGAAGCGGATCACGACGCACCCCGCGCCGCGTTCGATGTCTTCGCCAAGATCGGCACCGCCTTCCATCTTCGACTCCTCCCAGGCATGAGCTTCGGTCGGTCCGTCTACGATCAGATCGTGGTCGTACCGATCACCCGCTCTTCTCTGTAACCTCAACACCCCACCCGAGCCCCCTTGCTCACGCGGTGGGGTTTCGGTTTTTGGATCAGCTCTCTTGCCACGTTTGAACAATTTTCACCGCGGATGCGTTTGATTCGAGCCATCTAATCCGCTCGTCTCTCTTGAACCAAGTGAGTTGGCGCTTCGCATACTGCCAAGTTGCGATTCGAATATGTTCCAGTGCTTCTTCGAACGAAACGTCTTCGCGTATCAGCTCACCAAGATCACGATAGCCGATAGAGGTCATCGCTGGCGCGTCCCAAGCAATGCCAGACGCGTGCAGCGCCTCCACTTCTTCTTTCCACCCACGAGCCAACATCTGATCAATGGCTGCATTAATACGTTCGCGCAATTCTTCGGGCGAGCGTTGCCGTCCGAGGATGAGTGCTTCCACCAATTTTTCTCCTTGCAAGCGCTGCGCCTTAAATGATTTTCCCGTCGCCGTCACGACTTCGAGCGCGCGCTCTACTCGACGACGATTCTTCAAGTCCACCCAGGTAACTGCATCTGGATCGAGCTTTTCTAATTGCCGGACGAGCTGCTCAAGCGTTCGTTTTTCCATCTCTGCACGCAACTCTGGCTGAGGCGGAACAGCTGGCGGTTCGTAGTTATCAACGAGGGCCTGAAAATAGAGGCCTGTACCCCCAACTAAAATCGGAAGTTTTCCGCGAGCAACAATGTCTTTGATATAGGCAAGCGCCGCCGTCTTCCATTCAGTTACGGTGTAAATCTGTTCAGGTTCTAAAAATCCAAATAAGTGATGAGGAATCCCCTGCTGCTCCTCTTTGGTAGGCTGTCCGGTTCCAATCACAAATCCGCGATAGACTTGGCGCGCATCGGCATTTACGATCTCCCCTTCAAATTGCTTGGCTATTTCAAGCGACAACGCCGTCTTGCCAGACGACGTTGGGCCAACAATGCAGACAATGCGTGGGAGACCTGACACGCAGGGACAGTATCAGGCTCCGAGCTCCAATTCAATCTCCATTAAGCGATTGTACTTTTCGACACGTTCTGAACGTGAGAGCGACCCTGTTTTAATATATTCCGATCCACAGGCGACTGCGAGGTCAGCGATGGTCGTGTCTGAGGTTTCTCCGGAACGATGCGAGATCGACGTTGCGAATCCATTTTTATGCGCTAGCAAAATCGCATCGACCGTTTCCGTAAGCGTTCCGATCTGGTTGAGCTTGATCAGAATCGCGTTCGCGGCTTTTTCATCGATCCCACGCTGCAAACGCTCAACGTTCGTCACAAAGAAATCATCGCCGACAATGCGCACCTTTTTCTTTTCAAAGGCAGCCTGCGACGAAGACCAGGCGCTCCAATCGTCTTCGGCGAACGTATCTTCGAGCGATTCAAAATACGGGAAGTCTTCGAGCAACTTCATGTAGCGCTTCGCTAATTCGTCGGACGTATATTCAACACCTTCTGTTTTAAACACATATTTCTTCTTTTTGGCATCGTACATTTCTGAACTCGCAACATCCATCGCAAGCGCAATATCCTTTCCTGGCTTGTAGCCAGCTTTTTTGATGGCTTCGACGAGGTATTCCAAGCCTTCATTCACACTCGCGACACGAGGAGCGAATCCTCCCTCATCGCCCACTGTCGTGCTGTGCTTGTCTGCCTTCAAGAGTGATTTCAACACATGGAAAACCTCTGCCCCCATTCGCACTCGTTCTGAAAACTTCTTGTGTTTTGGCACGATCATGCACTCTTGCACATCGATCGCCCAGTCTGCGTGTGCGCCACCGTTTAACACATTCATCGTTGCAATTGGCATGCTTGCTTCATGCACAAACGCGAAGGTTTTCCGCAATGATTTCCACAACGGCAAACGACGATGCAACGCACTCGCCTGCGCACAGGCTAAGGAAACAGCCAACAAGGCATTCGCTCCTAAGCGCTTTTTACTACTCGTTCCATCAAGCTCAATCATCACGTGATCGATATCCTGCTGACGGCTGGAATCAATCCCCATGAGGACAGGTGCAATGATCTCATTAATGTTTTTTACGGCTTTCAATACCCCTTTCCCCGCATAGCGCTTGCCCCCATCGCGGAGCTCCAACGCTTCATGACTCCCGGTCGAAGCACCGGATGGAACTTTTGCTTCCGCAGAAGCTCCTGAACGCAAGGTAACGCGACAAGCAACCGTTGGGTTTCCACGGGAATCAAGAACTTCGCGTGCGTAGATGTGCTGGATTTTTTGTCCGCCGAACATAGAAAGAAAGGGCAAGAATAAGTCAGAAGAAAGTATAGCATAAATGAAAACGACGCCCGTCGAGAGTTTCCAGATGGATACTCGACCGGGCGTCAATCTTCTTGGGGGAGGTGTGCTGCGGTGGGGATCCGACGAGTCTTGGAAGACTCGTCGGACGGTGCAGCGAAAGGGCGGGGCCGCTTACTGGAAGGTCACCGTGATGGGACCCTCCGCCGCGGGAGCGGAGACGTGGGCGGCGTTGGCCGGGACCGGCGGAGGCGGGGGCGGAGGCGTGGGGGCCGTCGCCATCCGTGCCGTCGGCGGGGTGGGGAGGTTGTACGCCGCCCGGTAGAAGTCGGCGCAATACGCGCCGTGGAGCCGGCCGAGTTCGGCCGCGCGCTCCTCGGTGGCCATCCGCCGCACCGCCGCCGGGTCGACCCCGACGTTGGGGAGGAGGATCACCTGGAGGCAGTTCGTTGCCTCCGAGTTCTCGCTCACCCGGCGGTCGGTCGCCGTCTGGTTGGAACGGAGCTGCTCGATCGCCGCCTCGGCCGCCGTCATGCGGGTCGCGAGCGTGCGGGTCTCGCCAGTGACCGCGGTGATCGCGCTGCGCGCGGAGAGGCATCGCCCCTCCTGGAAGAGGCGGCCGCGGTTGCGGCACCGGCACTCCGCCCCCGCGGAGCCCGAGGGGCATCGCGGGCGCGAGGGCCGGACGGCTGCTGCGACCGCCGGGGGCGCGCTGAGGGGCGCGACGACGGTCGGAGCCGCCTGCTGCTGACGCAAGAGCGCCAGCGCCTCGCAGAGCTGGCTCTGCGTCGTGCCGGCACAAACTTCGTACGGGACCCTGATCTGCTGCGGCTGAGCCGAAGCAGCGCGGGTCCAACCGAAGAACGTGACGACGAACAAGGCCAACACGGTGTAACGCATCTCTGTGGATCTCCTTGGTACTGACTCAGGCATGCGCCTGGTCGGGGGTGGTGAAGGGAACGAAGGGACGGGATACGGTACCACAAAACCGACTTTTTGTCAATAAAACGACTCCTTCCTATTGACTTTTTATGTAAAATACGTGTAACATCCCTAGTTCCTTACGCTGCCTTTGGCCTGAGGCGTCATACCCTCTGTATCCAAGGAAGTGCGTGGAGGAATACGATTTCGTCCGTAAAACGACGTAGCACAACCCAATATCCGGTCGAAGGATCCTTCGACCAAACCCCCTCGAAGGGAGGGATTCATGACGGAAAGCAATCATGGTTCGACTCAGGTCGGGTTCTTCGTACCCGATCAGGGAGCCGCACAGGGCTCCTCCACGGCGGACGAAGACCGGACGGCAGAGACCACTCTCGGCAAGCTCGAGGCGGATGATGCCATCACTCCGATCCCGAGGGCTTTCGACGAGAGCACCATCGGACGGAAGCTGCCGGAGGCGCACTCCGAGTTCAGGCACACCGTGCCGGGGCCGGGAGACGCCAACACGCCCGGTGTCACCGCCCCGACCGCCAACCCGACCCTCACGGCGACGGCGCTGGACGAAGCCGCGGTGGACAGCCTCTCGGGCCGCCCCGCGTTCGGGCCGCCCGCGCCGCCTCCGAGCGCCGAGACCGAACCCAAGTGGCGGAAGCTGCCGCCGCGGAAGCCGCGCGGGTCCAACCCGCCGGCCGCCGCCGTGATCGCTCCGACCACGGCCACCGAAGCGTCGATCGTGGTCGATCCGGCGCTCCAACACCCTCCTGACGACGAGATCAAGTCGTTCCTGGCAGCGCTCGACGCTGCGAGGCCCGCTGAGACGGATTTCTTCGGTCGACCGGATCAGGTCGTGACCGTGATCCTTCCGGCAGTGCCTGAGCCCACCGAGGTGCTGCTGGACGACCCGTCCTCGGACTCGGACGATCGCCGCAGCCAGCGGCAGGCGGTCGCCGCCGCCATCGGCTTCCTTCTGACCGTCGTCCTCGCCATCACCGGCATCCAGGTGGGTGCCCGACTGACGGGAGGTGAGAGCCGCGGAATGGGAGGCGCGATCGCCGACCTGGTCACGAACCAGACGAGGCCGCAGCAAGTCCCCACTCGCTCGGTCCCCGTCGTGGTCGCGACGGTGCGGCACACGCCTCCCACCAAGCTGGTGGTCGCGCAGCGCCCCGTGCAGGCCCCGGTCCTCCGACCGGTCAGCCCGCCCCACGCGCCGACCCCGACGCCTACGCCGGTCCCGGTTATTAGGCCGGCCGCCCCGCCCGCGCCACCGCCAAGCGTGGCCGCGCCCAACGTTCCGCCCACTCCCACCGCAGCGCTCCCCCGCTGCCGAACGAACGGGTCGTTCGCGAACGAGGCTGAAGCCGTGCGGCAGGGGTACACGCTGGTGTATCTCTTCCCCGGCCAAACCCGCAGCGCGAACACCCCGGTCTGTCGGCCGGAGTAACGCACCTTCCCCCTGATCTTCCCCGCTTCACCGCGGATGTGATCAGAAGACGCTCGTGGGTCCCACTCCCACACACAACAGCGCCCGCCGAGTCATCCACCTGGAGACTCGAACGGGCGCTGAACTGTTTTTAAGTGATCTTACAAAGTCTCGAACGTGACCGACACAGTTGAACGCACATCGAGCGAACCGGTTTCAATCGAAGGCGCCGACTGAGCCGCTGCATCATTCGCCATCGCCATTTCACGATACATTGGCATGACCGGGCCTGGGTTGTTTGAAGACTCACTGAAGGTCACAACACGACCGACCTTTACCCCCAAGACACCCGAGAGCGCCTCTGCCTTCTTACGCGCGTCTTCCAAGGCCTTCAAGCGCGCTTCTTGCTTCAACGAGCTTGGATCATCGATCGTGAACGTTGGTCCGCTTACTTGATTTCCACCCAATTGACCGATCTTCGTGAGTGCATCTCCGATCTTCGACAAGTCACGCAGTTTTACAGAGAGGTTCTGTGAAATCGAGTAACCAACCAACTTCGTTGTTCCATCTTTGTAGTCGTAGCGTGGACTGATCGAATACTGACTTGTCTGGATATCTTTATCCGCCACACCCAGCTGTTTGATCGCTGCCACCATCGTATTCACCTTTTGAGTGTTGTCCTGTTGGATCTTCGCGACATCCGTCCCTTCGCTCAACAAGCCAAACGAAAGTTCTGCGAGTGTTGGTGTTCCGGAGACCTTGCCTTCGCCTTCAATCGTGAAGGTGTCACGAACGTCCGCCGGTCGGCCGATGGTGCGATGTACGGCGAGCTCGTTGCGTGTTTTCGCAGCAAGAAACGCAAACAGCGCAACCAAGACAATAACAGAAACCACGAGAAGAGATTTATGTTGCATAACAGATGAGGAAGTAACAGGAGTAGGCATAGAGTGAAGTCAACTGAATTATTTCTTGCGCGAGGACACAGACGGACGAGACTTAGCTTCGATCAGGGGAATGAGGCCCGGCAACGCTCCCTGCTTCGATAAATATTCTAATAATGCTCCGCCACCCGTTGAAAGATGATCAAACCAGGCACCAACCTTCGCTCCACGAATCGCGGATAGCGTTTCCCCGCCGCCCGCGACACCGTAGGCCGCCCCCTTCGAGCGCGCACCGACTGCACGCGCTACGAAGCGTGACCCTACGCCGAAGGCTGCAACCTCGAAGAAGCCAACGGGACCGTTCCAGACTAAGACTCTGGCCTTTGAGATCAGTCGCCCCCAAGCACGCAACGTCTTTGGACCAACGTCAACCACGCGTTCATTTTCTTGGATGTCGTCCCAGGTCGTTTTGCGATGGTTCTGCAATTTATCCGCCTGCGCGACGACCACATCTTCCGGAAGAACAAGAGTGTGCTCGGTCGAGATACGCCTTGCCTCTTTCAAACAATTCGTCTCGATGAACGAAGCGCCCACCTCTACCCCGACTGACGCCTGAATCGTTGTCGCCATCGCTCCTCCGATCAGGACATGGTCGAAGTGCGCGAGTAGCATCTTGAGGAGTGGAAGTTTCGTCGAAAGCTTCAGGCCACCGACGACCGCGAGACGTGGCCGGGGCTTATCCGCGAGCAATTTCGACAAGGCTTTTTCCTCCTCGACTAACGACTTACCTGCAAAGGATGGGAGATACTTCGTGATCCCGACGACCGACGCATGCGCTCGATGACACGAGGCGAAGGCATCATTCACGAACGCAGACCCAAGCGAGGCATAGGCCTTTGCCAAAGGAGCGGCGTTTTTATCCTCCCCCGCCTCAAATCGCACATTCTCGAGCAGATGCGCCGAGCTTGGCTCCGCCTCTTCCAGTACTCGCAACAACTGAGCCCGCTCCTTTGCGACAGACACACGCTCGGCGTGATGCGTTAACGTGAGTCCGTAACTCTTTTTTAAGAGCTGAACGAGAATCGATGTCGAAAATGCAGGGTCGGGCTTCGTCGGTCGGCCAAGATGCGTAAGGAGGACAACGACCGCCTTTTTGGATTGTAACCACTGAATCGTTTCGATCGACCGTTCGATCTTCAGCGAATTCTCGGGCTTCAATCCCCCTTCAAGCGGAACATTCCAGTCAACACGCATCAGAACGCGCATTCCAGGCGTGATTTTAAGGCCGGACAATGAACGGAGGGTTCGCATGGGACAAGTATAGTATACTAAAACGCATATGCGCTATCTCTCTTCCCTCCCTACCTACGCAGCAACCCTGCTTTGTGTGACGTTGCTTGGAGCAGGCTGCGCCGCTAACACTCCTTCACCCGGAGCAGAACCGACCCCGAGCCCAACTCCAATCTCAACACAACCAGTCACAACTCCCACGAGCACGATGGCCGCTCCAAACTTCCCAGAAATCGCCCCGACCGTTCGGCCGCGTCCGACAGGGACCGTCTGTGATGCGCAGAACTTTATCTGCGTCCCGAGCACGCTTGTAAACAGCCTCGTCCAATCGCCCGTCACTGCTTCTGGGACCGCGATCGCCTTTGAGAGCACCTTTCAGTGGACGCTTCTCGGACCAGCGAACCAACAGATCGCTCAAGGTACTTTAATGGCTTCCGCGCCAGATATTGGTCAGCCCGGACCATTCGTCTTGTCCCAAGCTGTTACGATTCCCACAGGCTACGCTACTGGTACGCTGCGCTTCTATGAGTCCTCTGCGCAAGATGGATCACCGGTACACGTGCTGAATATTCCAGTTGTGTTTTAATAGGCGATCGAAACCAAAAACGCTTCCTTCATGGGAGCGTTTTTTGTATACCTGTACATTCCAGCGACCGCGCCAGGTCTTGTTTTCACTTTTTAAGATTATACTACATACAGTATAATCTTAAACTTGTATTTTAGAGGACCACGTCCTCTAAAAGCTACGTCTTTCGTTTCGATTCCTGCAACATAATGTAATCCACATTCCCGAATCCTCCATCAATCGCAATCGTTTCCCCGTTAATAAAGCTCGCTTCATCACTCAAGAGAAAGGCGACTAATTTCGCCACTTCTTCGGGCGTTCCGTTTCTTTTTAACGGAGTGATCTCAACCGCTTGATAGGACTCTGGCGTTGCCATCCCTGTGTTAATCCAGCCTGGAGCAAGCGCATTCACCCGAATATTTCGCTGGCCAAAGTTATTCCCCAGACTTTTTGTGAGATTAATCAAAGCCGCCTTTGATGCTGAATACGCCATCGAGTGAAAACTTCCCACCATTCCGTCTCGGCTCGAAATATTTACAATCGATCCACCTGAGACAAGTTGGTCTCTTAAGCCCATCGCAATCCGGATCGGCGTATGTAAGTTCACTTCAAATATCGATCGCCACACTGCTACATCCCAGTCGGCGAATCCATCCATCTCAAAGATCCCTGCGTTGTTTACGATTCCTTGAAACTGAATCCCTTCGAGCTCTTTCAATAATCCGTCGACAGCTGCCGGATCGGTAAAATCGGCTTGGTGAAAGTAAACGTTAGGACTGCGTTGAGCCAACGTCTCCGTTTCTTCGCGACTCTTACAGTAGGTCCCATGGACCGTATATCCGCGCGCGAGCAGAAGTTCGGCCGTTGCACGACCAATTCCGCGTGAGGCGCCTGTGGCAAGAACTGTAGGAGACATAGGTGCGTGATGCTCAGATCGTATCGCCCCTGGATTCCAAAAGCAAAGAACGTCCCCTTTCGGAGACGTTCTTTGTGGTGGGCGTGGATGGAGTCGAACCATCGACCTTTACATTATCAGTGTAACGCTCTAACCAACTGAGCTACACGCCCGCAGACCGGCATTTGCGCAGGTAAAATACCGGATACCCACCACCTTGGCAAGGTTCAGCCAAAGAGTTCCTTTTTTAAGCGCGTTTTGACGTCGATCCCCTTCCCAGCCAGAACCGCCTTCACCTGCTCCATAAAGGCCTCTGGACCGCACATCAGATAGACCGTATCTGGGCTATCTGAACAATGCTTATCGAACATGACCTGATCAAAACGCCCGCTCTCCCCCTTCCAATCACTAGAAAGATCTCCCCCGGTCAGGGTACAAACCGCCTTGAACTTTGATGACTGTAGCGCGAAGTCGTCCAATTCCTCAAAGAAGACGGATTCTTCAATGAAGCGGTTCGAGTAGAAGAGCACCATCTCGATCGGCAGCTGACGCGCCAAGACCTCTCGAATCATGCTGCGGAAGGGGGCAATCCCGATCCCTCCTGCGAACATCACAAGCTTCGGCGCTTGCTCTGGCAAGGTGAAGACACCAAAGGGTCCCTGGATACCGACCGCATCTCCAGGCTGCAGCTGTCCTGCTTTTTTCGTAAAGTCTTTTTCAATTTTCACCGCGAGCTGAAGACGCTCTTTTGATTCACTTGGCGCAGACGCGAGCGAGAAGGCCGCACGCCCCCAAGAGGTTCCATCCTGACTCAATAAATGCAGATACACCCACTGCCCAGCGGTAAATGTCAGTGGCGATCCCTGCTCCGCACTCAACTTCAACGTAAAGACATTCACGCTTTCCCAAATCAATTCTTCGACGACATACCGATTTACTTGAAGGACAGGAGGGACGCTCATAGGAATGCACAGATCATACCAGCTCAGCGAAAAGCCGACAAAGGATCAGGCAAGGAGTTCTTCGAGCTTCCTTGGCAGCATCCCTAGGATCTCTTCCCGATAGGATACTTCTGGAATGTCATGCATAAGATAGATTTCCTTTTCCAGATGAAACGCGAGCGCCATTTCCATAAGCGTGTTCCCGCCGATATACCCAGCGGTCCCTTTCTTTTCTGGATTTATAACAGCAATTGCGTCTGCCCACTGTATTTTCGCAAAATGCTCGCGGATCGCTTCTGCCTTCTTTTCAGGTGGACACAGTGCTTCATCTTTTTTCCACACTATCTCCGGTCGGCGCACCTCATACCCTTGAAAGACGAGCCGCTCCTCAAGCGCTTTTATTTCATCTAAAAACGTCATGCTGCCACACAAGGTGATTTTCATAAGAGCCAGTAAAACACAGACGCCACGCACCGAAAAGTGCGTGGCGTCTCTTTTATCCAGCTCGACTTTTTAGACGTGGCTTTCTGACGAGTAGGCGTCCATCGCCTTCTGGATAACCGCCTTTGTCTCTTCCAAATCCTTGAAGCCTTCGATGATGATTTTGTCGTACTTGGCCTTTTCAAGCTTCTTGTATTCCTTGAAGTACATCAGGAACTCTTCACGGACATGTGCTGGCAGATCTTCAATCGTCTGAACTTCCTCAAATCGTGGATCGACTTTTGAGATAGGCACGGCAATGATTTTATCATCTGAACCATCTTGATCTGAAGTACGGAGCAACCCAATCGCGCGTGCCTTTACGACGCAGCCCGGGAAGGTGTTATGCGTGAGCAAAAGACACACATCGAGCGCATCTCCGTCCCCAGAGTGCGTCTGTGGAACAAAGCCGTAGTCAAAAGGATAGAACGTTGGCTGGTGGAGCACGCGATCCAGTTTGAAGTAGCCGCCCTCCTCGTCATATTCGATCTTATTGGATGTCCCCCTCACAACTTCAACGACAACGTTAAACGTCTCTGGCGTCCCACAAGGAACTTGATGGTAGAGGTTGATGCCTTTCATAGTGGATCTAGGCTAACGAATTCTCGTTCGAGTGTCGAGATGTGGCTATTTCTTCACATCTAGAACGACAATTTCGGGTCGCACGCCCAGTCGGGCACGCACCAGCGCTTCTCCGATCCCCCGGGAAATAATCACGCGGAGACCTTTCCAGCTTCTTTCGCCAGCATCAAGCGTCTGTGAAATGACTTGCGGCAAACCAACGACTGGCCCATAGATCGGCAATCGGATCTGCCCGCCATGCGTATGTCCGAGTAATACGAGATCTGCACAGCCTTCGGGGAGATCCAGCAATAAATCTGGCTCGTGCATCACAATAATGCGCATCCCTTGCTTTGGTTTTTCCGCCAAACGTAGGTCCGGTGAACCGTGTAACGAATCATCGAGACCAACGAGCTCGAGCGATTCCGTATCAGTCAGCTTGAACGCAACCGACTGGTTCGTAAGATCACGTGCACCTGCTTTCACCAATTGAGCTATAACTTTTTTTGGATCATCAAAGAAATCATGATTTCCCAACACGAACCGTGTCCCGAGCGGCGGACGTAAGTCGAGAATCGGCGCAAGCATACCGATATCCTCAGCACACTCATCGACGAAGTCTCCTCCCAGCATTAGCAAATCAGGCTCAAGGGCAGATACACGCTCTGCGATGCGCTGATAAAAGGCTCGTTGTTTTTTTACGCCTGCGTGAAAATCAGACAGAAAAACCAATCGCAGTCTTTTCTCACCTTCCCCTAATGAATACTGCGCGACCCGGACAAGCCTCGGCTCAATAAATCCTCCATAGATCAATATACCGAACCCGATTAGACCGATGACAAGCAATGGAATCCACCGAAGCCACAAGCCAAGCGCACACAATCCAAAACAGAACGCAACAAGTATCCAAAACGCACTCTCAAACAGAAAGCGCTTCCACCCGCGCGCATGCAGGTTCACAGACTCTTCCCCACCTCTAGCGCCATCTGAACCAAGCGATTCGCATAGCCCCATTCATTGTCATACCAAGCGACCACTTTGACGAAGTCTCCTTGAATCACGCGCGTCAGCCCAAGATCCACAATCGCTGAGGCGGGATTGCCGATAAAATCTGACGAAACGAGCGGTTCATCAGTCGTTTCCAAAATCCCCTTCCAGCGCGCTGACTTGGCCGCCTTCACAAAGGCGGCGTTCAATTCTTCAACCGTTGTTTTCTTTTTCAAGAGCACCGTCATATCAGACAACGACACGACTGGCGTTGGAACACGCACAGACAAACCATCGAACAGCCCCTTGAGTGCCGGGATCACCTTAGTCGTTGCAATCGCTGCTCCAGTGGTTGTCGGCACGATATTCTGCGCCGCAGCTCGCGCTTCACGCAAATCTTTCGAAGGCGCATCCTGCAAGACTTGAGTCGCTGTGTACGAATGCACGGTTGTCATCATGGCGCGCTTAATCCCAAACGTCTCTTCTAAAATCGCCATCACTGGCGTAATACAGTTCGTGGTACAGCTCGCGTTATTGATAATCGCTGACTTCCCTGCCGATTTCTGGTTCACCCCCATGACGTGCGTTGGAACATCATCCCCTTTCGCGGGAGCCGAAATAATCACATGCTTCGCACCCGCTGCAATGTGACCAGAAGCCCCTTCATAGGTCGTAAAACGCCCCGTACACTCGAGAACGATATCGACATCAAGCACGTTCCACGGAAGACTTTTTGGCTCTTTTTCTGCCGTCACCACAATCGTTTTTCCATCAACAATCAATTTTCCCTCTTTTGCCTCAACCGTGCCTTCAAATGGACCATAGACGGTATCGTGCTTCAACAAATGCGCCAGCGTCTTCGTGTCCGTAAGATCATTAATCGCCACGATCGTGATATTTGAATAGGCGCGGGTCGCTTTGAGCGCATGCCGACCAATTCGACCGAATCCATTAATAGCCAGGCGAAGTTGTTTCATAGGGCGAAGAAATAATTCTGGTTAGACTCCAGTATACCTTGTCAATTGTTTTCGTACATCTGATAATTCATCCACGCTGGTTCATTTTTTATAAATCCCATGAAATCCGAACACTACCGAAAACACGAAGTTTCACCGACCCCTGATTATTATGCCGTGTTGGGCGTTGCACAAAATGCTACGCCTGAAGTGATAAAAGCCGCGTATAGACGAGCTGCTCTTCAAAACCATCCCGACCGAAATCAGAACGACCCCCAGGCGGAAATGCGTACCAAGCTTGTATTTGAAGCATACGCTGTCCTTTCAGATGTAGAGAAACGAAAGACATACGATCAGTTCGCTCGCGCCACCGTCACCCCAGATGAAATGGACTCTGACGACTCCG
This sequence comes from uncultured Gammaproteobacteria bacterium, assembly GCA_964582475.1. Classification (GTDB taxonomy): domain Bacteria; phylum Patescibacteriota; class Patescibacteriia; order 2-12-FULL-60-25; family 2-12-FULL-60-25; genus JAGOTP01. The sequence goes on along the minus strand of CAZOQS010000001.1, from coordinate 244,041 downwards.
AAACTCCGAAAGCGGTATTACGTGAGAGAGCCCTTTCGGCATTCCAAGCGCCTTTCGAAAACACGCCTACACACCCGCTGAAGAGCGCAGAAGCGTTTGCTACCTGGCTTGGACAGGCACAGACGGCCGGCATCACCCGAGCAGAGATAGAACGCTTAACAAGTGATCCGATAGTACGCTCAAAACTGATTCGTGCAATTACGAATCGTATAGGAGCTGAAAAGCCTGCATCACGTATAGCAATCGAACATCAACTCTTTGCCCGTGTTTTAGAACTTTGGAAACACGCTGGCGTGAATGTCGAAGCCATTTTAACAACACCCCAAGTTTCATTTGAAATTCAACGCGTAAGCAGCCTGCATCCGTCTTTAAAAGCTGCTATCGAAACTGCCTACATGAATATTGGCTGGAGGAACTAGCGTATCCATTTTAAGACCAGAAACAAAAAGAAATGCCCTAGAGCATTTCTTTTTGTTTCTCTTTTCTCGTCTGGACTTAACACGTCTGCGATGGCGCGGCCATCTGCATGCGGGTAAAGCGCGTCGGAGCGATCTTTTCTCCGATCTTGGCAATCTTCTCGTTCAAGAGCTGTTCGATCGTCTTGTCTTCATCCTTGATGAAGGACTGCTTGGTCAAACACACTTCTGAGTACCATTTGTTGAGCTTCCCTTCGATGATCTTCACCTTGATCTCTTCTGGCTTCTTATCCTCAGCCATTTCGGCCAAGAACTCAGCGCGCTTTTTCTCGACCTCTTCTGCAGGGATCAGTTCAGGACTGACGTACATTGGATCGGCCGCTGCTACCTGAAGCGCAAGATCCTGAGCGAGCTGCTTGAATTCATCCGTACGTGCGACGAAATCCGTTTCACAGGAAAGTTCAACCATCGCGGCCAACTTTCCGTTGTGATGCACGTAGGTTGCGATCAAGCCTTCTGTCGCTTGGCGTTCAGCGCTCTTTTTCGCTGCCTTAATTGCTCCCTTGCTCTTCAAAACTTCAATCGCTTTATCCATGTCTCCCCCTGCTTCGTCTAAGGCTTTCTTGCAATCAACCATTCCGGCTCCTGTACGGTTGCGCAATTCCACCACCATCTTTGCATCAATGGCCATAGTAATCGTTTATGTAAGAGTAAATGTACGACTTCTGATCTCTTATTTTGCCAATGGCTTCACGAGAGCACCTCCGAGACGAGCACGTGCGCTCTCCCATTCCTGACGTCCTTCGTTGATCGCAGCGGCCATCAAATCAGCCATAAGCTTGATTGTCTTGGCGGCGTCATCGTTACAAGGAATAACGTAGTCAACGTCTGTTGGGTTTACGTTACTGTCGCAAAGCGCGATGATTTTTACTCCACGACGAAGCGCTTCATCAACGGCTGTTTTGTCCTTGCGAATGTCGAAGACAAAGATCGCATCTGGAACGCGAGTCACGTCCTGCACGCCACCGAATTTGGTTTCAAGCAGTTTGATCTCTTCGTTCAACTTGAGCTGTTCGAACTTCGTGTATTTTGCGAGCTCGCCCTTTTCCTGGCGACGCTTCAAATCCTTGTACTTGCGAATCTGCGTTGAAACGCTTGTGAAGTTTGTAAGCGTTCCACCAAGCCAACGGTTGGTGACGTATGGCATGTTGCAGGCCTTGGCCGCCTCTTCAACAGCAGCGATCGCCTGCTTCTTGGTTCCCACAAACAAGATCGAACCTCCGCGGAGGGCCGTCTTTTTTGCATAGGAAAGCACTCCTTCGAGCAAGACGCGCGTCTGCTCAACATCGATAATATGAATTCCGTTCTTGGCGCCAAACAAGTACTTCTTCATTTTTGGGTGCCACTTGGAGGACTGGTGTCCAAAGTGAGCGCCAGCTTGAAGAAGATCAACAACGGATGGGACGACGGTCGTAGGCATAAGAAAATCTCCTTTACTCTCCTGTTTCCCATGCGCCACGCTCAGCCGAAAGGCTAAACAAGGAGGGCGAATGGTGGGTTATGAAACGGGAGAAGCTGAATTAAGTGGCGCAACTGTATCGAAATACGTCATATTTGGCAAGAACTTGGCAAAAAGAAAGGCGAAATCCCCCTAAAACGTCGAAGGCCCGGTTGGTGCAAAGAGGCGCTCTGAGGAGAGCAGCCGCACGTGGGGAACCCACGTGTGCACCAACCGGGCTTCGGAGGAGAGAGAAAGAGCCGCGTCTACGCCCAGGTCACAGGGGGCACATGTCCCGGAACTCGCTCGACAGGAAGCCGATGCGAACCAGGTACAAGATGCCGCTGCCCGAGACACCGGGAGGCAGGTCGTTGTTGTAGGCCTGCGCGTAGGTGAAGTTCCCATCGGCCTCGAGGCCGGTGAGCGCGCAGCGGACACGAAGGCAGGTGAAGCCAGCCCCCGTGCCACAGCTCGGGCAGGTCGAAGCCCCGAGCGGGCAGAGCGGGGTCGTCATGGACGTCATCGCCATGATCTCGAGCCCCCAGGTGCGGACCCAGCCCGTGACCGGGACACGCATCGACGGATTCGAGTGGGGCGTCGTCAGGCGCCGGAGGTCGATGCGGCTGAGCCGCGGGGGAGACGTCGTCGGGCAGGTCTGGTAGACCCAGTTGCCCACCGGGTTCCCGCCGACCGAGTCGCCCGTCCGGATCCAGAGACCCGTCACGCGCGCGTCGGCGCAGAGCGCGTCGAGCACCGGGTGAGGCAGGCACGTGCCGGCTGCACACACGCCGGAGGCGCAGGTGTTGCCGCAGGTGCCGCAGTTGGCGGCGTTCGTCCGCGTGTCGACCTCGCAGCCGTCGGCGTTGTTGCCGTTGCAGTTGGCAAAGTTCGAGACGCACGTGTTGCCGCAGGTGCTCGCGACGCAGGTCGCGAACGCGTTCGCGCGCGCCGGACAAGCCGTGCCGCAGGTGCCGCAGTTGGCGGCGTTCGTCCGCGTGTCGACCTCGCAGCCGTTCGCCGGTACGTTGTCGCAGTTGGCGAAGTTGGCGGCGCAGGCACCGAGGCTGCAGACGCCCGCATTGCAGGTCGCCGTGGCGTTCACGAGCCCAGGACAGGCGTTGCCGCACCCGTTGCAGTGCGCGGTGCTCGTCTGGGTGTCGACGCAGGTGCCGGAGCAGCGCGTCTGGCCCGTGGGGCACGGCACGTCGGGGACGACGGGGGTGTCGATCGGCGCGGGGACGTCGATCACGTCCGAGCCCATCGGCACGTCCGGCCGGTCGGGCTGAACGTCGGGAGGGGGCGGCATGTCGATGATGACCGGGACGTCGACGACATCCACACTCATCGGAACGTCCGGCCGGTCAGGCTGAACGTCGGGCGGCGGGGGCATGTCGATCGGCATCCCGACGTCCGTGTCGGGCATGTCGATGATCATCACGACGTCGACCGACGGAGCGTCCGACGCGTCGGCGGAGTCCGCCACGTCGAGCACGTCCGTGTCGCTGTCGGCCACGTCGGCCCCGACCTCGCGCACGACGTCGCCGGTGGGCGGGACGTCGAGCCGATCGGTCGGCAGAGCGGCGTCGGCGGCATCAGCCACCTCGCTGAGGGCGCCGTCGACGACGACGCCGTTGATGGTGATGTAGCGGACGGGGTTGCCCGTCTCGTCCACAGCGCCACACGCGGTCATGAGCGCAAACGCGCCCATAGCCAACCAACCGTACACCTTCTTCGTCATCGTAGACCTCCTGGCGCAAGCGCCGGGTTTGAGCCGTCAGAACCTATCGAAACTCTTGAATACGCAGAACGGCCAGACCGCTAAGTCCAGCTATTCGAAAACGTGGGTTGTAAGGTGTCACCTTCATGGGCTGGCGCAAGCGCCAAAACACGAGGATAACGACCTAGTATAGCCAAAAATGGGTGATTTTGTCAATCACCCTCTTCTTCGTCTGTTCCTTGTTTACCAGCCTTTAGGGCTTTAAAGACCTCCATTAAGTCTCCATCAAGGATAATTAAAATGTTATGCCAGGACTTTTTGATACGGTGGTCGGTAATACGGTCCTGTGGATAATTGTAGGTACGGATCTTTTCGGATCGATCCCCGCTTCCGATCTGTGAACGGCGCTGAGCCTCAAGAGCCGCCTGTTTTTTGGCTTGTTCTTGCTCCCAAATACGCGAACGCAAGACGGCAAAGGCCAGTTCACGGTTCTGGGTCTGCGACCGCTGATCCTGACAGTTCACCACGATCCCGGTTGGAATGTGGGTCAAGCGCACGGCTGAGTAGGTGGTGTTCACCGATTGCCCCCCTTTTCCCCCGGCACAGAAGGTATCGATGCGCACGTCCTTCATCTCGATCTGAACCTCTGTTTCTTCAATTTCTGGCAGCACAGCCACCGTTACCGTCGAGGTATGGACACGCCCCTGCTTCTCGGTCGCTGGCACACGCTGCACCCGATGAACTCCCAATTCGTACTTCATCCAGCCGTAGACACCCGTTCCTGCAATCGAAAAAATGACTTCTTTGTAGCCACCCTGTTCATTTTGAGAATCGGAAAGCAATGACAGCTTCCACCCCTGACGTTCCGCGAAACGCGTATACATGCGGAACAAATCAAAAGCGAACAAACCAGCCTCATCTCCCCCTGCACCCGCACGGATTTCCACGATCACGTCTTTCGCGTCGAGTGGATCTGGCGGAATGAGCAATAACTCCAGCTCTTCTTCGGCAGCGGTAAATTTTGGCAAAATTGTTTCCCGCTCCATCTCCCCCATCTGTTTCATCTCGGCATCATCCGATTTTGCCGCTTCTTCCGCATCCCGTAACGCCGTCGCGAGTGAAAGATAGGTCTGAGAGGCATCTGCCAACTCTTCCGTATGCCGATACGCAATCGAAGCCGCTTTATAGGCTTTCTGGTCGGCCATCAAGGCCGGATCAGCCATCTGCTGCTCCGCCTCAAGCTTTGCAGCAATCGCTTTCTTCGCTTGTTCGGTGAATTTGGCCATACGAGAGAGTGTAGAGAATAAGACGAAGAGCTGCCTAGAGCCACCCTAAACAAAAACACCGACAGCTCGTTCGTCTACTCAAGCGTTTGCTGAGTACACGAAGAACGATCGGTGTTTATCAACGCTAAGCCTGAACAACGTCTGCTTTCGACTTTTTCGCGTCCTTCAACGCAGCACGCTTCGCTTCCTTGGCTTTTTTGCCAACAGTTGCGGACACAGTCTGCTTTGAAGCTTTTTCTTGGAACTTCTCAATACGACGGGATGTATCGAGCAGCTTCTGCTTACCCGTATAGAATGGGTGACACGCAGAACACAATTCAATGTGAATATCCTTCACAGTTGAGCCTGTTTCGAACGTATTGCCACAAGCGCAGAGGATTGTGGTCTTCGCGTGGTAGGTTGGGTGGAGATCGGCCTTCATAATGGCAAAAAGACTATCAGACTGGGCCTTGAAAGGCAAGTTTTCCGCTTTACCACCAGATAATACGCCGCACAACGGCCCAATAGGCTCTGAGAAGGGGGTTTCCCACATAGTCCAACAAGGGGTTCTTGACCGATTCTTCTTGGAACGAAATATCCGCAACAACTGGCTTCAAGAATGCTCGGTCCGAAACCGTCCGCATCTGCTGAAGCATCTTCCGGCGACCCCAGACCCACTGGCGGTAGTCCTTCGAAAACCAGTCTTTATAGACCTTCAGCTTCAAATCCGCCCAGCCACCCTTGATCGAGAAGAGGAGAATCGCCAAATCCATGATGATATAGATCGGCAGGAGAAGAACCAGGGTTGGCCAACGGTAGTACATCCAGATGAGAATCGTGCGATTCTTTTCCATCCAGTAATAATTCATTCTGTTCTTCCCGAACTCGTAGTAGTGCCACAAGATCGACGTTGGCTCGACGACCGTCTTCAATCCGCGCAAGCGCAAGCGCATCGAGAGGTCCGTATCTTCATGATACGAATAGAATTTTTCGTCGAAGAGCGGTTCGTCCTTCAAGGCAGAGATGCGCACCAACACAGCCGCACCCGACGCATAGCCAATTTCCAAATCTGGATTCGTTTTGCGTTCTTCTTCAAAAAACTTCAGCGCCCCTTCCTTCGTCCAGCGGTATCCACGTGAATAACCGAAGCCAAGATAATGGAAGGCGTTTCCAACCGTGTTCACCTTGTTGCGCTCTTCACCCAACAAAATCAGTGATTGAACACAAGCAACTGCGGGATCTTTTTGGATGCGTTCAACTGCTCGAAGAAGGTAATCTGGATCAACATCCGTGTCTTCATTCGTCAGATGCACAAACTCACATCCCAACTCCTTTGCCTTCACATACCCCAAGTTGTTGTTGCCGGAGAAGCCGATCCATTCGTCGTTATAAATATAGGTGATGTTCGGCAACTCTTTCCCCGACTTTGGCATCCAGGTTTTTTCAAACCAATCTTTGATAGAATCGATCTTCCCTTTCGATTCAACACAAATTAACTCAAGCTGCTCTTTTGGATAATTGAGCTTTTCGAGTGAGGCGAGGCAGCGATTAATATCCAGCTCCCATTTTGCGTAGGGATACGTGAGATAGATAATGCCGATTTTAGGAAGTTGGTTCATAGAATTACGTACGGACATGATGGGTGAAGCCGAGCTGCTTCAATGCACGACGACGGCGCCAGGCGTCTGGCCACGCACGCAAAATGGATAAAACACCACGCACGAACACTGTCGGTGATGAAACAAAGATAAAGACCAGATGAATCGACTCATGCAGAAAGGAACGAATTAAATCTTTTGCACTCAGCCTCCAGGAGAGGTGATAAATATAGAGCTTCCACTGATTCCGGAACATCACTTCGCGCAAATGTGGTGGACGCTTACGTTCATCCAGAATACGTGCATAGATTCCCTTTGGCGCTTTAATGCTTCGACGATGGAAGCTCAAAATAGAAGGGTCGAACCAGGCATGAAAGCCTTTGCGATAGAGACGGATCGCCAAATCGACATCTTCGCGATACATGAAAAACGTTGGATCGAACAACAACTTTTCTGGAGAAACCGCTTCGGCTGCACTGCGCTTAATCATACACACAGCGCCCGAAACACCCATCACACGCCGCGCCTGCAACAACTCAGACTCAACTTCTTTGCGCTGTTTGCCTGCGGCACGATCCACGACACTCGCGAGACAGCGGTAGTCGAGCTCGATCGTATCGATAAACGTGTCCGGGCCGACGACCTCTTCTTGATCAACAGGAGCCGTCCAACGATAGACGATTCCAACCACCGCCCCCGCTTCTGGATCAAGCTCGAAGCGCTTCAAGCACTTCTCCAAATGATCAGGTGCCAAGTACGCATCTTCGTTCAATAATAAAATAAATTCTGCGTTGTGCTTCGCCATTAGGGCGTTGTTCCCGCCCGCGAAGCCCAAATTGGTAGGACTTTCCGAAAAAACATACGGGACCCCACTCTCCGCTAAGATCTTTGAAACCTTTTTCCGCTCCTCGTCATCACCAGAATTTTCACAGCAGTAGTAAACCCAATCAGTTACCGTTTGCGCCTTCAAGCTCTTCAGGAGCATCGGTAAGTAGGCGGAGCTAAGATAAAATGGCGTTTGAATCGCAATCTTGGGCATACGCTAAGGAAGTGGCTTCAGCACGGATTTAGCTCGCAACTCGCGCCAGCGATCAACCAACCACAAACTCGAAAGTCCTAATGGACGCGCAAGACGAAGCAGATAGCTCTGCCACTTTGGCTGCCACTTTTCGAAGTATTGGATCATCGACTTCGTAAATTGCTTCTGGCTCCAGTAGCGCGTCTTCTGTTTGAAGCTCCGTCCGACGTAATCGATGGCAGTAATCGAAGGCACGTAGCGAACCTTCATCCCCTTCTCCACCACTTGGCGACAAAAATCTACTTCTTCAAAGAAAATATAGTAGCGTGGATCGAGACAGCCGAAGCGTTTCAGCGCCTCCTGCGTGATCAGGAAAAATGACCCACGAACTGAGTCCACATCCTGCTCTTTGTCTGGGTCGAGGTCCTCCTGCATGTAACGTGCAAGCACTTTTGGGAATACGTGTGGGAGCTTCAAAATAACGGCGAGCTGCGACCAGACATCTGGGAAACGCCGCACATGTGGCACAAGACGACCGTCCTCGGTCATCAATTTCCCTCCGATCACACCGACCTCAGGATGCGCGTCGGCGTAGGCCACCATTTTTGCCATCGCCTCTTTCGTGACGCGCATGTCTGGGTTCAACAAAAGCACGTGACGCGCGCGTGAAGCCGCGATCCCCTGGTTCACCGCGTGCGCAAACCCTGTATTGTAGTGATTTTTGATGACGTGAACCTCTGGAAAGCGCTCTATGATCGCCTCTGCGGTGCCATCTTGAGATACATTATCGACCAAAATGATTTGAATTTTTAGGTCCCCCTCACTTTCCAGCAGCGTCTCCATATTCCGAATTGTAAGATCACGGACGTTGTAGCCAATCGTGATCGTCGAGATGTCCGCCTCAATCGGAGGCGGAGGAAGAAAGGTGGCACGAGAGGACATGGACGGGGTTGGCAAGCCGTTTTCGGGCTGGTAGGGTCGGACAACTGACGTCTGAACGCTATCAATCTAGTCCAAGTCACGTCAACTTTCCCTCCCCTCTCCCTATGCGACTACTCGTCTGTGGCGGTGCTGGCTTTATCGGATCAAACTTTATTCGGCACATGCTCGAAACGCATCCGGATATTTTCATCGTAAACTTCGATAAACTGACGTACGCCGGAAACTTAGAGAACCTAGCGGATATCTCGCATGATCAGCGCTATCGCTTCGTGCAGGGGGATATTACGGATTTGGATGCCCTGAACAACGTTGTTCGCGCCCATGGAGTCACCCATGTCATCAACTTTGCGGCCGAAACACACGTCGATCGCTCGATCCATGGGGGCTGTAAGGACTTCGTTTTGACGAATGCGCTCGGGGTTCAGATGATTTTAGATACGGTTCGGACCAATAAATTAGAAAAATTCGTCAACGTCTCCACTGATGAGGTCTATGGCTCGCTTAAGTTAGACGAGCCAACCCTGTTCACCGAAGACACACCAATCACGCCTAACATGCCATACGCGGCAGCCAAGGCGGGGGGTGACATGATGTGCCGCGCCTACCACATGACGCATGGGACGCCGGTGATCGTAACTCACTGCTCAAACAACTACGGCCCGTACCAGTTCCCAGAAAAGCTGATCCCATTCTTCATCTTTAAGCTGTTGAAGGGGGAAAAAGTGCCTGTCTACGGCGATGGCCGCAACGTCCGTGATTGGATTCATGTCCGTGACCACGCACGCGCACTCGATCTTTTGTTACAAAAAGGCGTTCCTGGCGAGATCTACAATATCGGAGTCGATAACGAACGCAACAACCTCGAGATCACGCATTTGATGCTCGAATTGATGGGCTTTGGTCCAGAGCGGATCGAGTTTATTACAGATCGCCCTGGTCACGACCGCCGCTACGCCATCGATGCGCGCAAGATCACCGCTCTCGGATGGCACCCGATCTACACTCGTGACCAATTCCGCCGTGGGATGCAAGAAACGATTGATTGGTATCGCAGCCACACGGGCTGGGTTGAACAGCTCTGGAACAAGAAACGCGGAGAAATGAACAACTTCCAACAGGCGCTGAACACAACCGCCAGCCCGAGCGCCGTGGCGTTACCTGGCGCGCTGAACACATCCGCAATCGCCCCGCTCCCCGCGGAAACGCTTGCCGCACTCGCCGCGAGTCCGGTTCCAACCATGACAGCCCCTCTTCCAACAACGAATGGTCCCGTTTCGCAGAATGGCGTCCTTATTTTTGGAGCTGGGTATTTTGGCGGTCGCTTGGCGGAACTCATGCCAAACGCCGTTTTGAGCCGAGTACGAATCGAGGACCGTGCCGCGGTCGCCGCCGAACTCGACCGATACAAGCCGGCTGCCGTGATTAACGCTGCCGGAAAAACAGGAAAACCAAACGTGGACTGGTGTGAAACCCATCAGGTGGAGACCTATCAAGCGAATACCGTCGCCCCTCTCCTCCTCGCGGATGTCTGCCAAGAAAAAGGAATTTACTTCATTCAATTGGCTTCCGGCTGTATTTTCTACGGAGACTCTCCAGACCCGATCGGCTGGAAAGAAGAAGATGCGACTAACCCCCAAGCGTTCTACTCACGCACGAAGTACGCCGCCGACCTGATCTTGTCTCGTCTCCCAAAGACGGCTGTCGTTCGTTTGCGACTTCCGATTGATTTCGTCCCCTCTCCAAAGAATTTGATCACCAAGCTCTCTGCCTACAAGCAGGTCATCGATGTTCAAAATAGCGTGACGATCATCGAAGACTTGGTCTATGTCTTGCAAGGGCTGATTAAGAAGGAAGGAACCGGGATTTTCCACGCGACGAACCCAGGCGCCCTTCGCTATCGCGACATGCTTGGATTGTATCGCGATCTCGTAGACCCATCACACAGCTGTGAGTGGATTGGCGACGCAGAACTCGCAACACGTGGGTTAACTGCCAAAAACCGATCAACCTGTATCCTTCAGTCTACGCGCTTGGCTGAGCTCGGCATTCACATGCGTCCCATCGATATCGCGATTCGCGACACAATGGAACGGTATGCTGCGATCAAAAAAGCCGCCGATCAAGCCGCAGCAGTCACTTCGTCCGCTACATCGCCCGTCGTCCCTTGTATCATTATTCCCCCGGTTCTTTCAGCCCTCGGACACGTTCCCGAAATGAAAGGAATGATCGCTGCCGGTGGGATGGGATCGCGCCTCGCCCCACTCACGAGCGTTACGAACAAGCACTTGTTGCCGGTTCATAACAAACCGATGATTCTGTATCCGTTGCAAACCCTGTTGGATGCGGGCATTCGCAAAATTCTGATCGTCACAGGTCCCGAATATTCTCACCAGTTCGTTAAACTTCTTGGAAGTGGTGCTCAATACGGCTGCAGTATCAGCTATCGCGTGCAAGATGCGGCGGGCGGAATTGCTCAGGTCGTTGGTATGGCCGAAGACTTTGCAGGCTACGACAACTTGACCGTCATTCTGGGCGACAACATCTTCGAAGACTCTTTCCGCGACGAAGTTCAATCATTCAAGGGTGGGGCTATGGCCTTCTACAAACCGGTCTCAGACCCACAACGCTTTGGCGTGATGGAGATCAACGATCAAGGCCAGGTGCTCTCGATTGAAGAAAAGCCAAAGCAACCAAAATCGAACTTCGCTCAGACGGGTCTCTACATTTATGACAGCGCCGTCTTCGACATTGTGAAGACCCTCAAACCTTCTGGACGTGGGGAGCTCGAAATTGTGGATGTAAACAATCACTATTTGAAGCAAAATAAACTTGTCGCGAAACCGGTGAAAGGCTTCTGGTCAGATGCAGGAACTTTCCCAAGCATGAAGCGTGCAACAGAATTCTTCTCAAGTCGCGACGGGAGCTAACGGGTCATCGAAGGAGTTGGACACCCTGCCGAGAACTCGTCATCATAGAGGGCATGTCGAAACATAAACTTGTTCTTCTGGGGGGTGGGTTTGCGGGGACGTGGATTGCCACCCACGCTGTTCCAGCACATGCAGACGTACTTGAGGTCACACTCATTTCAGAAGAGCCCCACTTCACCTTCAGCCCGCTCTTGATCAACGGACTCGCCGGTGATCTTGAACCAAAAAATTTCACGGTTGATTTAACGAAACTCGCGTCCGAACGCGGGTTTCGTTTTATCCAAGGCACAATCGATCAAATCAACCGCGAAACCCGCACTGTGCATGTGAGCCAGCGAAACGGCGCGCCGGTCGAAATCGCCTACGATAGCGCGGTCCTTGCAACGGGAGCAAAGGCAAACTTCTTTGGGATCCCCGGTCTTCAGGAGGAGTCGTTTGCCCTCAAAGAGCTCAGTGACATTGATCGATTGATCGTGCATCTCGCAGAGACACTCGTCCGCGCTTCCAAGGTTTGGACGGACGAAGATAAGAAACGCATTTTATCGTTCGTAATCGTCGGGGGCGGACCAACAGGCGTCGAACTTCTCGGGGCTATGCAGGAACGTCTGAAATACCTGGCGTATGAACGCGGCTTAGAACAGCTCTTACCTCTCGTGAAGATCACGCTCGTCGAAGGTAGTAAAAGCTTGTTTTCTGGGTTTCCAGAAGACCTCTGCCGACAGAGTGAAGAGATCTTGAAAAAAAGCGGCGTAGACGTTCGCTGCAATCTGACGGTCAGCGGCGCAGAGAAAGGCGTGCTCACCTTTGCCGATCATTCAACCTTGAACTACGGAACGCTCATCTGGGCAGCCGGGGTAAAAGCGATCACGCCCCCGATCGAGCCCGCGTTTCCACCCGGACCCCTAAAATCCGACACGTTCCTGCAGCTCGATGAGCATCTCTACGGCGCAGGCGACGCGATCCTCTACGAACAAGACGGCGTACGAGCTCCAAAAAATGCACAATCCGCCCTGCATATGGCTCAGGATGTGCTAACGAACATCCTCCGGAAAGTGAAAGGCCAGCCTCCAGTCGCCCCCGCTCACCAACAGACAGCAGCACTCGTCACCGTACTGCAGACAGGCTTCTTCCGATTTGGCACACGTGTCCTCCAAGGTCAGTGGGTTCATCCCTTCCGCAAGGCACTCTATCGCTTCCGGTTGTGGCAGATTAAAAGCGGGCACTAAGTCGATTCCATGGTTCTCTCCCCGGATCAGGCAAAAGCCGTTCAACAACTCTATCGCTGGTTCAAGGAGGGCAAAGACCAAACCATCACGCTGGGTGGCTATGCCGGAACTGGAAAAACAACGCTCGCTTCGGTGCTGCGCTGGGTGTTAAACGAACGTCACGCAGATCTGTCTGTGGCTTTCTGTGCCTTCACAGGCAAAGCGACCCATGTCTTGCGCCAACGACTGGAAGCCGCGGAGATGCTTCTCCCACAAGACACCTGCTCCACCCTCCACGCGCTCCTCTACGTGCCTCATGTCTCAAAAGAGGGGGCGATCATCGGCTGGCACCGCGCGAAAGAGGTAGAAGCGAACCTGATCATCGTCGACGAAGCGAGTATGGTCACCGAAGATCTGTGGCGTGACCTGGTCAGCTTGAACGTCCCGATTATCGCAATCGGCGACCACGGGCAGCTCCCACCAGTCGGAAGTTCATTTAACCTGGTCCATGATCCAAAGATTCGTCTCGAGCAGATTCACCGGCAGGCGGCTGGGAATCCCATCCTAACACTCGCCGAAGCAGCACGAACCACCGGACACATCGCCCCTGGTAAATACGGCAAAGGCATCGAAAAGCTCAGCTACGCGAACGAAGACGGAGATCGGATTCGTGACCTCACGGATGAACTTTTGTCCTCAAAAAAAGATGTACTGATTTTGTGCGGACGTAATACCACGCGCCAGAAACTGAATACCGCCGCGCGCGCAACGCTCGGCTTTGAGACAGGTGATCCTGAAGGCGGCGACAAAGTTGTCTGTCTGAAGAACTCGTACGCGATCATTGGCCAGCCCCTCTACAACGGCATGATTGGCACGATTGAGAGCCTTACTGAAGATGGCGAACACTGGTACGACGCGACCATCTCTTTCCCTGGGGAAGAGCGTGAATTCAGCGGGCTCATCTCACGCCACCAGTTCGGCAAAGATACCGTCCTGGATACCGTCGAAGGCCTCTCCCTCAAACAGATCGGGGAACGATTTGACTTCGGCTATGCGCTCACAGTCCACAAAGCCCAAGGGAGCCAAGCAGATACGGTCCTGTTATTCGAAGAACGCTTCCAAAAGATGAGTGACGACGACTGGAAACGCTGGCTCTACACCGCCGTCACCCGTGCCAAAAAGCGGTTGTACATTATTGGAGAATAACTACTTACGGGGGTGAAAGCGCTCAGATCTGCCTTGACCAGGGAGGCCTCGTCCGATACTATCGGGCCACAATTCAGACCCATTCCGAGATCGTCTAATGGTAGGACTCCTGCCTCTGGAGCAGGGTATCTTGGTTCGAATCCAAGTCTCGGAGCCAACAAAAATCACGCCTATAAAGCGTGATTTTTGCGTTGTGGCTTACGTGGCACTACCCATACTGGGTGCGTAGAGTTAACCAGACAGAAATACAAATTCTATCTATTTTGCTATCCTAGCCCTGTCATATTTTTAGCTAAATACTTATTTTCGTATGGGACTCGTCAAGGTATCAAATAAAGATGGACGTATTGTTTTCCATGTTGGCAAAGAACTGCCTGAAGCGGGATCTGACTTCTTACTCGTTCCCGGCAAGCAAAATGCTCAAGGACGAGGGGTATATGCAACGGAGGGCTTTCCGCAATTAAAATACGCTGGTGGGGAGCACTATCAGAAAGAAGTTGAGCGAGCGCCAATTTTTCTTCTCCCAGCACAAGGCGCTTGGGCACGAGGAGTATTAAAAATGAAAAACAATATGGTTGTTTATCATACCAACGGTAAGCTCTTGTTGATGCACGACATACGGTTCGTGGATAGCGAGCATGAAGGAAAGCCTGTTCGTTATTACTTTTCTACGAATATAGAGATGATCCAAGAACCACCGGAACAAGATCGAGAAGGAAGTCTTCTTGAGAGATTACGTCACGGCAAAATTCAGCAAGAGGAAGTTCTACGGATGTTGGGACAAATGCCGCTAAAAAGAGAGCGAATGAATCCGGAGTTGATTTGTCAAAAATTGAAAGAAGCCGTTAATCAAAACAGTATTCCTGAGCGGATTCTAGAGCTATTACCACCTATTGAACACCGGCAAGAAATCCATCCATTCAGCCTGAGATAGGATTTACAGAATATTAAACCTCATTTGCTTCCAATTCTGAGTTCTGAACTCGTCCAACAGGGGGGAGCCATCGAAAATCACACCTATACAGCGTGATTTTCGCATTTCTGACCCCAACGTTCCTCATAGTCAAACCCGTTCGTTTCCTATAGCCTTCTTACGTATGCAAGCCATTCTCGATTTTTTTGTGCGGGCGGAAAAGCTAAAGGCAACGCTCCGCGCTTCATGGACGAGTGATTCAAGTCGATCCGAAAGCGTTGCTGACCATTCCTGGATGTCTTGCTTGTTAGCGATGACGTTGCTTGAAAAAGTCAGCGTCCCTATGAATCGTGAGCGGGTACTTAAGATGATTATTCTTCATGACCTCGCAGAGGCGGTGACAGGTGACATTCCCCTCACCAATCAACAGGGGTCGTTTAGCCACGAAGAGAAACACCTCGCTGAACGTAAAGCCATGCACCTCCTTCTCGAGCCCTTGGATGAATCCACTCGGAAAGAATTCTTTGGACTCTGGGAGGAAAATGAGGCTGCCGAAACACTGGAGTCCAAATTCGTGCATGCCGTCGATTATCTTGAGGGCTGCTTGCAGTATTGGGTGATGGATATGGAAAAATGGACCGAGGACGATTTTAAGGTAGCCGTCTACTATCGAGATGAGCGGTATCAGTTCGATACGTTTCTCAAAGGATTCAAAGCCTTTGTCGATGAGAGAACGATGGAAAAGTTCTTAGCGGCTGGAAAAGAATCCTTCCTATCGCCAGATCTATTAATGCAATATCAACGGCGTCGATCTTCCACCGTCTAAGATAGACTCTCGCGCAAGAACTACTTTCGAGGCGGACCCCATTGCCAGCGAGGTTTCTCACCCGTTTTATAACAAATACGAATGAGAGCGATCGTCAGAAGCATCATGGGGAGGAGAAACATGAACATGACTTCACGTGGAGGTGATTTTTCGTCGATCGTTAAACCAAAACCCGCGAGCGCGACGACATAGACCAGCAGCACGAGCCAGCCTTGCCATCTGACCGGCGTCCATCCCCACCCATATAGTTTCGCCTTAAACCAATAGTGTTTTGGATTGTCTTTTAGATAGGCGAGGTATTCTTTGATCATGCTTCTAGCCTAACCTTTTCCCTGCTCCAGCGCTACTTCGTGCTCATGGACAAAGGCCTTACTTCCAAGATCTTGTGTGCGCTCTTTCAAAGCGCGGAAACGATCTAGCCCGAATATAATCACAAATCCAATCACCATAAAAACGAGAACAAGGGCTGTCTCGGTTCCGAACCGATCTGGAAGAACAGGTTGATTTTCAAACTGCCAAGGCCAAATTTTACGAACGGAACCAAGCATAAATCCGGCCAAGACAACAACGGAGATATCGTGATGCTTCTGGAATAACCAACCCAAAAAACGAGAGAAGAGCGATATTCCTAAAATACATCCTAGCGTAAAGATTACGAGCGTAAAGAAGTCACGTTCTGTAACTGCGGCAAGAATTTGGCGATATTTCCCAAGTAACAATAAGATAAAAGATCCGGAAATTCCAGGTAGAATCATGGCGCAGATCGCAATAAATCCACTCAAGAAAATCATCCAGGGGGTGAAGGGCGTCTCGACAGGAGAAAGGCCGACCAACCAAAATGCGCCTATCGTGGAAAGAATAAACGAAGCTATGTAGCGTACATTCCAGACACGGACCCGTTTTGCCACGATGTATGTAGAAGCGATTACCAATGCAAAGAAAAATCCCCACACGTAAAGAGGATAGACTTCTAGCAACCAGGAGAGCGTGTGCGCTAACCCAAAAATCGCCGAGGCCATGCCCAGAGCCAGAGGGATAAGAAAACGGAATGGGATCAATTTCCACCCTTCGCGGATCTGTCCTTTAAGGACAAGCTTCAGTACCTGACTCGTGATCAGGTTGATACTGTATAAAAGTTCCTCGTAAATACCTGAGACGAAGGCGATCGTTCCCCCAGACACTCCAGGGATAAGATCCGCCGTGCCCATAGATACCCCCGTCAGATACAGGCGAATTGTACGAGACCACGTGCGATATTTCATGGGCGCATGGTAGCGGATTCTATATGAATGGTATACTCCTTCCATCTTATGCGTTCATTTACAACAAGCCTCTCCCTGGCTGTCGGTTTTATCGCAGCCCTGTGCGTTCTCGTGCCATTTTTCCCTGCCCAAGCAGCCACCGGACAGGTGCGCGCCACGATCCTTGATGAAACTCGCTTGCCGATCGTTAATGCCAACATTGAGGTGACCTGTAACGGCAGTGCCTACGCGAGTCTTGGTATGACAAGCGCGACCGGGACCGTCGTCGGCGATCCAACGGTCGGGACAACATGTATCAATGGAAGTCCGCTTTTGTTTCGCGTTTCTAGCAGCACGTTCGTAACGCAGCGCTATCCAATCGTGGGATACACTCTTCTCCCCTACTACGCCAGTATCGACCCGGGAGATGCGAGCTCAACGATCAGTGGCTCAACCAACGTCTTTACCTTCGGCGTTGAAACGACGGGGACCTATGCCGTCAGCGTATGGAATGCGGGTGGAGACGCGAGCGTCCTCCCCTTCCCAACAGGGATTCCGAATCATACATTCACCTCTTCAACATTAGCCTTTGACTGGGGCAACAACACCTCTCCCTACCCGGGAATCAACGCAACGGACTGGTTCGTTGAAGCAACAAAAACGGTCACACTTGCAGCCGGTTGGTACGAGTTTGATCTCGCGAGTGATGACGGAACCATCTTAACGCTCGATGGAACCACCCTCATCAACAACTACGTCCTTCAGCCTTTGCCAGATAGACCCAAGATAAAGCGCGTATACGTAAGCGCCGGAGTCCATACCATCAATATTAAGTACTACGAGCATGAGGGTTTCGCCAGCATGTATTTCAGCTTCTATCCGATTGAGGCGCCCAATGCACCGGTGGTTGAAATCGGATCCCGCGTTCCAACGCCCTTGAACAATCGTCTCACGCCTTCGCTCGGCGTACATACCGATACGGCTGGCACCCTGACGTACGATGGGAGCTGTACCTCGACGAGCTCGATCACGATCGGTGTTGGTACAAGCACCGTAAGCATGGACAGCCTTCCGAACGGAACATATAACGACTGTACCCTGACCGTCACAGATCCAGACACAACCTACGCGACGCAGGTGGCCATTCCTTCGTTTACCGTCGCAGCGCCCATCCCCATCCATCTCACGACCTGCGCCGAACTGCAAGCAATCGATGGAACGAGTGCAAACTATGCAGAGGACTTCATTCTCGATAACGATATTGATTGTGCTGGGGTTCCCGTAGACCCGATTGACTGGTCTCAGCCCTACATTGGGATTTTTGATGGCAACGGGTATACCATCGAAAATTTTGAAATGGTTAGTTTTGGCAGCTACGATGGATTGTTTTCAGAAATTGATGGAGGGACGGTAAAAGATCTCAACATCGGCCCTGGGGAGATTCAAGGAGGCATGTCTGCAGGAGCTATTGCTGGATATGCGACAGACATTACCCTTACGAATGTTTCCAGCAGTCTTGATGTGATCTCAGATCCTGGCTTCATAGGCACAGGAGGGTTGATCGGAGAGTTAACGCTTTCAAATGGCGAAGAAACCACATGGTCAAACGTGACGGTGCATAACAGCACCATCCAAGGATGGCGCTATGTCGGTGGCCTCGTCGGTAGGCTCGACATAGCAGCTAGCTCCACGCTTTCCGTTTCTAATGCCCACGTTACAGGAGACATGAGCCCCAGCATGTTCTTTCCATTCTCTCAGTACCAGGGTGGACTCTTTGGAATGGTAAGCCTGAACTCCACGAGCAGTCTTTTGATCGCTCGCTCCAGCGTCTCTAGCACCTTAGATCTTGGCTCGGGTGGTTCATACGGTGGCGGTTTTATTGGCTCGCTAAGCGCTGGCACAGCCGGACCAGCCTCTTTCACCGTTTCACATTCAAGCTCTTCTGGAAGCCTCTCTGGTGGTAACACCCTTGGCGGATTCATTGGAAACCTTACTACATCCGATGGAGGCTCAGCTCATACGATCGACCTGAGCAACAACCAAACCTCTATGGCGGTCACGGGTGAAACAACGAATATCGGAGGATTTATTGGTCTATTGAATAACACCTTTGCCAGCGCCGTTCATTCAACCATCTCCTTCGACTCAAACAGCGCCTCAGGAGACGTCATCGGGAACGGGAACGTGGGTGGGTTCCTCGGTGGATCGAATGGATCCGGTGCGGGTACCACGATCCAGCATGCCCAAGGAACAGGTGGACTCACGATTACAAACAGTAGCTCGAGCGGCGATGTAACGGGTAATATTCAGAATGACAACGCTTCAAATGCGGGTGGCTTCGTGGGGTATCTTTCTTGTAAATCAGAAAATGACGCTCAGTTCGCCGCGTGTTCGCTTCGCCAAAACACGGCCAGTGGAAATGTCCAAGGCTATCGCTACGTCGGCGGCTTCATGGGGCAGCTGGATGGAGATATTAACCTAGAAGACCTCTACTCTACCGGAAACGTAACGGGTGCGCGTGATACCGGTGGACTTCTCGGAGCGCTGAATTCCACGCTCTCGTACGCCAATTTGAGCCGTGCCTATGCGTCCAGCACGGTTACCACAATCGGAGGATCTCCCTTGAACGTCGCTGGCTTCATCGGCTCCGCGCAGAGCAGCAACAGCAACACAACGATTGACCACGTCTTCGCGATCGCCAGTCTGAGCGACCCGAGTGCCTCCGCCCGTCTTGGGTGGATGATCGGTAGCCTCTCCGGAATTACCCCGACCGATCTCGCCTACGGCCGTGTCTCAGGCTCCGCAACAGCCTGCGTTCAAAGCAACGAAGGGGTTGGCTGTACCGCACGCACCGACCTAACCTCCTTCTACACAACAACAAGCACACCCATGGATAGCTGGGACTTTTCCGATGTCTGGCAGGACCATGCAAGCACATATCCCACTCTGCGCTTCAGCTCCATCGAAACAGATTCAGAGGATCCAACGATCTCGTATATTACAGTTACACCATCAACCGACAGCGCACAGATAGACTGGACAACGAACGAGCCAGCCTCGTCCAACATCGTTTACAGCACGGACAATTCCTACGGCTCCTCTTCCGGAGTGAGTGACACATCCCCTCGTACACTCAACCATCGGGTCACGATCACTCGGCTCCTCCCCTGCCAGGCGTATAACTTCCAAGCGATTTCAGCCGATAGATATGGCAACACCCGGACAAGTGCTGGATCAACCTTCACGACACTTGGCTGTGGCGGAGGCGGATCAGCCTCTCGCGGATCAGCTGGCGGAGGTGGGGGCGGAGGGGGCGGGAGCATGGGTGTAAGCGACTGGATTGTGATCACCCCTGTCCAGAATCTTCTTGCCTCAAGTTCAACTTCCCCAACGTCGACTATCCAAGCCTCTCTTGCAGTCATCGATACAGCCTCAATCCAACCCGTGCTGAATCCTGCGACACCTGTACAGTCAGCTCGTCAGTGCTTCAACTACACCTTCACAAGGGATCTTAAACTCGGTGCAAGCTCACCCGACGTCAAACAACTCCAGATCTTCCTGAATCGCAATGCGGCACCAATCGCCCTAAGCGGGTCTGGATCACGCGGAAATGAGACCACCTATTTTGGCCCAAGCACCAAACGAGCTCTCACAGCCTTCCAGCGCGCCCGCCAACTCTCAAGTGATGGGAACTTCACAAGCACCACACGTGCGATCATCCAGAGCCTCATGCAGCCCGTTACCTGTCCGGTTGCCCAAGCCTTCACCCGCAACTTGCAGTCAGGGATGAGCGGCACCGATGTACGTACCCTCCAGCGCTTCTTGAAGGTGAGTGAAACCAGCTTCTTTGGACAAGTCACCAAAAAAGCGCTCCAAACCTTTCAAAAAGGGCGCGCACTTCCAACAACTGGAACGCTCGATACAACAACACGAACGCTCTTGAATACGCTCGTAAAGATGTAATCCAAGCTTCCGTCGATCGCTTTTCACAAAACCAGCCGCACTTCGCGGCTGGTTTTGTCTTTACCAAGGCAAATGGCTACAGAACCTCGATCAATTGAACTATTTGAGAAGTAAAACGAAACAGACTAGCTGGTCGCTGCTTAAGGCCTGTTCGCTGCTTGTTGAGCTGTTCCACAAAGCCCTGTCTCAGAATTTTCTTCCGAAAATTTCGCTTGTCGATGGGTTGCTCCAAAATGGCTACATAGGCTTTCTCGAGCTCTGTCAGGGTAAACTCTTTAGGCAGCAACTTAGCGATCAAGGTGGAGTAGACGATCTTAGACCGCAATCTCTCTAAGGCTACTCGTATAATTTCCGCGTGATCATAGGCGAGTCTTGGGAGCTTTTTGACAGGATACCAGCTTGTGTCTGGCTCCGCAGCCTGTTCAGCGAGGCTCAGCGCTTCCCACGGAATCAAGGCAAGATAGGCCACCGCCACCACACGACCACGCGGATCTCGATCGATGGCGCTAAAGGTGTAGAGCTGTTCACGGTACACGTTTTTTATTGTAATGCGCGCCTTTTGTTCCAGATGCCGAAGGGCCGCTTGCTCCGCCGTCTCCTCAGGCCGCAAGAGACCACCCGGTAAGCCTTTGTGCCGTGGGTAGGCAGAAGAGGCTTGCACAGAGATAAGTCGAACCAATAGTTCCTCGTTGTGTAACGTAAAGAGAACCGTATCGGCGGCTAGAACCGCAAAATGAAGTTGAGGTGCACGGGGACTCATAGAGACAGAGCTATGCTACAGGTGAAGTGGCCCATGCGCCAACTGATCAATTGCCCCAATCGCCGCCTTGAGACGTGCTTCACGAGACCCTTGAACAAGAATAAATGGCTTATGCTCTTCCGTGAGACGTTCGATAAATCTCGCGTGCATCTGATGACGAATCGCTTCCCCATCGCGTGTCCCATCCTGGACAAAGGGAATTTCATCCCCGGTCACAATATACAAATCATGCAGGTGCGAAGCCGCGATCTCCTCAACTCGCTTCGAACGCGTCCCAAGATAGCGCTCATGCCAAATACTTGTCGCAAAGGCATCAGTATCACAAATGACGAGTCCGTTCGAACACTCGGCTAACGCATCCTCAAAGGCATTCTGCGCTTCCGCAATTTTTGTAAACTCTTCGCTACACCACATCGCTTTTCCATCACTCGTTAATTTTCCTTCCGAATACGGCCGACCATATTCCGGAACCCAAACGGTTTTGTAATGACTGGCAAGTGTCCGCGCCAACGTCGTCGTTCCCGTTGATTCCGCACCTAACACCGTAATCCTCCACGTAAAATACGCTCGCACTACCGGTGCCAGAAATTGCGTGTGATACAGGGGATTACTTCGAATCTTTGTAGCTGAAATGGGAATCGTCGTTCGTTCCTTGTCGACCAAGACATGAATCGCTCCCATGAAAGACGCATATGGATCCCCATAGGCCTCGGACGTAAAGACCGCATCTGGTACAAACCCTAAGATATCGAGCGTAAACGCCGCCCAGCCTTTCGAATCGTCATCTGCGAGTTTCGTATCTTCAATAAGCTTCACGTAGACATCGGGATGAATTTGCTTGAGCCATTGTGCACGGAGCGTCCCTGGAATCATCTCTGAACGCTTGTAGCAGAGGATCACTGTCAATTCTTCACACTGCGACTTCGCCGTATCAATTAAATACTTGTGCCCCAAATGCGGTGGATAAAACTTTCCGATCACTAATCCCCGCTTGTAGCGATGCGGTTGGAGTCTGTTCATACTGTTTTGTGTTCCGCTTTATATTGCTGCATCCAACGCCACAAACCGAGTACCGCCAAGAAACAGAAGAGCAGATATTCTAGTGAGATAAACTTCACCCCCTTGAACCAATAGAGCCCAACGGCGATCACATCGACTACAATCCACAGAATCCAACTCTCCAGTCTCTTTCGCACTAACAGCCACTGTGCGACAAAACTCAGAACCGTTGTAAAGGCATCAAGCAAAGGCAAAGACGCAGGCTCCTGAAAATACTTCGGTAGCCAAAGATGCAGATGCATCACGACAAACGTCAGACACGCCGTCCCAACCACAATGATTGCAAGATAAAGAACGTTCTCGCGACGTGAATTTTTGGTAATCCTCAATTCTTTCCCTGGATTCCAATCGATCCCCTTCGGATGGAGCCAGATCCACCACCCCATGAATCCGCTGATCAAAAAATAGATCTGTTCGAAGAGATCCGAATACAGCTGAATCTGATAGAACAAGATTCCAAACAACACTGTCCCGACAATTCCCACGGGCCACGACAAGACTTTGGCGCGCGTCGTCAGCCACACGCACCAGATCGTAAAGATCGTTCCCGCACATTCGATATAACTCAAAGGATACCCAAAGACCGTAATAAGAATGCGGTTTATATCGAGTAGCTCGAGTGGGTTGATCATAGTCGTAATTAGTTAGTGTAATAACTACACTATATACGCCCTGCAAGAAACGTCAACACCAGCCATCATCGCTTCGTCCTTAACAGTGTCAGCCGTTCTATAGAACGGGGTCGTTATGACCGTTCATTACTTTCACTACGATGTAGGTACCTTGCCCCACTCTCTTCAAGCATCTGACCTTGTAAAAGCAGTGAGAGTGATTGATCTTTTGGAGATATATTGAAAAAATGCTTATGATCAGTCCAAGTTAGAGTTTTTTCTCATTTGACGAATCTTCGAATGTTCGCCTTCTACCTAAAAGAATTTCTCGTTTTTGGTCTCAAACAAGCTCGTGCCTGTATTTTTGCCGGCGCCTTTTTCGCGCTGCTTTTTCTTTCCCACAAACTCCCCCTTGGACCACTTCATCGCTACGACTTTCTCTTCCTGGCGGCACTCGCCCTCCAAATCATTCTTTACCTGACGAAGATTGAAACAAAAGATGAAATTAAAACGATTGCTCTGTTTCACCTCATCGGTCTGTGCCTTGAGCTCTTTAAAACAAGTGCTTTCGTTGGCGCTTGGTCGTACCCAGAACCTGGCATTTTTAAGATTGCAACCGTTCCACTCTACAGCGGCTTCATGTACGCCGCAGTTGGAAGCTATATCAGTCAGTCGTGGCGTATCATGCGTCTTAAGCTTACGGGCCGCGTCCCCTACGTCGCGAGCGTCGTCCTTGCGGCGGCAATCTACCTCAACTTCTTTACCAATTTCTTTGTTCCTGATGCTCGCTGGGTCCTGATCCCCCTCGTCTTCGTCGTTTTTTGGAAAGTCTGGGTTGAGTTTATGATCACAACCCGCGTCTACCGGATGCCGATAAGCCTCTCCTTCTTATTGATCGCCTTCTTCATCTGGATCGCCGAAAATATCTCGACCTACTTTGGCGCCTGGAAGTATCCAGACCAACATGGTGCCTGGACGATTGTTTCATTCAAAATCATTAGCTCCTGGTACCTCCTCGTGATTATTAGTTTTATTCTGGTTGCGTACTTGAAGCATGTAAAACAAAAACATCTCCCACAGCCGACAGCCTAAGCCCTATTCAAAAGACCGCCAGCTGGCGGTCTTTTCGTCGATTCTTGTTTTGATCTTAGCGTCCGTCAATTGCATCAGGAGCCATTGGGAGCTGGTTGTCCCCTCCGGCCGCACAAGCCGTCTTCACGTCACGCAACTGGACCTCGAGTGTATTCAAGCGCTCAACCAAGCGGTCCACTTCGGACTGAACAACGATCGCCGTACCAACGGATGAACTTGCCGAACTTGCCTCCACCGAGCTGTAGGCGATTGCGCCCGTCAACACCACTGCCAAGCCACTCACGATAGCGGCAGCCCAGACGTGATTCGTGCCACGAGCTGCATGACCGGCATGGTGATCCGCGATCGAGGTCGTTGGACCGGCATAGTGCACGTTACAGCTGACTCCGCAGGCAGAATGTCCACAGACAGCGCTCATTTGCTGGTCAGGGGTAGCGGAAAGGCTGTCGTCCATGACAAGAGGGGCGGAGCGGCGGCGGATCGTGCGGCGTTTGAGAGGCTTGGCGTCCATAGGAAAGAGCGTGGTGGAGGGTGAGAATTAAGAGTTGCCCTTAGGATACCATACGGACGAAAACGCCGACAACTGGTTGACGGAGCGAAGGGTCTCCGCTATGATTTCGACGTTCAAAACCCGCGCGTATAGCTCAGTTGGTTAGAGCGCCACATTGACATTGTGGAGGTCTCTGGTTCGAATCCAGATACGCGCACCACACAAAACCCCTCGTTTGCCCGAGGGGTTTTGTATTTAACCGGTTTGTTCGAATGCAGCCAAAAGGTCCTCTTCCGTGGCAAAATCCTTTCCACCCGCCAATCGATGACGGACATGCGACTGATACAGCCCTAGCGTCAGCGGTACAAGCGTGTAAACGCCACCTGCTCCGTCTAACCGTTCAAAGCTGATACGTTCTTCAGTTACGGTCATTGGCAGCCTCAGTCTCATCACCCGTTCGCGAACGGTGTCGAACCAACCAACCCAGTCCGCGCTGTATTTCACATCTACTGCAATAAGAACAGAGATATCCGTGGGATGTTGGACAAGATAGACGCGACCAGGGAGAGCGATGAGGTCTACAGGGAGTGGAAATGCCATAACGTATTAGGCGGCGGACAGGTCAATTAAGTCGAAGTAGGTTCTTGCCGTCACGATCGCCTCATTAATGCTACGTTTCCCTATTTTTTCAATCCCTGCAGCTCGAAATACCGCCAACATCTCCCCACGTTGATCACGTAAGTCATTCATGACCTTAAAGAAGCGGCTGCGCGAATTATCTCCATACACCCCTTGTCGTCTCTTTTCTTCAACATAGTCGTCTATTTTTTTATCAAGCTCTGCTCGAGCCCCCTCTAGCACCTGCCTTAGAGCCAGAGGCTCCATTTCTGATAACTGATCGATCGACACCCCTTCAATCGTTGTTATTTCTTTTTCCTTCAAAAACGTAAGCGCTTCTTCCGTTGATATTTGTGGATGACAGACGATAAATTTCATTTTTTGCGCACCAATCCCCGCCTGAAACATCGTTTCGTTGGTGGAAAAACTGTTTCCAAGAACCGTCGCCTGAGTATGAAACACCTCATCCATCGATTGACGATTCGTGAATTCCGCTGGAGCCGTAGTTCCCGATTTATCGTCGTTGTAGGAAAACGCATCCGTTCGATCTAACAGATCCGGCTCAAAAACAATGAAGGGTTTTCCCTCTGTGTAAGCTCGGTTGAGCTGCAGGGCGTCGTTCAGCTCTTTTCCCATGTCATTCTCCTTCGCATACGCTGAAAGGAGCTTCAGGGACGCCTCTGTCGCAATACGTGTAAAAGCATAATCCGCTCCACCTACGCGAATGTCATCCACGGAAGACATTCCCGAAATGAACATCCCTCGCTCATAACGAGAGGTTGTACTCATCAAACCACCGGCCTGGAACATAGATACGATCTGCTCTGGGCCGCCATGAACCGCGTGGTAACACGCATACCGTGAACGCTCCCAGAGCTCTTTGGAACGCCCTTCTAGTACAAACGTCGAATGATTCGGCGCAACCGCCTCTCGTTTTAAGCGCGGAGAAATTGTCGCCCACTCCTGTTCATCTATTTCGTCGACGGATCGCTTCTGTAGCCAGGCATAGCGAGCCTTCTTGTAACGTTCTTGCTGCTCCATCCCAGGAACCGCCAGCGCCTTTGGGATCTGGAAGTGACTCTCGAGGAGCATCTCCAGCTCGTCTCCTATTGCTTCCGGATGAGTTAACAGATCTTCATCAATCTCCACGCGCACATACCCGAGCGAACTTCGACTCTCGATCGCTTCTTTTTCTGGAATGGCTCGTGTAGCTTGGGCCAAGTGCAGCCTCACTCCTTCTTTTACCTGTATCGTCCAGCCATCAGAAAAGGGAATGACCTCCCCTGCCTTATTCTTGAAGGCGAGCGGCTGAACCTCCGCCTGAGCAAAGCGCGTCTTGGCGAGCTCATAGCAGGCAGACGTTAATTTGAAGGCAACTTCTACATGCCCCGCCCGCGATTCATCCCCTTCCACCTGCATGAAGTGCATTTGCTGATTTTCAATCGATCCTCCATCCGCCAGAATACTGGTCCGGAATCGCAGCTGTTCAGGTCCCTGAACAGCTTCTTTTGCCCGAATATGCTCCAGGACATCTTTCAACCTCTCTCCAGCCGTATACGTCTCCGCTACTGGTTCAGAGGGGAGGCTTTCTTTAGACGAATCTTGGGAAGTAAGCGCTTGGTACTTTTCGGAACCCATATCGCCGCCTACTGTAGCGCATGGTTATCCTTTGATAAATAACTTCGCGATCCCCTTTTGCTCAACCAGCTTCCAGCCCGGCATGTCAAACGCAAAACTAATCACTCGCGCCCCTGGCTTCGCCTGCCTGTTTAACTGCGCTTCGAGTCGTGGCATCAGGCGAATCAACTGGAAGACGCACAAGACGTCAAACTTAGACAAATCTTCATGAAAAAAGTTTTTCCGGAGAATCGTGGCACGATCTTTGAAGTGGCGAACGCGATAGCGCGAAATCCAAGCTAGCACAGGACTAATTTCGTAGCCCACAACATTCGCCCCCTGTTCAAGCGCCCCGAGCAAGATCCGACCATCACCACACCCTAGGTCAGCCATCCACTCGCCAGGCACAATCTTCGCGAGACTCATCGCATCCTTGATATCTCTCTTTCGGACAGGCACATACGGAGCCCCGGCAAAGAGGCCGCCAAAGGAACGACCGATCAAAAAGGTGCCACCGAGAATGATCCCCAGGGAGAGAGTGATAAAAAAGAGTTCGCGGAGGCTACTCATAGCGCAGGGCTTCAATCGGAGAAAGTGTAGCCGCTTTGCGCGCAGGATAATAGCCGAAGACCAACCCAATCACCGTCGAAACAACGGTTGCAAGGAGAATCGCATCCCCTGGGAAGACCAAACTCCAACCCGTTTGGAACTGAGAAATAATCGCAATACCCCCGTACGATAGCACCAGCCCCACAAGAATCCCTATCACGCCTCCAACAAAGGTGAGACAAACCGCTTCAATCACAAACTGACCCAAGATATCGCTGCGTTTTGCTCCGATCGACTTTCTCAATCCAATCTCACGTGTGCGCTCAGTCACGGTAACAAGCATGATATTCATGATGCCGATTCCCCCTACAATCAACGAAATTCCGGCGACAGACGCGAGAAGAATCTGAAGAACTTGGCCAATCGCCCCCGCACTTCGAATCGCATCCTCTTGTGAAGCCACTCGAAAATCATCCTTCGAGAGAAGGGCTGCCGGATTATCAATTCGATGTGTGTCGCGCAACGTGATCCGCGTACGCTCCATCGCATCACGTACAGCCACCCCAGAAACCGGCTTGAGCGAGATAAAATTCAAATTCGTTCGATTGTACTGTTCAAGTGCTGTCGTGAACGGAATATACACTTGATCATCAACGTTACTAAAGAATCGCGTCCCTCCCGGTTCCATCACTCCGATCACACGATAGGATTTTTTTCCAAGTCGAATAGACTGTCCAATTGGCTCAATCGTCCCAAACATCCGCTTCGCAATCGCTGGCCCCATCACCATCACGGCGCGACGCGAGACAATATCATCTTCAGAAAAGAACCGACCCAGCGCAGGACGCACGGAGTACACGGCGACCTCCTCTGGAGCGCTTCCGCTCACTTGAGCTAATACATTCACCGAGTCAACCGTGAGTAGATCGCTCACGATCACTGAGGGAGTCGCCGTCTTTACCCATGGGAGTTTACGCAATGCGTAATAATCATCCGGTGTGAGACTTTCTTTAATCCCGTTACTCGGAGGACCACCTTCTCTCGTATCCCCTCGTCCGTTTGCAACAAAAATCATGTCCGATCCAAATGAAGCGATCTGCGATAAGAGATAGCCTTCTGCCGCTTGTCCAACGGATAACATCACGATCACGGAAGCGATCCCGATCACAATTCCCAACATGGTCAGCGCTGCGCGTCCACGCGTACGACGAATACTTTCTTGCGCAATAACAAAGAGATCTCGAAGTTTCATATTATTCGTGGCGTAATGCTTCAATAGGACTCAGAGCAGACGCGCTTCGCGCTGGTGCGTATCCAAAAACGATTCCAATTGCCGTGGAAACACCGAGTCCAAGGATGACGCCTTTGGAGGAAATACCAAAGGTCCAGCCAGACTGGAAAGAAGAGATGGCCGCGATCGCAAGCCAGGTCAGTCCAATACCAAGGATGATCCCAATAATTCCCCCAAGCGTCGTAAGAACAACCGCTTCCACCAAAAATTGTCCCAGAATATCTCCCCGACGCGCACCAATCGATTTTCGTAACCCAATCTCTTTAATACGCTCTGTCACGGTCACATACATGATGTTCATGATTCCAATTCCACCGACAACCAGCGAAATTGCTGCGATCGACGCCAGTAAAATCTGAAGAATGCTGGTAATCTGCTGTGTATTTCGAATCGCATCATCCTGCGTCTGAATATGGAAGTCGTCGTCGTTTATGTCTGTAATATTATGACGATCTCGTACAAACTCCTCTGTTCGACGAATCGCATCGCTCAAGGCTAAGTCCGTCTTCAGCGAAATACCTTGAACAAATTTACGATTATAGACATCCAACGCAGATGAAACCGGAATATAGACCCGTTTATCTAGGTCTTGAAACGACTTCGTTCCCGCTTCCTCCATGACACCCGTGATACGAAACAGCTGCTTGTTCAGACTGATCGTTTTTCCGATTGGATCCTCTTGACCAAATGCCGACTTCGCGATCTTCCAACCCAGCACCGCAACGCGTGCGCGACCATCAAGCTCTGTTTCTGTAAAAAATTGTCCCTGGGCAACCTGCAAACCATAAATCGCAAGCTCATCTGGCGACGTTCCTGCGACGGATACGGCAACATCATCCCCATTGATACGCGCCACATCATTCAGCGTCACCCCCGCGACAACCTCCGTCACCCAAGGTGCCCGCTGAAGATCCTGATAATCTTTAAATGTAAGTGATTGCCTTACGAACGCGGTTGGGGTTGAACCCGCGGACGGTTCCTTTGGACCATTTGCAATCTGGACAAGGTCTGATCCAAAGACCGCTACTTGATCAATAATATAACGCTGCGCAGCCTCACCAATCGACAATACTAAGATGACCGACAGAATTCCGATCACGATTCCCAACATCGTGAGCACCGATCGGCTCCCGGCACGAAGCAAGCTCTTAAAGGCGCTTCCAATGAGATCCCTGATCTTCATAGAAACCGTTATTTGATTAACGCATCTTCGCCTAATCTGCGACGATTCTGAACAGAGCGATCAGACAGAAGCAATCCATCTTTCAGCGTCAGAATGCGTTCAGCGTATTCTGACGTATACGTTTCATGAGTGACTAAAATGATGGTGTGCCCCTCTTCTAAATTCAATTTAAGCAGCATGTCCATCACCTGCTTCCCTGATTTTGAATCAAGGTTTCCTGTGGGTTCATCCGCAAAAATAACTGCCGGATTTCGAACTAAGGCACGAGCAATCGCAACACGTTGACGCTCCCCTCCAGATAACTGGTTCGAGAGGTTCTCTGTTCGATGCGTCAGCCCAACCGTTGCAATGGCTTTTTTCGCAAGCGCAACGCGCTTAGAAACAGGTACTTCAGAATACAGAAGGGGCAACATCACATTCTCGAGAACCGAGGTCTTCGGAAGCAGGTTAAAGGCCTGAAAAATGAATCCGATCTTTTCCCCGCGGAGTGTCGAGAGCTCATCATCCTCGAGGCCGGATACTTTTTTTCCATCGAACAAGAATTCGCCGCTCGAAGGAGTGTCGAGCAAGCCTAAGATTTGCATCAAAGTCGATTTCCCCGATCCTGAAGGTCCCATGATCGAGACAAACTCCCCTCGAGGAATCGTGAAGGAGACTCCATGCAGCACCTGCGTTTCTACGTCTTCGTTCACATAGGCCTTCTTCAGATCCGATATTTCAATAACGTTCTCTGACTTTTTCATACTGATCAAAAAAGAAGGCGCTAATTATTTAGTTGCCGATTCTTTTTGACGCGTCGCGTACTCATCCGCCGTTAGCTCCCCTACAATCACCTGTTCTCCTTCTGAAACACCTGACAGAACTTCAATCCGCGCTTCATCTGCGCGAAGACCCGTCACAATGAAACGATCCTCGGGCGCGCCATTCACTAATACTTGAACAGAGGATTTTCCATCTACCTGACGAACGGCGCGTGATGGAATAGTAAGCGTTGTTACTGGGCGTTCTGCGGTGAGAATGGTGACATTTGCCGTCATTCCTGGCTTCACATCCTTCCCCTGCGTTTCAATTCCGATGATCGCTTTATAGTAGACCGCATCTTGGACCTTTGTTTGATCAGGATATTCTGATGCCACTGTTCCCGAAAATGGTTGGGTGTCTCCGAATGAATCGAGTGTCGTGGTGGCAGATTGTCCCACATTCACTTTCGCGATATCGGATTCCGGAATCAGTGCTTCAATCGTAAACTTTTCTTCCGCAATCATTCCGATCACTTTTGCTCCGGCCATAATCTGCTCTCCAATCTTTGGGTTTACCTCTGTCACCACACCATCGACCGGCGCGATAATCTGCGTATCATTCAAGCGTTCTGTTGCTTGCGTATAGGCTGTCTGCGCATCTTGCACCTGAGCACGCAACGCACCTAAGTCGACCGCGCGCGGTGGTGCCTTGCGCTGATCAAGACTCGCCTGAGCCGAAGCAACAACCGTCGCCTGAATCTGAACTGCTGATTCCGCTGCACGTACTTTGTTGGTACGGCTTGTTTCTGCGATACGTACATTCGCTTTGGCTGTTTCAACCGCATTTCGCAACTGATCAAGGCTCGTCGTGCGTGCGAGTTCATTTCCGGTTGCGAGCTGCAACGCAGACGTGACCGTTGTCAGCTGAGCACCAACCGATACACGATCGGCATCGATGAGAGACTTCTTTGAAGCAATCTCGGTCGCAGTAAAGTTCGCCGAAGCAACCGTGGCCGTCAACGCACGCTGCACGAGATCCAAATAGCGTTGTGTTTTTTCAAGGCCATCTTTCACCGTTTCCGCCGCTTGGCGAATCTGCAAATTCGTCGCCTGAGCCGGCAATCCGCGCACACTCTGGAACGCCGCATCACGCGCTGCTTTCGCAGATGGATACAAATTCTTCGCTCCTTGAAGTGAAACAGAGTCCCCTGCACCTAATGTCTGGTAGTAACGATAGCTCTCTGACTGGTTATCAACGCCAAGAAGAATATCTCCATCCGCCAACCCCGTTTGGATAGGACCAACGGCATTTTGAAGAGAGTTCTTCAGGGACACATATCCATTCACCACCGTCTGATCATTCGAGTTCAGCGCGTTATCTAAATTCTTTTGCGCTGTATCAGCCGCAATCGTAGCAACATTATATTCATCCTCAACCGAACGCTTGGTCGCTTCAAGGTCATTCACGGCTTTTTGGTAGTTCGCTTTGGCCTGGTCGACGCTCGCCTGAGCAATGCGAATCGTTTCAGCGGTTTCACCTGCTTCACGCGCACGCAAATTCGCCAACGCCAACGACACAGTTGAAGCAGCTCGGCGCACGTTCAGCTGTGCGTCGGTTGAATCAACGGTTGCGAGAATATCGCCTTTTTTGATCCGCGCACCAACCGTGACGGGCAACGCGACAATCTTCCCTCCATTTTTAAAAGACAAATCGATACGCGCTTGAGGCACAACCTGCCCCGTCGCTTCAACCGTCTGTTTCACGGCACCCTGTGTGACGGGCTGGGTGTCATAGAATGGTCCCTTTGGGGCCTTACTGCGTCCATAAGCGTAACCTCCCACCAACAAAACGAGCACGATAAGGGCCCAGACACGCTTCTTCTTTAAGATCGTTGGGAATGTCATATAAATAGAGGGTATGAGAGAGGAACTTCTTGTAGTCACTTAGCGGAGGGTTTCTGTCAGTTGGCGCGTCATCATATCAAGCATCGACTGCATCTTTTCAACCGGGAAAATAATAATCGGACCGCCTGGCTGATTCATCACGAGAAGTCTTGCGCCAGGTTTGAGCCTCAATCGCTCTCGAATATCCTTCGGAACAACCAATTGACCACGCTCACCAAGTACAGTGGCGCCCATCAGATGCCCGTCGTCTGAGCAACCTTCTTTTGGAGCTCTCGGCTTTTTGGAAAGCGGGGGGAGCGATGACTTGAGTGGTTTTGCAGGTTTCATAAAAAGGAGAGGATGATAAGTATGAATAGTAGGAAAAGAATGATTTTCTGTCAATTAACTCGACAATGAAGCCAAATTCTGGTGGAATTGCCCCATGCATACGCGTGAGTACGACTACGAGCTCCCCGCTGACCGGATTGCTCAACACCCACTAGATGATCGCCTCTCCGCCAAACTCCTCTCTCTTCCACGAGCGCAGGGGGAGCTTCAGGATCTCCATATTCGTGACCTCCCAGGCCTTATCCGAGCGGGAGACCTCCTTGTCTTCAATGACAGCAAAGTGTTCCGTGCACGTCTCCAAGCAACACGCGTAGGAGGAACAACTCCATTTGAAGTCTTCCTCCTTCGACCAGAGGGCGATCAGTGGCTCGCGCTCATCAAGCGCTCAAAGCGTCTCTCGGTCGGAGAAACTATTCTTCTCCCAGAACAAACCGCTGCACGCATCGTTGCAAAAGAAACGGATGGCGTCATTCGTCTCGAGATCGATAAAACCACCAACGAAGTTTTTTCTCTGTGCGATCGAACGGGTGATGTCCCAACTCCGCCCTACGTTGAAGAGACGCTGACAGACCCAAGTTCGTATCAAACGATTTATGCCAAACACGTTGGCTCGGTCGCTGCTCCAACAGCCGGCTTCCACTTCACGCAAGCGCTCTTAACCGACTTGCAGGCAAAAGGAGTGAAGATGGCCTTTATCACACTCCACGTAGGCCTAGGGACGTTCCGACCCATGCAAGACGGCACGCTTGATGAACATGTCATGCATACTGAATGGGTGTCTGTTTCAGAAGAAACGGTGAGCCTCATCAACGAAACAAAAGCAGCCGGTGGGCGCGTGATCGCCGTTGGTACAACGAGCACACGCTCTCTCGAAAGCGCTGCTCAAATGGGAACACTCGCTCCCTTTGAAGGTATGACGAACCTATTCATTCGTCCCGGCTACATATTTCACGTGATCGACGGACTGATCACCAACTTTCATCTCCCAAAATCAACGCTGCTTGTGTTAGTGAGCGCCCTCGCTGGGCGAGAACGCATCCTCAACGCCTACCAGCATGCGATTGATCAAGGGTATCGTTTTTATTCTTTTGGAGACGCGATGCTGATCGTCTAAGCGATCTGCTATCATTATAATACTATGGCCTATACTCGCCCGTCCCGCTCCCCCGCTTGGGAAGATCGAAACAAGCGCGCCCGAAATACCCCGTATCGAGGCACGCGTCGGCCGCAATCCAGCGCGAAACCCGCAGCACCTACTAGCTGGAACAGCGTTGCTGGTTGGTATTCAGACCATCTGTCGGTAGGGGGAACCTACCAAGCGAAAGTCATCTTTCCTGGCGCCTTGCGCTTGCTCGCACCCCAAGCGAATAAGCGGTACCTCGACATTGCCTGTGGGGAAGGTTCATTCTTACGTCTCCTCCGAGCAAGCGCCCAAAATGTTGAGCTGTACGGCGTAGATGCCGCTCCCGACCTCATCGCTCACGCAGAAACGCAAAGTAAAAACGATCAACGACTCCATCTTTTTGTAGGCGACGCGCAAAGCTTCTCTCGCGTCGTTCCCGCCAAATCCATGGATGGGGCAACCTGTCTCATGGCGATTCAGAATATCGAACAGATCGAACCCGTTTTTGAGGAAGCCGCAAAAGCCCTCGCTCCTCAGGCGCCTTTTGTGATCGTGATGAACCATCCCGCTTTCCGTGCGCCACAGCAAAGCGGCTGGGGCTGGGATGAAATGCGCAAACTCCAATATCGTCGAATGGATCGTTATCTTGGCTCCTATGCACAGCCGATCATCGCCCACCCTGGTTCAGCGCCCGCGGTGAGAACCATTTCATATCATCGTTCGATTTCGGCCTACATTACCGCACTAAGCGCTGCGGGCTTTGTGGTAGACGCGCTTGAAGAGTGGATCTCTGACAAAGTGAGCGATTCCGGCCCACGCGCAAAAGCAGAGAATGTGGCTCGCAACGAATTCCCGCTCTTCCTTGCGATTCGCGCACGACGGGTTTAGTACCCAGCCTTCCTTCGGTTCGCGACGTGCTCATCCAACGTACGTCCGTAATAAATCTTTCCCTGTTCGTCGGTCAGGAAGTAACGATACTGGGAAGGGGTAGGCTCAAGCACGGCTCGAATAGCCGCCTCGCTTGGATTCGCAATCGGTCCTGGAGGGAGGCCTTTGTTTCTATAGGTATTGTAGGCGTTCTCGATCTTTAGATCTTCAGCGGTCGACCGCGCGCGTCCAGATCTTGTAATGTAATTCACCGTTGCATCGCTTTGAAGTGGCATCCCTTCACGTAACCGTCTTAAGAAAATACCCGCCACCATCTTGCGCTCATCTGGCTTTGAAACTTCTTTTTCCACAATCGACGCCAATGTAATCACTTCATCGAGTGTTTCGAGTGGCGCGCTAGCAGATGTAACCTTCTCTGTCCCGATACGCTGCTGAAACTCCTCTAGCTGCTTCAGCACCAATCCGAGCGGCAACTGTTCACGCCAAACGCGATAGGTGTCGGGGAAAAGATAGCCCTCTAAGCTGCGCTTGGCAGGAAGTGACTTTAAAAAAGAAAACTTGTCTCGAAGCGACGAGTCAAACGGAGCTGCATCGCCTTCTCGCCCCACGATCTGTGTAATCTCCTCCTCGCTCAGGTGTTGTTCTTCCTTGAGGAGCGTTCGGATATCTGCAATCGACCAGCCTTCGATAATCCGCACACGTACCTCATCCGTTTCTGGCCCCGTCGCAAGTGTAGCTGCAATCTGCGTGAAACGCTGTCCGGGCTGAATGAGATAGGTCCCCGCCTTTGGTCGTCGCGCTGTGGGATGAATAAACCCAAACAGGCGATACCAAACAGAACTCGCAATCAAACCCTCCGCTTCAAGCCTGTCTGCCGTGACACTAATACTAGCCCCTGGTGCCAGCGTCACACGCTTCATCGCTCCGACGGCTGGCGAACCCACCCAGCCTAAGAGAAACAATTGACCAAGAAATAGGACGATCGCCAAGCCAAGAACAAGCAGTAAAAGCTTCTTAACCATGGGTATGTTCACGATAAACGGCCGTTCTACGTACAGCTGCGTGAAGCAATCGAACGATCACGACCGCCAAGAAACCTACACCCGCCCCAGCGAGAACGTCCGTCGGGTAATGGACACCGACCGCCACTCGCCCAAACGCAACACCAAAGGCAAGGACGAGCGGGACGATGGCCGCGCGCGGACTCTTCCAAGCAATCGCAAACGCCAAGGCGAAGGCAGCCGAGGCATGCGCGGATGGGAGAGAGTGAAGTGACAATGGTAGTGGAACAAGGCGCAGCACTCCTGCCTCCGCCACAAACGGCCGTAATCGGCCGATTAGCTGACTGAGCGTAAGCGCTGCATATAGCGCCATTAGCATGGCGAGCCCCGCCTCTTTCGCCGCATGGCGAAGCGAAGTTCGACGCTCAGTGAACCCCAAGACGATAATCCAAGCCACTTCCACAAAAATCAGCCAACGAGCCGATAAAATAGACAAAAAAATGCCCGGACGGGAATCAAGGAGCGTTTGGAGTGACTGAATCAAGGTACCCTCAAAAGACATGTCTCCTATACTACCATCTTTGGCGGTGGGGTTTTAGGCTTGTAGGCGCAAATGGATGCCAGAGGGCATTTCCAGCAAAGCGGGGTCCCTGGCTTACAGATTTCTCGACCAAACGGAATAAAGACGCGATTCACTTCTCTCCAAAGCACTTTTGGGACCTGTAGCTTCAATTCTTCTTCGACTTTTTCAGGGGTATTCCCTTTTACCCATCCTAAACGATGCGCGATGCGGTAGACATGGGTATCCACGGCGATCGCGGGGAGTTTGAACGCATACCCTAAAACACAGCTCGCCGTTTTTCGGCCGACACCAGGTAGCTCCACCAGCTCTTCCATGGTTCTCGGAACCTGTCCGGCGTGCCGCTCAATCAAAAGCTTCGCCAGTCCGTGGATCGCCCGCGCCTTTGCCCGATACAGGCCGATCGTTGAAATATGCTTTTCAATCGCTTGAGGCGTTGCCTTGGCAAAGTCTTTCAATGCTGGAAACGCTTTTCGCAAACCTGGATAAGCCTTGATCACCTGCTCATCCCGTGTCCGAGCAGATAAAAGCGTCGCGATAAGCGTGTCTTCTGGCGTCCCAAAATCGACCATTCCTTTTGCGGTATAGCGTTTCGCGAGCAACTGAATCGCCTCGCTCTTTGTCATATCGCTAAATAAGGGGGCTTCCCGTCATTTCTGGCGGCTGTGGCACACCTAAGAGCTTCAGAATGGTTGGCGCCGTATCAGCCAACATCCCGATTGGACTCGTCATCGATAAATCATCGTTTTCCATGTCCCCTCCTGGCGCTTTTACCCCTTCCAAGTCCTTACTGATCACTAGGAATGGCACGGGATTCGTCGAATGCTCCTTATCCATCTCGCCCGTGATCAAATTTTTCACCTCTTCTGCATTCCCATGATCCGCCGTAATTACCACTGCTCCTCCCACAACCAACGCCGCATCCACGATTTGCCCGATCGCCTTATCAATCGCCTCGCAGGCTTTGATGGTCGCCTCTTCGCTCCCGGTATGCCCCACCATGTCCGCATTCGCGAAATTGATCGCGATAAAATCGTAGGCACCAGCGACCGTTTCCTTCACCACCCGTTCAGAAATCTGGAAAACCGACATTTCTGGCTGCTTGTCGTAGCTTGAGACGCGAGGCGAGGGAATAATCGCACGTGTTTCGCCTGGGAACTCTTCTTCCTGCATCCCGTTCAAAAAGAAGGTGACGTGGGCGTATTTTTCTGTTTCTGCAATATGCAGCTGCGTCAGACCAGCGTCTGAAATGACTTTCGCCAAGCACTGATCGATTAACTGCGGTGGATAGGCGACTTCGATCGGCACATCTTTTTCGTATTCCGTGAATGTCACGAAAAATAAATCTTGGAGCGTCTCACGCGGAAACTTATCAAATGCGGGTAGAACAAAGGCTTTCGCCAGTTCACGCGCGCGGTCCGGACGGAAGTTGAAGAAAATAACAGAATCGCCAGACGCGATTGGCGCCACTGGTTTCCCCTTTTTGTCGGTGATGACCGTTGGCAGAAACTGCTCGTCATAGACCTTGGCCGCGTAAGACGCTTGAATCGCCTCGCTAGGCGTTGGCGCAGTTGGCCCGCTCCCCTTCACCATCGCATCATACGCGAGTTGGATACGATCCCAACGGTTATCACGATCCATCGCATAGTAGCGGCCAGAGAGGCTCGCGATTTTTCCAATCCCGACTTCAGCAATTTTTGCTTCAAGCTCTGAGATAAACCCCTGGGCTGAGTTATAAATTGCATCGCGTCCGTCTAAAAAGGCATGGATCGCGACTTTGGTATAGTTTTCGCGCTTACAAAAATCGAGCAACGCATACAGGTGCTCTTGCGAAGCGTGGACGTTTCCTTGAGAGACCAGTCCCATCAGATGCAGCGTTCCGTTCTTCTCTCGTGCATGCTCAACCGCTTTTTTAAAGGCCGGCTGTTCAAAAAATTCGCCGGATTCAATCGACAAATTGATACGTGGCAAGCTCTGATAAAAAATGCGTCCGGCTCCGATCGTGAGGTGTCCAACCTCGGAATTTCCCATTTCTCCCCAGGACAACCCGACCGCCGGACCATTCGCCTGAACGGTCATGGCGGGGTAGCGCGAAATAAGCCGGTGAAAAACCGGCATATTCGACTCTGCAATCGCATTCCCAAGCCCAGCGGGGGCAATGCCAAAGCCATCTAAAATCAACAAAATAACCGGCTTAGGACGAGACATAAGGAGAGTCCTATGGTAGCTCCCGGGAGCATCTTTTGGTAGGGCTATAGCTTCCAGCCAAGGTACGCCACCTGGACCTGCAGTTGCTCAGGGCGATCACGCCGATACGAGAAATACCGTTCGTCACACACCGTGCATAATTCGGTATCCTCGATATGATCTGGCGCAATCCCAAACTCAAGCGCTTGTGTCAGGAGCTTCTTTGGAAGATCGATGAAGGTTTTCCCATCGCGTTTGATTCGATCTGCTTCCGCAAACACAGACCAAACATCCATTCTCACTTCAAAATGACAGGCGCGAATCCCAGGACCAATCACCACCCGCAAATCGGCGGCCTTACAATGAAGCTTTTTCGCCATCTGGCCTAAGAGCTCCGGCAGGACACCCGCCATGACACCTCGCCACCCAGCATGACAGAGACCCGTTACACGCGTATAGGGATCAACAACGTAGACCGGAAAACAGTCCGCCCCGGTCACCGTAAGTGTGCGCGAAGAATCGAGTGTATAAATTCCATCCGTCTGCTGAAAAATAAGCGGACGCGCCTCACTTACAGGCACCTGCTGAACTCGCGTCCCATGTACACCCACAATAGCCGCTGTTCGATCTAAAGGGATACCGAGTTTTTGAAAAAAAGTTTGTCTATTTTTGAATGCAGCTGGATCCTGAACCAACATTGAGCCATCCGCTCGAGTGGAGTAGCCATACACAAGTCCAGGGATCTTTGAAAACAGGTGAGACTTCATAGAGCTATTCTCCTTGCTTTTCGAGGAATCGACAAGCGAAGAGAATCGCGCGGAGCCGCCACAGGTGTGGAGACTCCGCTGACGATTGGTTGTGAGCGAGATCCGCTCGATTCAGGCCGCGCCCGGCGGTGGCTCGCTGTCACCCGGCTTCGAGCGAGCAGCCGACTTTGGCGTCCGGATGGGAACGACAGCCGCCGGCTTGCGGGGCGGCTTCTTCGTGCCGTTCGTACTCGTGACGCCGAACAGATCGACGACCTTTGATGCCCGGACCGCCTTCGGATAGAGCTCAGAGAGAGGCTTCCCCTCCTCATCGCTCGTAACATCCCGAACAACCAGCCCAGGCGCGAGCGTCGCGAGCTCCTTCCAGGCTTCCTCGGCCGTCGACACGTCCGTTGCAGGCCCGGGGTTTCTCTGGGGCCAGCTGAAGTCGGTTAACGGCCGGAACTTCACGTGACCCGTTGAAAGGTGCCCCTCGAAGACGCGGAGCTGTCGCTCCGTATTGAAGAGCGCCAGCGCCCGCAAAAGGGCGCGGGCACGATCTGTCAGCAGCGCGCCCGTATCCACCTTAGCCATGCCGCCTACGTGGATGCTCGGCAGCAGTAGCTGCCTCCTGTGCGCGAAACGGTCCTCTTCTTCGTCGTCCATTTCACCTTTCCTTTCTTCACAACCAATCTTCGAGTGTAAGCAACAAAAGAGCGACCCCATAGTATGCGGAGTCGCTCCATGTTTGTCTAGTTTTTTCAGCAAATGTCGCTTAGATCCTGATTATTCTCGATCTGTTTCACGCGAGGTGCTTCCGTCCTTCTTCTTGAATTTTACGTTAAAAATTGGCTCGTAAGAGACGTCATCTTCCGTAATTTCGACTTCCTGGCCCTTCATCAGCTGTGTTAAGGCCAAGTCCGTGAGCAATTGCTTATCTGAATCCATGCTCGTGCGCAGCTTGTCGATCTCGGCCTGCTCGCTGACAAAGTCCGCCTTCACCGCCGCTTCGATGCGACGCTTCTTTTCCATCAATTTTTCTACTTCATCTTTTACTTCTTGATACGACTTGGAATGCGTCAGCGCATCCTTGTACATGTCACGTAAATCTTTCTGCTTTTTCTTAGCAGTCTGGAGGCGGCGGTAGACGTCAGCGAGAGAGGGCATAGGTTAGGTTTCGTGACGGGCAGTATACCACTGTTTCATCCCTTCAAGGATCCCCGAAAGAAAGACTGTTTCTAGAGGCGTTGTGGAAAGATCAAGCCAGGAAATCCCCGTATGTTCATCACTTATCTTCAGAGACACATTCGGGTTATCAACAACCGCTTCAAAAAAGACATAGAGCACCGATACCCCATCCCGCGATCGATGACGACCGACTGCGACAGGCATATCGCTCAACTCAATCTGGAGATCCGCCCCAAGCTCTTCGCGAACTTCTCGCCGGATAATGCTCTGGAAGGGGGTGATGAACTCCGTATCTTCAATACGACCCCCTGGGAGATCATAGTAGCCCTCATACGACCCTCCCACCCGCCCATTCAACGCCAACACGCAGCCATCTGCCCGACGAATAATCGCTTTTAACGAGACTTGATAGTGATCGAAGGCCATAGATGATTTGTTTAGGCTGCGTTTTTAAGATCGACCGCTCCTGACCTCGACGTTGGTTTTAGTGTCAAAAAATAGGCTCGCGCTGCTTCAAGTGTAACCGGATACAGTTTCCGTCGCTCTTTTATCACCTCATCAGGGAAACCAAAATTCTCTAAACGCGACAGCTCTTCCATCATTCCCAGAAAGAGATAGTCCCCCTTGTCTTTGAGCTCCACAAGACGGTCCAAAATAAATTCACGGTACGACAGAATCTCCGTTCCTGAAGAAATAGTAAAGAAGCGCGCTAAATACTTCGCGGAATGCTCACTTGGCCGAGATAAAACCGATTCTAAAAAAGAATGGTCCGCACGCCCTAGGAAGACATGATCGATCATTCGACCACGCGCCTGAATGCGTCGCATGAACTCATCCATCAAAAATTTCCCTCGAATTGCAGGAGACGCTACTCGCATCCCTGACTCATCTGGCGATGAGCTCGAGAACCTCTCAATGTCCATGAACAGGAAAGCGTCGACATCCGACGATGGGTGCGCATAGCCCTTTACTAACGATCCAAACAATCCAATTCCAACAACATCTGGGAAGTCCTTCTTCATCCCTTCCACAACCGCTCGCACATCTTTTGTAATCTCTCGCACCGCTGGATCTGCCGATGTCATTCCCCTGCGTCCCTCAAGATCACGTACGGCGTTTTGCCTTCGCAGCGCTTTTTGCTGCTCAGCGTCTAACGAGAGCGCTGGAGTTTCGAGGGATTCCATAGGGTGGGATTCCTGATTAGTATACTATATATACATTACACTCATCCCCTATCTCAGGATCCGTGTTGCTCGATATTTTATCTCTTCTTCAACAGCGTAATACACGGCCGCAAGGTCTTCTCCAGAACCTGATCAAATCCAGGTAACAGTTTTAGTTTTTTCGCTTCTTTCCTCGTAACCCATCGATAGACCCGAGATTCCCAGTCGAGCGTTACCTGATCCGTAGAAACTTCAACTAATACCGGATGAACGATCCACGTCTTTTTGTACTTAGGAGCATCTTGATCGAAGACTTCGCCTAACTGGACTGACAGAATTTTGGTCGCCGGAATACCCAGCTCTTCACGCAGCTCTTCTTTTACTTTTTGAAGAAGGCCTCGTTGGTCATCCAGGAATCCAGATACGCCATTCCAATATCCCGGATAAAAATTGAGTTCTGCACTTCTTTGCACGACAAGAATCTTTCCCTCATACGTTACAACACAATTTACCACCGGAGCCCAGCGGATGTTGGTGTAATCTGTCTGGCCTGGTCGAGGAGCAAATGTAGGACGTGACATGTGTACGAGTGTAGCCAGAGGGGGTGTCTTTTAACAGAGGCTCATTTTCGGAGTGACTCTAGAGCAACTCCGAAAAACCGGGGTATTTTTGAGGTGTACCCCAAGGCTTCATCCTGGAACAATCCCTCGCGCGTTTACCATCACGCAAAAGTAGGCCATAGACTATAAAGCTTCTCTGATCGCTATTTTATAAAAATCGGGCATGGGCAGATCTACAATTTCCTCTGGAGAAAATCGGCCAAAGGAAGCCCGTCCAGCCTCTCCCTCGAGCTCAAAAACTCCTGTCTCTTCAAGCAGCGTACATAGA
Organism: uncultured Gammaproteobacteria bacterium; assembly: GCA_964582475.1. Taxonomy (GTDB): domain Bacteria; phylum Patescibacteriota; class Patescibacteriia; order 2-12-FULL-60-25; family 2-12-FULL-60-25; genus JAGOTP01. The sequence continues at coordinate 201,300 of CAZOQS010000001.1, read as the reverse complement.
TAAGAAACGACTAAAACTCCTCGGGATTCATCCTGCGATACGTTGATTGTATACATCCAGGCTTGGACGATACGTTCTACCTGCACAACCATACCCAATTCCTCTTTCAATTCACGTACGACCGTCTCCATTGGTTGCTCTCCTTCATCAACTTTTCCACCTGGTAGCTCCCATTCATTCCGTTCATTTTTACGCAGCCAAATCTTTCCTTCATCGAAAACGATACCTTTTGCTGAGATTGGGACCGCGTATCTTGTCATACATTATTTCTTTTTCACGACCAACATATCATATCCGGTTGATGCTTCGTATTCACGTGTATAGGTAACGTCATCGAATACGAGCAGTATCAGCTCAGCTGTCACTCCAACGACTGAACCCGTTTTGAGATGACCACCAATCACGGCACCCTCTTGGTCCGAAACGGAAATATGAATATGTGATTCTTCAGGCGAGATCGTTCCCGTCACCGACACAATTTCATACGATCCCATCCACTCTTTAACTGTCTTTCCATCGGCCATACGCAAACAAACCTTCGATAAATTCCCAACTAAAGACACAACGCAACCCGCCGAAATAGCGTGCTCTTTTCCTAAACGCTCAATCTCCGCACGCAGATCCTGACCAGGAAGCAGACGTACGGAGATTTGACGCATAATGCTCAGTTTTTTAAACCCCGTGACACTTCTTGTATTTCTTTCCCGATCCGCATGGACACGGATCATTTCGTCCGATGTCTTTTGTTTCTTTTTCAGTCGGTTTGGCGAACTGCTCTAAAGCAGCCTCTCCATCCGTGGTTTCTGCCGCAGGAGCTAATGCCTCCACCTTATTCGCTTCTGCATCCGCCATCTCACGCACGAACTTCACTTTGAAGATGGTGTGCGTCACGCGCTGCTGAATCAGGTTCTGCAGCTCCTGGAAACGTTGGTAGGCTTCTTTCTTGTATTCAACGAGTGGGTCGCGCTGACCATAGGCCTGCAGGTTCACGCCGCGACGCAGGTATTCCATGTTCTCCAAGTGTTCGATCCAGAGATCATCGATCGAACGAAGAAGAATGACTTTTTCAATTTCGATCAAAGATACTTGGTCCCCGATCTGCTCTTCAAAGGCGTGGTAGGCCTGTTTGACGGTGACCAAAATCGCTTCGATCAACTTCGTTCGCGCGGCTGCCTGACCCTCACCTTCCATCAGGTTTTCATCAACCGCAGGCAAGGCAACATCCACCCCTTGTGGAAGAACAAGTTTACACGCTTCTTGCAGACGCGTGATCTCCCAATCCCCCGCGTGATCTGCAACCGTACAGGCGGCGACCAACGACTCCACCTCATCTTCCAACATGTCCATGATGAACTTCTTCAAAGGACGCTCGTTTTCTTCGGTCGCTTTTGTGGCAGCCTCTAGAATCTCGTTTCGCTTTTTGTAGATCGCGGTGCGGTGCTTGTTCAAGACGTCATCGTACTCAAGTACGTGCTTACGAATATCAAAGTTATGCCCTTCTACCTTGTGCTGCGCGGATTCAATCGCCTTTGTAAGTACGACATTCTGGATGGCCTCGTCTTCCGGCAACTTCGTAACTTCCATCACGCGCTTCATACGTTCGGAGCTGAAGATACGCATCAAGTCGTCCTCGGTTGAAACATAGAACTGCGTTGTACCAGCGTCCCCCTGACGTCCGGCACGACCACGCAACTGGTTATCAATACGGCGTGATTCATGACGCTCGGTACCGATCACGTGCAAGCCACCCAGAGCGCGAACTGCGTCTGCCTCATCTTTGTCAGGAGGGTTTCCGCCCAAGATAATGTCGACTCCACGACCCGCCATGTTGGTTGCAACTGTCACGGCTCCACGACGACCAGCCTGAGCAATGATTTCACCTTCACGTTCGTGATTCTTGGCGTTCAACATGTTATGTGGAATGCCGTTTTGGGTGAGCAGTTCGCTCAAGACTTCGTTTTTCGCAATGCTGGCCGTACCAACCAAAACGGGCTGACCTAATTGATTACGACGCTTAATTTCGTTCGCAACCGCTTTGAACTTCCCGAGTTCATTTCGATACAGCAAGTCCGGCAAGTCTTTGCGCTGACTTTGCTTATTGGTAGGAATCGAGAGCACGTCGAGTTTGTAGATCTTGAAGAACTCTTCGGCTTCGGTCGCAGCCGTACCCGTCATACCTGCAAGCTTGTTGTACAAACGGAAATAGTTCTGGAACGTAATCGTGGCCAGCGTCACCGATTCGCGCTGAATCGTGACATGCTCCTTGGCTTCGATTGCTTGGTGAAGCCCTTCAGAATAGCGACGGCCTTGCATCAATCGTCCCGTGAATTCATCGACGATCACAACCTCGTTATCCTTCACGACGTAATCACGATCACGGCGATACAACGCATGCGCACGCAACGCCTGCTCAAGGTGGTGCACTAAGCGTGTGCCCTGGCTGTACATGTTTTCAATTCCGAGCCAGCCTTCCATCTTCGTAATACCCGCTTCTGTGATGGAAGAGGTACGCAACTTTTCATCGACAATATAATCGTCTTTTTCAATCAAACGCGTGACGAGCTCCGCAAAGCGGTAATACAACTCCTCTGGCTCTTGCGCCGGAGCGGAAATAATCAAAGGTGTGCGGGCTTCGTCGATCAAAATCGAGTCGACTTCGTCCACCACGGCATAGTTCAATCCACGCTGTACTTTTTGCGCGAGACTTGCAGCCATGTTGTCACGCAAATAATCAAATCCAAATTCGTTGTTGGTTCCGTAGGTGATGTCGGCAGCGTAGGCCTCTTTGCGCGACACAGGACGCATATAATCCATGTCGACATGGAACGACCCGATTTCATCGCGTTCCGCGTCGTGAGCTGGCTCGGCTTTGAACTCTGCGTCGTAGATAAAACTTGCTCCGTGTTGAATCGAACCAACAGACAATCCAAGCGCATGATAAATCTGCCCCATCCACACAGCGTCACGACGCGCCAAGTAGTCGTTGACCGTCACAACGTGCACGCCTTTTCCGGAGAGCGCGTTCAATACAACTGGCGCCGTCGACATCAATGTCTTTCCTTCACCCGTACGCATTTCAGCGATTGTTCCACGGTGCAATGACAATCCACCGATCAACTGAACATCATAGTGACGCTTGCCCGTTGTACGCATCGACGCCTCGCGGACCAAGGCAAACACCTCTTCCGTGATCTCATCTAACGAGCGCCCATTTTTCACCTCTTCTCGTAATTCAGCAACGCGAAGTTTGAGCTGTTCGTCCGAGAGCGCTTTCACCGCTGGTTCGCGCGCCGTAATCCGATCAACGATCGTTTGAAAACGCTTTACTTCACGGGCATTTGGATCTCCGAAGAGTTTGTTCAGGAAAGACATACGTGTGCAGGATAGTAACGGCTCTGAGCTCAACCGTCCAGCAATCAAATGACCCTCGCCCCAACAGGGGTAAGGGTCATTTTTGGCTTATCTAAGCTATTTATTCAACACTTTCCCCGCGCTGACGGTCTTGGATCCGCTCTTTTAGTGAGGATAACTCCAACCGAGCGTGATCTTTTACCTTATCAATCGCCTTATACAGCTCATCTTCCTCCTTTTCGATACGGATCACCTCTTTTAGCGTTTCAATGACGACTTTACACTTAAAAATGTCCCCTTTTTGATGATGGTGGCTCGACATTCCGACTTCAATATCCATGTGCTTGATCCCGTCAAAGTACTTGGTTAAACCCTGCATTTTTTCCTCTACATAGGCCGTAATAGCAGGCGTTGACTCGATTCCGTGATAGGTGATGTTGGTTGTCATAATCAGTAAGCAGCTAGAGAACAAATTACCCTCTTAAGCATACCGAGCGAGAGGCTTTCCGACAACTTTGTAAACGACCACAATAACCCGCTAGATTGACAAAAAACAAAAGAACTCGTATCTTTTCTGGTCGCTCAACACCATGGAAGGACGGTAGCGATGGCAAAGAGGCAAGCAAAGAAGGGTCATTTCGATGGCGGAAAGATGACCGGCTCGCATGGCTCGTTCATCGATGCCGCTGACCCCGTCATTCGACGGGCGCTGCGAGACGAGCGTGTGACCAACATCACCGCCAGCATCATCAAGTGCATCGGCAACGGAAAGAAACGTATCAAGTTCAAGGACGTTGATGCGGGCCTCAGGGCCATGATCCGTGGCGGAACCCACATCCAGGAGGTCTTCTTCTACTGCGCTGCGGCCGATCGTGACGGGGTACGGGCCGCTCTGCTGGCAGCCTTCAACTGAATCGCTCACGACCACCGACGCACACCTCGCGTCCCCTAAGGTCGTGAGCGTTGTGCGTTTAAAACGAAATATTTTTCTATTCAAACCCCACGTACTGCACCTCTTCGTGCATTTCAATTCCAAACTCGTCGCGAATCTTGCGCTTGATGAGGGAGATTAACCCAATCACGTCTTGAGCGCGCGCCTGACCTTTGTTCACGAGGAAATTTCCATGCTTCAAACTTACTTCTACACCTCCCACGGCTTGCCCCAGTAACCCCGCTTGGTCCACCAGCCATCCAGCGCCAAGAGATTTATTTTTCAGCATTGACTCGGGGACCTCCACTTCGCGACGAAGAAGATCAACTTCTGATTCATTCGTGAACTCGAAGTTCTTGAAGGCGCAACCCGCGCTCGATTGCTCAAGTGGCTGCTTCTCTTTGCGTTGGCGCATGATATCTTCCATTCGCTGTTTGCCGGCGGCTGGGTCAGCGGATGGCTTTAGTTCGAGCGTACATCCAAGAATCAAATGTGGTTCGCGTTTGAACAAACTTTCGCGGTAGCCAAATTCGCACTCTGCTTTGGACAACGTGAGACGCTGTCCATCGCGAATACGATAGACATCGACCGAGACAACTGTGTCGCGCATTTCTCCGCCATAGCAACCCGCGTCGCCGTAGATTGCACCTCCGATCGTTCCTGGGACACCAATCGCCCATTCAAACCCCGTCAGCCCAGCATCAACACTTTTGCGTGCAACCAGCCCCGTGATCGCACCGCTTTCCGCCGTGACACGAAGCCCTTCGATCGTAACCGTTCGATTCGCCATTTGAATCAGAAGTCCTTGATAGCCGTCGTCCGATACCAACAAGTTCGAACCCCCTCCGAACGTGAGCGTGGGAATATTTAATTCTTTTGCTATTTCGAAAACCTTGATCGCTTCGTCCGATGAATTCGCAATAAAATACAAACGCGCAGGGCCCCCAATACGGAAGCTCGTGTGCTTATTCATCGGCTCGTTCTCGATCGTATTCGGAACGCGGGCAAGGAAAGAAGAGATTTGTTCAGACGAGAGCATAGGCAATTTTATAGAGATCTCCAGCTCCCATAACGATCACTACGTCTCCAGATTTCAGCGCTGTCTGGAGAGCCGTGAGCGACTCAGCTGGGGTCTGAGTAAACGAAACAGGGCGTGTCACACCACGTTTTTGGTCCTGTTCCTTGATCGCTTGCACCAAATCTTTCGACGAAACAGCTTCATCCGTCACCTGGTCGCGGCCTTTCACGTCGTAGATTTCACACACGATGAGCACATCCGCCAGATCAAAACAGCCAACGAACTCCGTGAAGAGATGTTTCGTACGATTGCGATGATGTGGCTGCACACACAAGACCAAACGCCGATTCGGATAAAACTCTTTCACCGCTTCCAGCGTTTTGGTGACCGCTGTCGGATGATGGCCGTAGTCCGAAAAGACCGTTACACCATCCTTCTCTCCAATCTTTTCAAGCCGGCGCCAGATCCCTTTGAACCCCGCGAGTCCAGCTACCGATTTTTCAAGCGGCATCCCAATCACTTCAGCCGCCGCGTAGCACATGAGCGCATTCATCGCATTCATCGCTCCTGGGACGGATAACTGAATTTTCACGTCCTTTTCTTGGACGTAGGAGTGAAGTTGAATCGTTTGCAAGCCATCCGCATTCTGACGTCCGTCGAGTGTTATCTCTGAGCCTTCACGCATCCCAACTTTTTTTATCTTCACCCCTCTGTCTTTGAGTGTCTGCTCTTCGGAATCAAGTAACTGCTGAACGAGCTTGTCGTCCGCATTGAGGATAATCCAACCTCCATCCACAACTTGCGTAAGCAAAGAACGGTAGGCGGCAAGCATCGCCTCAATCGTCGGATAGACATCAAAATGATCACCTTCGATATTGTTGATGACGAGGACTGTCGGGTGGTACGCCAAAAAATGGTGATCGAACTCATCCCCTTCGATGATCAACCATTTTGATGCTCCCACTTCGAGATTTCCAGCTGTGAGCTGTGGGACACGCGTTCCAACGACGACCGTCGGATGCATTCCCGCTTCTTTCGCCATAACAGCCATCATGGCCGTCGTCGTACTCTTCCCATGTGTTCCGGTCACGACGATCTGTTTCATCCCCTTTCCTAATATCCCCAGGAACTGATGACTATTAAAGGCGGGCAACCCTCGACGAGCCCCCTCCAACCGTTCTGGATTTGTTTCTTTGGCAGCCGATGAGAAGACGATCGCTTCTGCGTCCGCTGGGACGTGTTCCGCTGCGTGACCGATAAAAACGGTCACCCCAAGCGCACGCAAGTCTGCCACCTGTTCGTTTTCTTCTAGATCAGACCCGGACAAAGAGACACCGAGCGACAACAATAATTTCGCAATAGCAGAAACATGAATTCCACCCAGACCAATCAAGTGAACGTGCGCGTACGGGGAGTGCATAGCCATAAGCCTAGAAAGAGATCCGCGGTTCGTCTAGCGCACGTCCCAATTCGTGAGTAAATCAAAGGTCTGCGCTGCGGTCTCGGCCCACGTATATCGTGCAGCCCAGGCTGGACCCTGCAAACGGAGCGCTTGACGAAACCCATCCTCCCGTAGGATGTGTTCAAACGCCTGAGCTAAAACTTCCGGGTCCGCTGGATCAAACCACATCGCATTATCGACCCCAACAACCTCCGGCAACGAGCCAACGCGTGCACAAATTACGGGGCAGCTCATCCTCATCGCTTCGAGCGGCGTAAACCCAAATCCTTCGTACCAGGACGGATGGACCAAGGCGATCGCACCCGCCAAAAGGGCGCGTTTGTCTTCTTCCGCGACATAGCCCGTCTGAATAATCGAAGCATCTAATCCCGTATGGCGGATCGCAGCCTTAATCGCCTCGTACCCTTCGCCTGGAACCCCCGCAAGCACCAGTGCGATCGGATCGCCCAAGCCACGATCTTCTTTGTACCGACGGAAGGCTTCAATCAGCGTGAGGATGTTCTTCTTTGACTCTAAGCGACCAATATACAAAAAGTACTGCCCCGAAATACGGTAGCGCTCCACAACATCTTGTTTTTCAAACTCCGTGACTTCTTCACTGGAGAGATGATCCACGCCAGGATAGACAACCGTAATACGATCCGGATTGACGTTGCAGTACTGGATGATTTCTTGCTTCGAATATTCAGAGACCGTCAGAATGCGCGTCGCTCGGCGCACCGCATCCTGCGTTGCCAGCCGCTGCCACGTCCGCTCACTTCCGCTGTAGAGCTCTGGATGACGGAAAAAACCAACGTCGTGAATCGTTACAACTGTACGGCGGGAAATCTTACGCGGGAGCGCTGACGCCGGCACAAACAACACATCTGGCGTATGCCGTGCGATCTCAACGCTCAGCCGAGCCTGGGTCCAGAGGTATTTTAAAGGCCACGTCAGAGGACGCTCATGCCAATTCTCTGGTACCTCGCCCAGCTCCCCCGACAACGAGTGTGGCGAATACAACATCCAAGAATGTGCCTCCTGGCTTGGGGTCGTTTTGAGCGCTTGAATGAGATGCCAGGCATACCATTCAACACCTGTCTTTTCGGCACGATCTGCGCGCGATGCATCAAGGCCTATCAACATGGCCACAGTGTATCACGCGTGGTAGTATTGGCCTCAAGTTCATTCCCCCTCCTATGCCAACCGCAACTTTTTCAAAAACCGGAACGACCGTCGCCGCTTTAGCCGCCCTTGGGCTCTCGACCGCCGCGGGCTTTGCCTACTGGGGGTACCAAAATTGGGATGAGTTCAATTCGGACTATTATAAGAAGGGCTATGCTGAAGAGCAGCAGCTCGGAGAAACAAAAAACGATTACGTTGCGGGCTATGAGGTTCCGGGGTACGAGGTTCCTGGCTATGAGATTCCGGGCTATCAAGCCCCTGCGCCCGTCGAAGACATGGGGTACTACAGCGCTCCGGGTTATGCGATTCCAGGCGGTCTTGTCCCTGGTTACTACACCCCAGGATACGCTCTCCCAAGCGATGCGCTGACAGGAGAAGAGAGTTATATGAAAAAGGAAGAACCAATAGAATACAAGAAATCCGATGAACAGATTCAAGCAGAAAAATACCTCGAACCTGAGGTCCCTGTGAAAAAACAGAAGAACTAATGACGTTCGATCGTTTAAAAACCCGCCTCGCCTTACACGCGCCGACTCTCCTGGTCGGCGCGTGTTGCGTAGTGCTCGATGCGCTCATTATTGGGTTGTGTCTTCAGGCGCGTACTTCTGCACCGATCGTATCCCCTTGGAGCCTTCTACCTGGCTGGATCTTTGCCGTCTTCGCCCTCGCAACTACGCTGCTCGCGCTTGGGACGCGTTTCGTTCCTCGTCGCGTTCAAACTGCGCTGTTCGTTCTTCATGCCATCGCAGCTTGGGGAGTGGCGGCTATCGTTTACCGTCTTGGCTTTGGCTTTGATCCATTCATCCATCAAGCTGCTGAACAGCATCTTGTTACATACGGATCAATTTCGCTGCAGACTCCGCTCTATATTGGGCAGTACGCGTTGGTATGGCTCCTTGAGAAGATCTCTCCCTTCTCCGTGATTCAGATCGATCACTGGCTTGTTCCGATCTTGAGCCTGGGTCTGATCCCCCTCTTGCAACGCACGCATCGCCTGCTCCCGCTCGCGCTGTTCCTCCTTCCCGTTTCTGCCTTTAGTTTCACCATCCCCTTTCATCTCGCCTTACTCTTATTCGTCTGCGCGATCTGCTTATCACAATCCCCTTCTCGTCCGCGTGCCTTCTTTTTCTTAGGGGCCTGCGCTGTAGGGAGTATCTTGATCCATCCGCTCATCGGGATTCCGTGCCTTGTATTTGTTCTAGGGATATTTCTAAGTGAAACGCGCTGGAAAAGGTTCGCTCCGTTTATTCCAGCCATCGGCATTCCGCTCGGTCTTCTCGGTGCGATGGCCACCTATACCGCCCTCCAGCACGCAAGTCTCAGCCTCCCCACACTTGGGAGTATTCAAGCCTCGCTGACCGCCCTCTTTGGAACGCCGTATCACCTTTCAACAGAGGTGATTGGCCTAAGCTTTATCTATGTTTTTTTAAGCTTCTGGCCACTCGCATTCGGCTTGCTCGGCATACAAGAAAACCTACGAGAACAAACTCCTTGGAAAAAATATCGGCTCGCAACTGCTCTCGGACTTTTTGGAGCAGCGATCATCCTCGCCTGCTTCATCCGCTTACCCGACATCATTGCGCATGAACAATTTGAATTCCCTCTTCGCTTGTTACACGTCACACCTCTTCTTCTTTTGCCTGACGTTGCCCTGTTTTTAGACAGATTTTTGGCAGGAAAAACCAAACCGAAATACCTTATCGCCGTAGGGAGCGCGCTTGCGGTCGGAGTGATCGCGACCAGCCAATGGTTTGCGAGCTACCCGCAGCAGAACGAGATCAGTCCGCGCTACGCTCCAAGTGTGAGCGAACACGAATACGCCGCGCTTGCTTGGATTGAAGAACAAAGAGACGGAAAACCCTTTGTCGTTCTCTCTCACCAAATGCTCGCGGCGGCGGCCCTGCAACAGCACGGCTTCGACCAAACGATCACGACGTGCCACGGCACGCATTTAAGCTACGCTATTCCGACCGGCGGAGCGCTGTATCAGGATTTTTTGGCCGTGACCCGATCCACCAAACTCGAAGAAGCCCTCCAGCGAGTAAAAACGTGTTACGGAGACGCGTCACTTTTTATCGTCCTGCCTCGCTACTGGGACCAACAAGGCGTACGCGATGCGGCTCTTCTCCCTTTGAGTCATTCTGTGGCTTCATTCGGCACCGAACTTCGTGGGTATCAAATAAAATAATACTTTCCCGTTTTTTACGACGAGAACACGCTGCGCTTGTACGCTTCCAAGTTCTCCAGCGCGATCCCTGTCCCCTTCGCCACACACAGCTGTGGGTTATCGGCGACAAATGTTGGAACACCCGTCGCTTCCGCGAACAAACGATCCATATTTCGGAGCTGTGAAGATCCGCCGGACAAAACCATCCCCTTTTGCATCACGTCCGCCGACAGTTCTGGCGGCGTTCCACGCAACACTTCTTTGATTGCTTCCACAATTCCCTGAAGCTCATGCTGAATCGCATCAGTGACATCATCGCTCGTGACGGTCACGACGCGCGGCAAACCACTCATCATATCGCGGCCTTTGATTTCCATTTCAAGCTTCTCTTCCAAATACAGCGCCGACCCGATGCGAATTTTCACATCTTCCGCGGTTCGTTCTCCGATTGCGAGTCCGTATTTTCTGCGAACGTGCTCCTGGATAGCCGCATCGAGTTTATTCCCCCCAATGCGGACCGAAGCGGACGACACAATACCGCCCAAGGAAATAACCGCGATCTCGGACGTTCCTCCGCCGATGTCGATAATCATGTGACCCGAAGCGGATCCAATCGGAATATCTGCTCCAATCGCCGCGACGACCGGCTCCTTGATAATGTAGGCGGCCTTTGCTCCGGCGGAGAGAGTTGCATCGATAACCGCACGGCGTTCGGTAGACGTGATTCCTCCAGGAACCGCTACCATCACCTCTGGACGAAACAAGCGCACACCACCCATCGCTTTGTTAATAAAATAGCGCAACATTGCTTCTGTTGTGCGATAGTCGGCGATAACTCCGTCTTTTAAAGGACGCTTCGCGACGATGCTGTCCGGCGTACGACCGATCATATCCTTGGCCGCCGCCCCAACCGCCAACACCCGCTTATCCGCCAACGAAATAGCAACTACCGAAGGTTCATGAATGATGATCCCCTTATTTGGGATATAGACGAGGACAGTCGTTGTCCCAAGGTCAATGCCAATTTTTTTTCCGAACATAGAAAGCAGTCAGATCCGGGGGAGGAACTGAGAAAGATCTGGCGTGAAATAAGGTCAAAAGCGCACTCGGAACGTACGATCACGATCAAGGGGAAGGGACAGCTGATAGCGTTGATCGCCGAACTGCGCCTGGGCTTCCGGCGGCTCCGCGGCCCTCACGTTTTTACCCAACGCGTGGTCGAGCGTCAATCTGGATTGATTTCCGGGCTGACGCTGAACCAGCAATTCATAGCCTCCACCTGCACGCATCGCCTCCAAGACACGTGGCGGCAAGCGATAGGTAAAGCGTAACTCGCGCGTTTCTCCAGGTTCAAGCGCCCAGAACGCCCCAAAGACGGTCTTTCCAAGATCCTTGAAGACATCAACCGTCCCCGGTTCGACGCGACCCCCTGATTGATTCTTGTCTTTCGCCATGGCGCCCTCGGTTGAAACCAGCTCACTTCCTTCTGGAACATAGACACGGACGTAATCGCGATAACGGGTGTAGCGCCAGGTGATCGCTTGAACGGTGTTTCGATAGCGCAGGGTGACGGTCGCGAGTCCAGTAGCAAGATCTACTCCGTATTTCACCTCTTTCACCATCTTCCCATCCGTCTTCAAGGCAGCCAGGTTCGAATCGATCACCCAAAGATAGTCGCTCGGCGTCCCAGCCGCGCGGCCCGTCCAACCGCGCGCATCGAGCAACGAGCGCGTTCGTGGGTCACGAAGGTAGAACATGACATTCTTCTTCGCTAAATTATCCGTAAGCAAATCCAAGAGAACCGGGAGTCGATCCGTCGACTGCTGCATCAGTTTTTTGAAGAGCTCATCCCCAAGCTTCAACACGATGTCTTTACGTTGCTCAACCGGAATCCCCTGGTTCAAGAAGCCTTGCTCCGTGTCGTATTGGAGCTGATCGAAGAAGTTTTCGGCCGTAAAGGTTTTACCTTCGGCGGTGACGGGACCCGTGAAGCGCAAAAGATCCTCAAAAAACTCTGGCGTGAAGGCGATAACTCCATCGAGGTAGTCCGTCATCCCGGTCGCCTTGAGCGCCCGTTCCGCCAAGTACGTCTTCATCATGTCTTCGGCCGAAGTTGGAAAGTCCGGTGACCAGTTCCGATCACGCAAAAACCAAGCAGGAACACCCAAGTGCTTCGCGAGCGGCGCCGGTGGAACATCCTTCCAGATTCCACTCACCGGATTATCAATGGCGTAGACATCATCAAAGCGCATTTCCTTGGTATCTGCCGACTTCACCCGTACATAGCCAATCGTGCCCAAGAAGCCACCAGTTGCACGCAGCTCATCACTATTCTGAAGAACGACTAGGTAGCGGTTCTCACTTGGATGACCAACGAGCGGCAACAGCAATTCCAAGAAGGAAATAAGCTGGTCAGCGCGCTGCGTCAGCTCTGGCAAGCGGGCTCCGTACGAAGCGATCGGTGCCATCATCGAACTTTGCCGCGCTTCTGCTGGCAAATCTGTCCAAAGCGAGGCAGCCAACTTCACTTTTTCCCGTGCTTGGCGCAGTTCTGGCAACAAACTCGCAAAACGGGACAAGATCTCCTCTTTCTCAGAAGGACTGAGGGCCGCGAACGGACGACCAGACACGATCGATCCATCAATCCCTCGCTCCAGCAGGCCAACTGACTCCAACACTTGCTCAAAACCAGAAGCCGCACGAACGGTCTGATCAACGCCCGCCGTCAGAGTCTCCGCAATCTCCATGAGATGCTCGAGCGTTCGAATATCCCGCCCAACAACCGGCCACTCACGCAACGTACGCAAATGATCCACTCCTTCTGATAAACGAGTGAGCGCCGCCGTGAATGCGGGCAACTCTTCTTCAGCTGCAATAAAATCACGCCGATCGACATCTTCACGCATTGCTTGGGCGGAGGCTTTGAGGTTTGAAACCGCTCCCCCCAAGTAGACCGCCCCGTAGACAACAGCCGCAAACCCTAAAATCCCCACACCAATGATCAACCCGGAAATCACAAGCACCAGCTTCCGCAACGGATGAGGCGTGAGCACGGGCGGCGGAGAGGCAGGCGACTGAGCGTCGGACCGTACAACGGATGGTTCCTCGGTCGGAAGAAGATTTGTGCGTGACGGCGCCTCCGTCACTGGCACTGTCTCTATTTCAGTTATTTCAACATCGACCGATTCAGAATTCGAATCAGTCTTCGGCGGTGATAATTCGGGCACGGCCGGGCACGTCAAAAAGTTGGGACGGATTTCGTCTGACACGCAGCTATTGTACACCATCCCTGTACGAACAGGGATCTTTCCGTTTTTATTTTATCACCGGTAACTTCTGCCCACGATACTTCCAGAAATAGTAGATCGCACTTTTGATATGGTAACGCGTGGTTTTGTTGGTAAAAATTTCCCACGGACGTTTAATACGACTCTGACGATGATGATAGTGGACGACATGCGCAACGGGCGTGTACACAACGCGACTCCCTGCATTCCAAGCACGACGACACAAGTCGGTATCTTCAAAATACATGAAGATCTTTTCATCGAAGGCTCCGATTTTTTCAATCAAGTAACGACGAATACACATCGCAGAGCCCTGAACCCAATCGACGGGCTGTTCCTTGGATCGGTCCATTCCCTTCATCAGGAAGCGATCGATCGCACGCTTGGCCCACGGTAACTTTCCGAGAACCGTTCGACGATAAACCGGAATCCCAACCGTATGAAAACGATAGCACGAGTCCTGATCCGTACGATCGGGATTTAAGGTGCGCGGCGCCGAAATCCCGACATCAGGATGCTCCTCCATCCATTTGATCCAGGCTTCAAGCTGCTGAGGGAAAATCACTAAATCGGGGTTTACCAAAACGATATATTTTCCCTTTGCCTTTTTGATTGCAACGTTATTCCCACGACCAAATCCCAGGTTCGCTTGTGGATCGATCGCTTTCACCCAAGGGTATGTCTGAGTAACCATCGCGAAGGTCCCGTCTTCTGGGGAGCAGTCCACGAGGTAGTATTCATACGGAAACGCGACTTGCGCGTCTTCCAGCCCCTTCAACAGATTCCGAATATGCTCCCGCATGCGGAAGTTGACGGTAATGAAGGTAACCAGCGGTTGTTCAGAAACGGGCATAATTATGGGAGAAACCAGCGGCGACGTTCCGCTAATGGCACTGCTCTATCAGGTCGACGGGTAAACTTCAAGCCCGCAAGACTTTCCGCCGCCCCCACTTCGAGCTTCAAGCGCTCCTTCCAAAAGCGTCCAAAAAAGAAATGAGACACACGATAGCGGAGGTAGGACCAGAAAACCCAAGGCGCATGGACCAAGCGTAAACCAACATCATCGGTCCGGCTTCGCATCCCGCTTGGAATATAGACATCTCGCCAACCACGCCGCTTGTGGCGAGGCTGGTCTTGAGGCGCAAACCACACCCGAGCCTCGGGCATCAGGCGCGGCCGCATTCCTTGCCAGGCCGCTCGCCAACACAAGTCCATCACTGCAAAAAAAGGCGGAAGATGCGGGTCGAGCCAAACCCCGTCTGCAAGCGCCAACGATTCGAAGGCTGAGGCACGGATAACTACACACGCGTCCGACAAGAAGGTGACTCCTTCTCCCCCATCAAACTGACCTGTGTCCTGACTTCCCTGACCGATAAACGAAAGCGTCCGATGACGCGTCAGCCCAATACCCGCAGCATACAATTGATCGCTACAGGCGAGCTCAATCCAATCCCCCTCCGTTTGTGCGACTGCATCCGCCCAAAAGACTTTTGGTCCAGCGACCATAAGCGTCGGATCGGCCGTGAACGCTTCAACAAATAACTCACATGCTCGACGATCAAAGGCAACTTCTGGACGCGACAACACAACAAACCTCTCCGACCACGTCTCGCGTGGCCACCGACTGAGCGCAAGCGCAATCGCTTGGTTTTGGCCACGAACAACCCCCACGTTTCGAAAAACACGTAGACGCACGACATCCGGCCGAACAATATCAAACTCTGAGACAGCATTCGCCCTCCCTAAGCCAAGATCAACAAAAATAACCTGATAGGCCCGTTTTGTCTGCGCATCAAGCGAGGCAAGAAAATCTGGTCGATCGAAGAGCGAGCTAGAACTCGCTACATGAATCGAGAGCGCTTGAGCTTCGAGCATTGATCCAGCATAGCAGGTGTTTTCCGCGACACAAAGAGAGACGACCGAATGCCCACGTCGTCATTCAACTTTTC
This sequence comes from uncultured Gammaproteobacteria bacterium, assembly GCA_964582475.1. Classification (GTDB taxonomy): domain Bacteria; phylum Patescibacteriota; class Patescibacteriia; order 2-12-FULL-60-25; family 2-12-FULL-60-25; genus JAGOTP01. Next base: position 185,971 of record CAZOQS010000001.1, on the reverse strand, counting down.
TTTTCGGTGACACATTAAAGCCCAACTTTTTTCCGAGCATCATACGCGTTTGCGCATCCAGCGCTGGCACGGCGCTAAACAATACGAAGGTCACCGGCAAGAGCGCCCACTGAAGAATCATAATGCCGTAGGCAACAGGACGGGACATGTTTTTGGGACGCGGAGGCAGCAACGTCATGGCGATAAAAGCAGAGGTAAACATTCCAATCAGTGAAAAGCGCATCAACCACTGCAACGTAAACGGCGTGTTCTGAAACACGGCGAAGCCACGGAAGGCTTCGGGCGCTACGAAAAATGGGAGATAACCCAAGATAAAAATCAAAAAAGGAGCAGTTGACCAGGTATAGGTTCCTTCCAGCTGCTTCAACGCCCACCACCACTTCTCGCCTCGCTTCATATTCGGACGTCCCGCGAACGCCTTGATCATGTATGGGAAATTCTCAACCCCCCACGCCCACCGACGCAGCTGCTTATAGAGCGCGACTAACGCCTTCCAATAGTCCCCCGTCATGACGGTATCCATTGAAACCGGCAGATACATAGGCGTCACACGATAGCGACCGTCATAGTGAACCAAGCCTTGCAAGAAGATACGCGAGTCTTCCGATACAATATCTTTCTGCCAATACCCAACATCCATGAGCATCTTCAAACTCATCGAGTGCGACGAAAATGTCATCATCCCCTCTGGTCGACCAAGCTCTGTGAGTAGCCAAAAGGTAGTGCCGAACATCGCAACGCGTACCGGCGCCGGCGATTCCCAGAGGTTGTTGTTGTAGAGCGCAACTGGCTGATAGGAACTACGTGTTGGCTCTGCAACTGTCAAAAACAAATACCCTAGATACGAGAAGTACTGGGTGTGGACAATCGTATCCGCATCAAACGAAGATACGACGGTCTTCTCTGGATCCAATCCGTGTTCAACGAGTTTTGGGATGATTTCTTCCGCCGCCCAGTGTAAGTTCGAGCCTTTTCCACGAATTTCACCCGGAAGCCCTGGAGGATGAAATGTGAAATGAAGTTCGGCAAACGTCTCCTGAAACAATCCTCGAACTTCTTTTTCAACCGCACGCGCATTTTCTTCGTATTGCTGTTCGGCTGCCAGTATGATGATGAGACGCTTCGCAGGATAAGTCCCCTCTGCAATATTTTTAAGGGTTTCACGTAGAATCCCAGGACCTTCCTTAGAGAAAGGGAGGAAGATAATCTGTTTCAGATCTGCATAGCCTTCTAATTTCTCAATATCCGCCTGCCAGTTGCGGCGTAACGCATTGCGATACTTCCACCAAGACTGCACCAAGAATGGCAAGAAATACGCGATTCGGATCAGCCAATACAAATCAAACAAAATGATGAAATAAATCATCCAAATAGGCTTCAGCAACGACAAGACAATCGCGACAAAGAGCGTCGTCCAGACCATGGCGCCAGGAAGGATTTCCCAGAAGCGCGTTCGTTCAGCGAGCCTCATACGCGCGCGGTCGGAATCGTGATGTTTGGCTCACGATCATAGATAGGCGACACGTAGGCCGAGGCTGATCGTGTGCCCGCGTGATAGCTCTGGATGATTTGAGGGTACTGATTCGTCATCGCCTCTTCCTCAGTCAGCTCGATCAACGGAATCTTTAACAACCGAGCGCACAGGTTTGCATACAACACCCCCGTCCGAATAGCGGAGAAGGTCCCCGGACCTGACGCAACCAAGATTCCTTCAATGCCCTCCTTTCGATCCTCTATCAGGCGCGCTAACACAGGCAATGCGCGAGCGGCTTTGCCCTCGACCTGAATCGTCTCAATTTGTTCCCCTTCAACCCAGGACACCACTGAATGGCCATTGGTCCGGGTATCAATACCTAACCATCCCATACTAGCGTTCGTGCAAGCGATCAATGAGTACTTTTTTGGGCGCCTCAAGAATCGAGTGCAAAAAACGATCGCCTAATTCCTTGCGATAGCGGAATTCATCCAGTGCAAGAATGGAAAAATTGAGCTCTGAACCAAAGACGCTTTCCACCTCTTTCATGAGCTCCTTAAACGCGTCTGTATCTACCTGTCCAACTAGGAACAAATCGATCGCCGGTACAGCTGGACCGACAGCTGTACCGGACTGGATAAACGCTCCCATGAAGGCCAAATAACGCACATCCCCAAGGGCTGAAATCTCTTTATCCAAACGACGGTCGAGAAGCACTTGCGCCTTTAAAATCAAAGATGAAATCTCATTTAGGAGCGGGAAGTTTGGGTTCAGTTGGTAGTATTTCCGCTTCAGTCCAGGGCGCTTCTTTCCCGTCCCTACCGCCGGCTCTTCGACCACCGCCTCGATGACGAGTCCCAGCTTTACCAGGTTCGTTAATTCACGTCGTACCGCATTGATTTGTGTCTCGACCCGTCGAGTTAATTCGCGCACGAAAATAGGCTCGGAAGGATTACGAAGAAACAACCGAAGCAGCTTGACTCTGGTTTTAGAACCAAAGAGGTGTTCAAGCATAGATCTCCCGTCATCCTGAAGGATTTTTGAGGAAATGGCAAGCGACCCCTGGCCTGGACGGGGGCGTTCTCCCATACGTATACTAGAGACAATTCCATGTCCTCTGCTCCTGCTGCCGTAGAACGTGCCTCCGTGCGTCTCGCTGAGATCAGCGTCAACCAAGCGGCCTTTGACGAAAAAATTGTCGGGGTCTTTCGGTTCGATGCGGATGCGCGCGGAAAACGTGGACCAACGCTCATACTACTCGCTGAGATCGCCTCGTCCTTATATGTCTACGAGCAGCTCCTCGACGCCCTATGCGCTGCCGCGGAACGCACCCGCCAGCTCATGTCCGGCGTAGACACTGATCCGATGACGCGCTTCGAGAAGATGACGCAACAGCTAAACGAGGCTGTTGCGAGCTTCATTAAAGCGGAACCGACACCCCTGAGCTGGAATCGGGTAAACGTCTTCGCCCTTGAAGTAAGTGAGAATGGCATCTGTCTGACTGGGATCGGTCGGATGACAAACCTCTTCCTCCAGAAACAAGCGGATGGGAGTTTCAAATCATTTGATTTGTTTGGCTCCCTCGAACAACCCCAGGAGATCAACCAACAAAAACCCTTTGCTTCGTTTATCTGTGGAGACTTTCATCCCGGCGATGTCTTTTTTGCTGGCAGTGGAAACTTTGAACGCCTTCGCCAAGAACTCGAACTCAAAGAAAAGCTCACCACCTATCCCCCCGTCACGGCCGCGCTTGAAATCAAGCAGGAACTCGAACGACGACGCATTCCCGACCATTTCAGTGGACTGATCGTGGCGAACGTCGCTCAAACAGCGCAAGCAGCGGCGGACATTCAAGAACCGCCGGAAACTCCAAAGAAACAGGATGCAGCGCAGTCCGTACAAAGCCTGCATGAAGAGCTGCTTGAAACGGAAGCATACGTCGAATCTACGGTCTCACCCTTGAGCCGTTCTGGCGGGGCGATGCTTAAAGTCTGGAAGGAGAAGCTGATCGATGCCCAAAAATCACTCGTCGAGCGGTTCCGCGCAAGAGCAAAAGCCCCCTCGATCGCCCCAGTCCCTCGCGGCTCAACCGATCCCCTCACCCTCGCAAGCTTGCGTGGCATGAGCTCTGGGCATGGTGGCGGCCCTTCGGCAAAAGCTCGTCAGAAACTGATCATCGCGGGAGTAGGTGTTGTCGTGTTGATTACGGGCGGATTCTGGATTCAACGCGCTCGCAAAGCTTCAGCCGAACAAACGTTGTGGAATGCGGTCTATACCGATGCGGTTGATCGTCGCAATCGCGCCGATGCCGATTTGCTGTACCAGAATGACGAACGCGCCAACGCCCTCGTAAACGAAGCCTTCACGCTTGCCGAAGGACTTGATAGTAAAACAGCTGAACGCAAAGAAGCGAAAGACAAGCTCGTCGAGGATTTGAATGGACTCCGTCAGCGTCTACGTAAAGAACAGCGCATCGACCAACCAACCATCGCCTACCAAACCCAACAAGGAACGTTGAGCGAGCTCACCTATACAGACGCTGGCTTAGCGGTCGTCCAAACAGATAACAGCTCCACGACCATTGTGGTCGTGTCGAATAGCGTCGCAGAGAGCACAATCACGCTCCCTTCAGAGGCAACTCCCGTCACTGACATCACGTTTACGAAGACGGGTGTTCTGACATTGGCGGAACAAAAACAACTCGCCCTCACTTCACTGAGCCGCAAGTCCTCTGGATTGGTTGCCCTCAACTCCCCTGCCGCGAGTTCAAGCCGCGCGATGAGCCTCTACAACAATCGGTTGTACGTCGTAGACCCGAGCGCACGCATGATCTGGCGCTACTCTGCCGCCGGAAGTAGCTACGGACAGGAAACAAAGTATTTGAAATCAACGGTCGAAGACCTGTCTCTCGCACAGAGCTTGGCGATCGACGCCAGCGTTTATATCGGCTTGAGTGATGGTCGTATCTTGAAATTCTTATCGGGTGAACAACAGACCTGGAACAACGGGCAGACTGAACCCGCCCTCAGTGAGGTGACGAAGATCTGGGCAAACGTGGATGGTGAACGTATCGTTGTCCTAGATGCGAAGAGTAAGCGTGTCGTCGTCTACGATAAGACTGGAAAACTTCTCACACAGATCGTCTCTAGCAGCTTCAACCAACCAAGCGGATTAACCGTTGATCCAAAAGCCAAAAAGATCTTTGTGAGTGATGGACAAAAGGTGCTGCAGTTTGAATTACCGTAATCAATCTATTCTCGTTGTTTGAATCGCGTCTCACACTCGATCTCGTTTGGAATTGATCGGGGGTCAGAGGCGATGACAGGCGTAGGGAGAACTACGACTGCCGCCACCAGCTAGTGGTAAGGAAGATAAAGAGCGATATCAGCCCACCGTACTGGTGGGCTCGGGCGGGGAGTCGTCCTTGGGCGGGGCGTTCATCGCGTCCCGCCAGGCCCGTGCCCTGCGGTACCTCTCACGGCAGGGCGCAGTCGCCCAGATGCCAAGCCCATAGACGACCACGAGAGCGAGCAGGGCGATGATCGCGTACCCCGCGTAGCCGCAGAGTGCGCTCATCTCCTCGTCCGTCAGCCCGCCACCGCCACCTCCGCCTCCCCCGCCCGCGAAGGCGTTGGACGAGGCGACAAGAAACACTTGAATCGACGCATCAGGGAGACCTCCTTCGAGACCAGCCCACGCAGGGCCGGTTGGGCGCGAGTGGCGTCAGGGTCCAGTTGCCGTTCTGCACTCGCACAGACAGGCACTCGCTCGGATGAGACGTATTCTGCTGAGCGAAGCAGACACGTCGTTCGGACACCTCGTACACGATCCCGACATGGCCCGGATCTCCTCGAGGCCCGTCGGAGTCGAAGACGAGGATATCATTCAGCGCCGGAGCCGTCGCGCCCCCGTTGGGGAAGGCGACGAGCCCCTTGGGTGCGGGATCGTGGAAATACGAGTCCGCGTTGCCGTTACGCATCGGGATGCGGTGTCGCAACACCGATGCGTTGTAGCGGTTCACGAACTCCACGCACTCGAACTCGAGTCCGTAGAGGCCGCGCTCGTCCGCGCCCCTGTGGCGGTAGATCGCGACTCCGTTCAGCATCCCCATCACCTGCCCTCGCCAGCGGCGCTGGCTGGAGCTCGAGGACGTGAGGTCGGTGAAGCCGTTCTGGGTGTTCACGATGACGGGGTATTGCTCCTCGTCTCCGAACCAGCCCATGAGCCCGCTGTCCACGAAGGACGCAATGCGGTCGATCCCCGTCCAGTTCATCCTACCGACCAGCCGGTTGAGGGCGTGGTAGGGCTGGGTCGTCGTCACGAGGCGCACGGGGCGCGACTCGAGACCGAGCGTGATCCCCTTCACCTTCCAGACGTACATGAGATCGAACCGCTCGGGCAGGTTCTCACCCAGGTCCTCGACGTGGTAGGGATTGGCGTTCGGGTAGCGCGGGTCGTGGTACAGGTGGTAGCCGTACCAGTGCCCCTCACGTCCCAGGAGGAGGAGCAGGTGCGAGTTGAGCGTGCCATTGGCGCTCAGGATCGCGGCGTCGCTCTCGGTCTCACGGTAGTGGTAGCCCACCACATAGATGCCGTCGGACGTGAGCGCCGCTCCCTGACCGACCCTCCCGACGATCTGTGACAGCCAAACCCGGCGGTCGGACCGCTCGATGATCCGGTTGTGCGTGCGATCGATCTCGAAGTCGCCGGGGTAGCGCGTCGGCCGATCGTAGACCGTCTCGAGCTGGGCCGCGTTGACCTGCGCGAAGCGCCAGGCATCCGCCGACCGCAGCAAGCGCTGTCCGCCGACGATGAAGTTCACCGCGTCGCAGATCGCCGCCGCACAGGCAGGGTTGTCGATCATCGACTCGGGCAGGAACGACGGCACCTGCTCCGGATTGGTGATGTGCATCAGCCCCGTCAGGAGCCCCCGCTGGGTAGCAGGGTCCCGGCGAGGCTGGATGGTGACCTTCACCATCCACTCGGATTCGAGGCGTGCCCGGTCGCGGCGGAAACCGATGTAGAGCGGAATCGTGAGAGCGGCAGCCACCAGGAACGGCAGTGCCAGGATCACGAGGAGGCGCCGGTAAACCGACAGGCGCCTCGAGTACCTTTGAAGCCTTGAAAATCGACTCTTTGCCACGTGGCACCTTCCTCTCTTTGTGTCTTCAAACTCGGGTTGTGAGTCGCAAAAGCGACCCGGCACTATGGCTCAAATGAGCAAAAAGGTCAATCTATCTCGGAAAAACAAAACGCACCCCTCAGACGGGTGCGTTTTGTTTGCGGATTTCTAATGCTATCTCACCTCAATAACCGCTTGGTTATCGTTTTCTGCGGACTCTGGTACCACTCCCGTCACATCCACTGATCCAATCAAATAACCCGGGTGAAGGATGACGGGAACGCTTGGAAGGGAGATGTTCACAACCCGCGTCGCACCGACGGCAATGGAGCCGACGGAATACGCTTTGAGCAGAACGTCTCGTGTTTCAAGGGTCCGGTTACTGGAAAGCGTGATATTCAACCGGTGAGCAGTTGCCGCTTTCGTTCCAGTATTTTTCACCTCGAAACGTCCTTGTACTCCACAGCGCTCAACGCCACGTACCTGACGACAGGTTTGCGTAGCGGAGAGCCAGCGCCCAACTAAGTTACTCACTGGAGCAGGCGTAACCGTCAGACGCACTTCCGACTGATTGTTACTCGTATTCAGATCTGCCGTGTTCGACATAACCGTTCCGCGAACAACCATCGCTCCAGCAACTCGTGGTCGATACGTAATCGTAAACACGATCGAGCGACCGCTCAGAAGGTCGTCCAAGTCACAACGAACAGAAGCTTCGTTTGTGCTACACCCACCCTGACTTGTACGGCTAAATGAGACGACTTCCGTATTTGCAGGCGTTGGAATATTAGCGATGACATTTTCAGCGGTAGCTGGTCCGTCGTTCTTAATCGTTACTCGGTAGACGACGGTTTGGTTTTGCGTGACCGCTGGATAAGGCGTCGCAAACAGAGTGATCCCAAGATCAGCACGAACAGGGGAAGGAGTAGGTACAGGGCTAGGCGCTGGAACCGGACCGGGACTGGGTGTTGGTACTGGCGCCGGCGTTGGGGTTGGCGTAGGGCTAGGGGTGGGTGAAGGGGTCGGAGTTGGTGTAGGTGCGGGCGTTGGCGTCACAGATCCTGCGCCACTCGTGTATGCCCCCATCGCTCCACCATTCACACGCGTCGTCCCGGAGCGATCAGTCGAAATGCTATTCGCTAATTCCCCTACTGGAACATTTGAAGGAGAACGATCTCCCCCGGCGAAAGAAGGGATGGCGATTGCGGCTAAGCCGGTCGCATCAGCCAAACGGAAGTCCCCTTGAGCTGCGTTTACAAAGCGAACCTGCGTAGACGTAAATTGGTTATCGCGACGAAGCTGACTCGGATTACAGGTTGAACCTGAAGGTCCACAACCTGTCCCCTCGCCCACTCCAATATCCTGCGAGGAATCCACAATCACGTTACCTTTGAATTGCAGGTTCGTGTCCGCATAAAGCGTCCCGGTCAATCCAGATCCTGCACGTGCCGCTCGCGGAGCCGCTACCTGAATCAGGTAGGGTGCCGAGGTGCCCGCAGGATTCACGAACAAGTTATTGTAGACAAAGATATTCTTGTTTGGGATCGGTGACTCTTCGGCATCCGATGAACCCCACGCGCCAAGCGCTTTGATCGCCGGACAATTCACACGATCATCCCCTGGATCACAGGCACGACCACCGAAGTTTGCTTCAAACACATGGTCCGCTCGGTTACCGCCTAACCCGACACCGACGCGATACAGCGTGTTGTGCGCCATGAGGATATTGTATCCCCCATTCACGCCCATTCCAGCCGTCCCCGTATCGTGAATCACGTTATTCACGAACTTGATGTCGTAAGCTTCGTAGTGGATCCAAGGGGCAACCAAATACTGAACGCCTGTGCCTTGACCCGCGAGATAGCCACCGACACCACAGTTATAAATTTCATTTCCTTCCAAACGAATCTGAGCCGATCCACCCTTGGTGTAGACACACCAGTCACCGGCGTTATGAATTTTTGTATTCAAGATATGCCCGTACTGAACGGCTACGAAGTCAATCGCGTTATCACCAGCGCCAGAGATGTCGCTATCTTCGATATAGACGTGCTGTGACTGGTTTATTTTAAGTGTTTCATGCGCCTGACGATTTCCTCCGTTCAAAGTAACTCCACGTAGAAGAATGTAATCTGAACGCTCAAAATGGAGCGCATCACGCGCAGGGCTTGGAGTAATATTCACGTCGATGATGTAGAAGTATTTCAACCCAGATGAGTTGATGTCTCCACCCAGCACTGCCGCCCCACGACCATCCACCGATTGAAGAATGACAGGAAACTGGAATGTTCCAACGCGGTCATCCCAAAAGTTCGGCATCGCATTCGTTGGATACGTTCCACGGGTCAGCAAAAAGCGGTAGCCCGTTGTAAACGGCTGGTTGGCGGGAATTCGGCGCCAAGCTTCAGCAATCGTTCGAAGCGCACGATCGCGCGAAGCGCCCGTATTTGAATCATTACCAGCGACAGGATCGATCCACACATCACGCAATGTTGGATTTCCGATGTTATAGCGACCAACCGCCGAAACCAAAGCTGGCGCTGCCGATGGACCCGTTGAAGGTGTGGGTGCCGGTGTCGGAGCGACTGGAGCTGTTGGAGCAGGCACAGGGACAACCGGAGCTGTCACAACAGGTGTTGGCGCTGGAGTTGGAGTTGGCGCAGGAGCAGGCGTTGTTGCGCCTGACGAACCGCCCATCACCGCCGTTAACTCATCCAAGTTCACGGCGTTTGCCGCGAGTTCACCTGCATAAATCGATGCGAAGCGCTTCGGGTGCAGCCCATCCCCGTCTCGTCCGATGACGCTCATGTTGAACCCGGCTCCACTTCGCCAGTTTGGACTTGGGAACGCCGTTGTTGGCGTGTTGTTTTTGAATGGAGTGAATTGATCTACAAAACGTACACGAGCAGACGTATTTGAAGCCATGTAGGCATTCACCACCGTGCGAACACGTGTGACGAACTTCGCCTCTCCCGTTGTAACCGTGACCTCGCTATCCGGCATGTGCCCTGTGACGTATACGAGTGGATTTGAATTACACGATGATCCACGAACCGCGAGATCAATGAGCTGATTCAGTGTTTCACCAAAAAATCGATCGTCCGTTCCTTTGTCATTTCCCCCACGCGAGACAAAAGCGACATCATAGCAGAATTGCTTGTTGCGCAACTCATTTCCGTGCTCTTGGAGCCACGTCTCGTTGTCACTGCCCGACATGGCAGACGAACGACCTGGAGTTGGATAAAAACGGCAGGCACCCCTTCCGTCATAAGGATAATCATCCCCCGCAAGCCAGCCGCTTGCACCGACGAATTCAACCGAGAGTCCGGGTCGACGCAATTTAAGCTTTTCGGCAAATGGAATCATCCACCCGTATTGCTCCGTATCATTATTCCCTGGGTTATTGAGCGCGCCCGCTGAGGTAAAAGGGGCCTCACTCATACAGTTACGATACTCAATGCTTTCACCCGCTACGTACACGCGTACAGGAGCGGCTGACGCCTGAAGGGGCGTAGCTAAACCAGCTCCGATTGTCATAAAACCAACAGCTGCGACGATTCCCAAGGCTCTCAGAGGATTGGAAGGGTGCATATTTTGTACAGACAACATACCACAAAACACCCTGCGCCGTTACAGCGCAGGGTGTTTTTTAGCTCAACTGAGCAAAGCAGCTTATTTCAAAGCGACCTTGGCACCAGCGTCTTCGAGCTTCTTCTTCATTTCTTCGGCTTCGGCCTTTGGTACACCTTCCTTGATGACCTTTGGAGCGGCGTCAACCAAGTCCTTCGCTTCCTTCAAGCCAAGACCCGTGATTTCACGGACAGCCTTGATAGCACCGATCTTGTTCGCACCTGCTTCCGTCAACTCAACGTTGAAAGAAGACTTTTCTTCAGCAGCTGGAGCAGCAGCGCCGGCAGCGGCAGCTGGAGCAGCAGCGGACACACCCCACTTGCCTTCGAGCAATTTTACAAGCTCAGCAACTTCGACTACCGAGAGCTTCTCGATCGCGGACACGATGCCCTGGAACTTCTCTGGGACTTCGACAACTGTGTTTTCCATAGAATTGGATATGACGTGAAAATGATAAGGAAAGATTAACTGGCAGCGGCTTCTGCTTCTGGCGCAGGAGCGGCAACTTCTGCAGCTGGCGCTTCAGCGGGTGTTTCAGCGACTGGAGCAGCAGGAGCTTCCTGAGCTGGTGTTTCTGCTGGCGCTTCAACCGTAGCTTCTGCGACTGGCGCTCCGCCCATCTGCTCGCTCTTCGCGTTGATGACGCGGACGAAGGCAGAAGCTGGACCGTTCAACACGCTGAGAAGCTGACCATACAACTGAGACTTGCTTGGCAAGAGAGACAGGGTCGTGGCATACGCCTGATCGATGACCTTTCCGTCGAAGATTCCACCAACCAATTTGATTGCCGTGGTTTTTCCGGCGTCTCCGATGAGCTTGGCCGCAGCCATCTCATCTTCCTTGGTGAAGGCAGCACCCAACATCCCTGGCAACGAAGTACCCATGATGTCGAATCCGGCCTCTTTCGCAGCGAGACGAAGCAATGTCTTTTTCGCGACAATGTACTTCACCCCTTCTGCGTCCATTTTCTTGCGGAGCTCTGTCACTTTGGCGACTGTCATGCCCTGGTAGTCGGCGAACATCACCGATTTTCCGGACTTGAAGGCCTCCGTCAGTACCACGAGCGCGTCCGTCTTTTGTTGACGTGACTTTGGCATGTAAGAGAGGAGTTATGAATAAAGAAACAACCACAGGCTCTTCCCGTGGTCGTGATCTTAAAAGCGCTTATTTGAGCGACTTTTAGTGAGAACGTCCTCGGCAAGGTTGAGCGTTTAACCAAGCTGAGCTTGGCCTTGCTGTCTATGGAGTCTTTGGTTGTTCGCGGAGACTATAGCCGAGGCTGAAAAAGCGGTCAACATCCCCCAGGAGCAATCTTACGAGAAGACCAGTCCTGGGGGATGGGCTACGCCGGCGGCTCAGAGTGAGCCGATGGTGGCGTAACCCGGAAGGGCGCTGAGGTCAGCGCGTGCGGCGGCGGGAGCTACGAAGAGCCCCACCTGTCGGGATCGGGATCGCCCGGATCGAACAGCCGCCACGGGGGCGGAAGGTCGTCCGCAGGTCCTCCCTCTTTTCCGCCGGGATGCCAGCCGCCTTGCAGGCCTCGTTGTAAGCAGCCCGCTCGAAGCGACCCTTCGCCTCGAGCAACCGCATCACAACCTGCCAAGCAGCGGCAACGGATCCGAACGGCGGAACACTAGGACAACTCACCATGACACCTCCCTGCAGACATGCGAGTGACAGAGCCGATCGAGAACAACATGCCCCCGATCTAAGGAACAGAAACAAAGAACCACGTAATCTATACAATTACGGGTCTTTCGTCAATCTTTTTGGCCGTTATTCGGCCATTTTTGCGAAAAATGAGGACCTACTCACGCACGAGGGCGTTCGTCGCCCAAGAAATAAGCCAGAACACCAAGGCGCCGATTAATGCCGCGCCGAAGCCGGCGACTTGAAAACCCGGTACCAGAGCCGAAGCCAACCAGAACATGAGCGCGTTAATTACGAGCGTGAACAAGCCCAGCGTCAAAATATTAATAGGCAACGACAACACCAAGAGAATTGGTCGGATAACAGCGTTGATCAGTCCAATCACAAACGCCGTGATGAGAGCCGTAAAGAACCCATTCACTTGTACCCCTGGAACAATGTACGAGACCAGAATCACAGCGAGTGCATTCAAGATCAAGCGAAGAAGTAAAGACATAGTGAGGCGTTAAAGGTAAAAGAGCGAATTATTCTTCGGACGTCGTCCCATAGCGTACCTTAATTTCTTTGATTGTGTTTTCCGCTTCTTGCAAACGCTCGCGGAGGGCAGCGGATAATTCCATCGCGCGCTCGAAGCGTTTCAAGCCTTCATCCAAATCTGGCTCGGCCTGTTCAAACCATGTAGAGATCTCTTCCAATTCCTTGAAGGAGTGAGCCACGTCGACGTCTAATTTCTTTTTGGCCATAGAGCTATACATTCGGTGAAGAAATGATTGAAGTGACTGTACCATCTTTGAATTGAATCGACACTTCGTCCCCTGGTTGGGTCTTTTGAGCAGACGATTGAACGGTCCCCGTCGCGTTGCGTACAATTGCGTAGCCTTTGCGCAAAATCGCTTCTGGTTGATGCGCGCGGATCAGACGGTCCAGAGCATCCAGACGATCACGCGTGACTTCAATCGTTCGCTCTAACCCCGTATGAATCGCCTTCTCAAGATGGGTGAAACGCCAGGCACACTGCTTGAGCCATGAATCGGTACGGACCATCACACGCTCGATTCGATCACGCGCCTCATCGATCCAGGCATCAATTGCCGAACTCACCGAGGATTGAACGGTCGCCAGTTCATACAATACATCCATTCGATCAAGGACCAGACGACGCGCACAATCGGTGGGCGTTGAACCCCGGATGTCCGCCACTTCTTCCGCGAGTGTAAGATCACGTTCATGGCCAATCCCGACAACCGTTGGGATCACGGAAGAAAAAAGGGCGCGCACGACTTGCTCGTTGTTAAAGGCCATCAATTCTTCGAGCGATCCCCCGCCGCGCGTCAGAACAAGCGCGTCATACCGACGTTCAGAGTGCATCTGTTGAGCGGTTTGGATCGCCGCTACGATCTGTGTCGGCGCTTGCTCGCCTTGTACCATCACATGATAGAGGTCGATCTCGAGCCCGCCCCAACGCTCCGTCAGGATGCGTACGAAGTCGCCGTAGGCAGCACTTTCACGTGAAGCGACTAGTGCGATTCGCTGCGGAAAGCGCACGAGTGTACGTTTGCGACTGATTTCAAATAATCCTTCCTTCTCAAGTTTCAATCTTAGAAGCTGGAGTGCCTTTTGCAGCGCGCCTTCACCCAACAACTCCACACGATCCGCTGAAAAAGAAAACTTTCCATACTTAGGGTACACACGTGGCCAGCCAAATAAACGGACACGCATTCCATCTTGAATGGGAACATTCAACTTTGCGGCGGGCATAAAGATACTCACGAGTCCACCTTCATCTTTCAGATCAAAGTTCACCCACTGTCCTTGCGAACAACGGTATGAGGCCACCTCGCCTTCAAGCGCTACCTGCTGACTATCCCAAACTGCCTTGAATGTGTCATTCAAGTACGCGATGAAGGCCGAGACGGTCATGATGTGCATAGTTACAATGTTGGCTTTGGGAGCAACGGACGATAGAGATCTACGTTTGTTTGCAACGTATGCGGTCCGACCGCGCGTGGCAAGAGTTCACGAATCGTTCCAACAACGATCTTTGATTTCGCGGTATCACTACAGATAATGATCACATCCCGGTCAGCAAGCTCTGCGAGCTCATAAATGTACTGGCGGCAAAGTCCGCAAGGAGTGAGCGGCTCGGAGATTGATCCGTTCACGCGCTTCACAATCATCGCCAACGCTTCGAGCGCCCGATCGCTGGCGGTATTTGCGGCGGCAACAGCAGCTTGCTCCGCGCAGATCGTCGCGACCTCCGAAGCTTGTTCAAAATTTGAACCAATATACACACGCTTGTTCAGGGAACGGATCGCGCACCCAACCTGACGCAGCGAATAAGGGGCGTAGGCATTCGCCATCGCTCGCTCGGCTTCGTCCAAAAGGAATTGATCTTCCAATGTAAGATCTTGAAAACGCATTGGTTGCATAAGGTAGTTTCAAGGGTAGCACACGATCTGTGCTGTTGCCTGCGTTACTTATCCAATTGACGATCAGCGAGATTCCCTGCTAGAACGCTTCAGCGAGAAGAGCTGACGCGCCTCTTTGCGCAGAGTTCGAACGACGTGCGTTCCCGTTTGATCGGAGGTCACTGTGATGAAGGGTCTGACGCCTCGACAGATTCGTGCCGCGAACAGGAAGCGTGCCGGACAGCCCCAGCTCATGTGGGGCAACCCCGCCAAGAAGTGCCGCTTGAAGAAGCGGCACCACGTCGCGCAGGACACGCGGCTGCCGGCAACGGTCATCCGCCGCGCGCAGGGACGCCGGGGTCGCTCGAACCCCTTCCTGCGCTGAAGCCGCGACGAGTCGTCGCGAGTCATCCGGTAGCTCCTTCCTTTGACAGCGCTTACTGCCTGTTGCTATAACACCAAGTCGCATGAGCCCGTGCGCAACCTGACAGCGGGAGACGTTCCCGTTTTAAGGAGTTCCAGGGCAATCGTGAGGAGCCAAGAGTCATGCACCAGGGCGAAGACGAGAACCCCGAGCAGCCGGAGGGCGGACCCCCCGCCACCGAGGCGACCCCCTCCCAGTCCCCGACCGCGCCCCCGACGGGTGAGGCCGAGGCCCCGCAGCCGACCGAGGAGGAGGGCCAGACGCCCGCCGCCCCGGCCGTGACCGAGCCCGCCCCGGCGCCCGACGCGCCGGAGGAGCCCGTGGCCGAAGAGCCGTCCGCCGAGGAGCCCGCGGCCCCCGAGACCCCGGCCGAGCCCGAGCCGCTCCCGGACGTCCCGAGCACCCCGCCCGAGGAGCCCGAGCCCGCGGCGCCCGACGCGCCCGTCGAGGGTGACGACCCGGTCCCCGCCGAGGAGCCGCCCGTCGAGGGCTGAGCAACACCGCGCAACCCGCGGACCGAGCAGATAAGGCACCAACCCCAACACGTTCGCGCACTCGCGGACAGAAAGAGAGACTCAACGCCAAAGCGCCCGACTGGATCTACCCAGCGGGCGCGACGCATTTTAAAAAAACTCTCTTTTAGTTGTCTCGCGTAAAGACCAACTCTTTTCCTTCTTTGATCACCTGCTGCAACTCACTATCTGAGATCTTTGCGAGCGCCTCTAAACGCGCAGCGAGAATAGTCCCCACCTCTTTTTTCGGCTGACTTACTTTTATACTTAAGGGAACGGGGAGAATCCGAATGGCTTCTGGAGTGATGCTCAATTCAATCGCGAGCCCTTGTTGCGTTTCTTTCGACCAATCCTGATCAAACACAAAATTCCCTAATGACCAGACGATCGGCTTTCCTTTGTAGGAAGAGAATCCTTGAACCCAGTGTGGGTGGCCCCCGATAACAAGATCCA
The DNA here is from genome assembly GCA_964582475.1 of uncultured Gammaproteobacteria bacterium. GTDB lineage: Bacteria > Patescibacteriota > Patescibacteriia > 2-12-FULL-60-25 > 2-12-FULL-60-25 > JAGOTP01. The sequence goes on along the minus strand of CAZOQS010000001.1, from coordinate 170,298 downwards.
CACCTTGATCAATCAGCCAATGCGCGAGTTCAACGTTCTGCGCATCTGGACGATCACGGTACTCATTCCCCCAGTGGAGGTAGGCGATCACAAGATCTGACTCTGCCTTTGCCGTCGCAATCGCTCCTGCCGCCTGCACGCGATTCACGGGATTGTCAGTGTTGTTCCATCCAAGAAACGCCAACCGCTCGCCTTTTATCGTTGTCGTTGCGAGCGCGATCAACCCATCGTCCACTTGGTGACCAAAGGTCACGAAGCCTGCTTGTCGTAAACGCGAAACCGAATCAGCATACCCCGCTGATCCTTGATCAAGCGCGTGGTTATTTGCCTGAGAAAATCCATCCCAGCCTTCCGACTTCAGTACCGCCGTCCACGCAGGATCAAATTGAAAATCAATCGATTTCACAGGTGGCCGACGCACCGGAGTAACCGGCCCCTCTAAATTCGCGAGGGCAAAATCAACCCCGGAGACCCAATCTGCAGGAAGCTGCAGAAATGGATAGCGTGGATTGCCCGACTTCTTGGTACGAGCCGCGACGTTTCGATCAAGCATGATATCCCCCACGACTAAGAGAGAAATATCTGTCGACACAGGGGCAGAGCTCGTCGCCACAGTAGGAAGGATAGTGGTCGAAATTGCCGACACTGGGGTGCTCGAAGAAGAAACGACGCCTGACTCAGATGAAATCGATACCTGCTGTTGTTGAGTAGCCGGCTGTTGTTCGGGAATAATCCGCTGCGCCTCCGAAGGAGTGATGGATCGCCAAAGCAGGACAAGGATTCCGAGGACCAATAACAGCCCTCCCAACAACGCCAAGCTGCGGGTTTTTTGTGTCATAGATTACGTTGATGGCATTAGCACAAGCACAATCTTTTCTCCCTCAGGTACATTCCCATCATTCCAATCGTGAGCCGCATTCAAGAGAACGGCTGCATCGTAAATATAATCCTTTCCTTTCCGCGTTCCTGGGTCGTTCGTAATGATGCGCCCATCGCGCAAATATCCTTTTATTAACAGCATGTGATACAGCGGGCCTCCATTCCGGAAATTCGGATTTTTCAGCGCTTTGCCCGAGGCCGGAAAGATCACGGGATATCCATTCGCAATCGCATTCCGCACGGTCTCCATCGTGGTCAGCTCTTTCACAACTGCACGGACGCCATAGCGCGCTTGCGCAATCTCTCCAATTCTTCGAAGTGTGACGTCCGGAGCATCTCCCTGACTTGTTTCATACGCCACCAAATCAAGGATGAGACGATCCGCCTCATTCGCCGTAAAATCTGTCGTTCGTCCGTTCAAAAAATTCTGCACCATGAGGAGCGAAGCCTCTTCACAGGCTTCCTGATACGGCATGTCCCAATTTTGTTTTGGCGCCTGTAGCATAAAAGGGACCGCCAAGTTCGCTTCAGCCGGACGTACCCCTTCAAACGTAAATGGGTCCACCAGTGGGGTACTAAGGGCAGGAGGAGTGGTGGTCGTTACCGGACTTGGCTGGACTACGACTGTCGTCGTAGCGAGTGGAGGAACTCCTGACGTAGTCGTAGCCCTGACAACAACCGAGGAAGTCGCCGGTCGATAAGGAGCCGCCGCCGGGATGGAGGGACGCTGCAAGTCCTCTACCCACGGACGAAAAACTCCACGCGCAGCATATGCCGCACCTCCACCCACTCCGAGGATGACGGACACAACGAGAAGAATTCGGGCAGAGCGCATATGCCCCTAGAGTACGAGGGAACCGCGCATCTGACCAGGTGCCCCGTACCCCCAATCGTTGCTTCGCGACTCGCAATGACCCTATCATACCGATATATGCTCAAACCTCTTCTAAAACTCTGCGGTCTCACCCTCCTGCTCGCCTGTAACCTTACCGCGCTTCAACCTGCCCGCGCCTATGACCCAGACTTCTCACCACCCCTCTTCTCCTGTGGACCGTACCTTGAAACATACGTTGTACGCGGGCTTGATGGGCGTGAAGGGATGGGTGTCCGCTGTGTAAAACGCAGCACTGGACCAGTTCTCGCGAACAAAGTCCCCGCTTTCGCTTGGTATGGTGAAGGAAGTTGGTACGGGGCCACTTGTCGGTATCGTCATGTCGGCCAAGCCTATCTAGAAAAGAATGATCCACAGGTACTAAAAGGGTTCGCATCTGATATCACAGGAAACGGGGAATGTGCCGATGGAAATTATGCAGGTAATCTTAAAATGAGGATAATCGACGCCGATCACATCCAGGTAAAAGGCGGTGGGTGGGATGAGGAATGGACGCGGACGACAGGCGTTGAGTATGTTCCGCTTGCGAGCCCAACCTCCTGCGGAAAATGGTTCGACCAGTATCGCGCGATTTCCATCGATGATTATTCAAAGAGGAGTACATCAAAAAATGCAAAACCAACACATTCAGGAATTCGCTGCGTTATGAAAGCAGGGCCAGCAAACACCACTTGGTATGGAACAGGCTCCTGGAACGGTGGCGCCTATTCACATCTTGCGACCGGATCATCAAAAGGATACGGGGCAAGCGACTTCTGTAAGGCCTCAGAGACAGCGTGCGGAAACTTTACCTATGGAACAATCAAACGCCGGATCTCTCCGAAATTAAAGCTTCCAATCGTTGATGGGTGGAATGAAGTTTGGTTGAAGATGAAGTAGGGATTCTCTCTTAATCCCAACGAAGCCACAAACCTGGCCAACGAACATAAAAGACATCAAACTGAGATTTGAACTGGGTAAAGCCATTCCAAGAGGCCGGGTCTCCTTTTGTTCGGAAACCATCAAACTCGAGCGTCCGACAGCCACGCGCCTGAGCGATCTGGAAACAATCATCCACGAGTCCAACGGCCGCAGAAGTCTTCTGACCAGCCGGCGTCAAAAAAGACGTGACATGGAATGTCTGTTGAATTTCTGGAATCCAGAGCGAGGCAAAGCCTGCGATAATTTCTTGTGTTTCTCGGTGTCTCGCGACTCGCAGGGTCATGCGGTCACCATGAGCCACCGCTTTCCGTCTCACTTCTTCACTAAAAATAGCAATTAAACTTTTGCGCTTCCCACAGGTGTAGAACGCATTAATATAGGTCTCCGGGTCCGCGTCGATCACTTCGTACTCGGTTTGCTTCAACCAACGTGCCCGATGCCGTTTTGCATGCTCCGCCCAACCTAAGTGAAAGGGCCCTTCGATAGGAATCTGAGCAAACCCAGTCAAACGATGCCCTGCAGGTAAAGGACAAGGCCGCCAACCAGTAGATCGATCTGGACGAACCGAGATCGGCTGCCAGAGCGCGAGTCGAGCCCCCTTTGAACGACCTTCTGTCGCTGGGTCGCCAGAGCCCGTGTAATGATCAAACGCAAACCCCGGAAGCCTCTTCCGAATCCCGTAGACCTCACCCGAGTGGGTTACTTCATAGCCCGGACGGCTTCCATATTCTCGCTGGATATATTCCTTGCACGTCATGCTGTGCTGATAGATCGCTGGCAGCGGGTCCCCAACGATACCCGAACCCCAAGGACGAAAGAGCGTCACATGGTTCAATCGATACTTCCAGTGTTTTTCGATGGAGCAATGCCTCTTCCACAATTCAACTGCCTCCGGTTCCAGGTAGGCATTCATGAGGATGGCTCCGTGCGGACGCAGGAGTCGCAAGACATTTTTGATGACTGTTTCTTGGTAGGTCGCGACTCCGACGTTGATCCCGATAAACATGTCGAGCACGATCAAATCGTACTGACCCTGTAGGCGAGGGAGTACTTCCGCCGCGTCTCCGATAATAATCTCCGGAATCAATTTCCCGCTCAAGTGCCCAAAGCGCCGCGCGAGATCAACCATGACCTGATCAATTTCAACAACAGTCAGCGAGGCTTTCGGGAAACGCTTGGCATACATCTTCAGCGTTTCCCCTGGGCCAAACCCTAGCATCAAGATACGACGGACAGACAAATCACGTGGCAGCTTAGGAAAGGCATCTTTCCAAAGACCGTTTAGATAATCGTCTGCTTGCCCGACGCCGCCGGCCGTAACGCTCCACTGCCCCAAAAGACGGGTACAGGAAATTGGACCGTTGATCTCGGACGGAACAACGAAGCGCTCGTAAAACCAACTCACACGGTTTTTTCTACTCAACCGTCACTGCCGTCATCTTCACTTCTTGATTTGGACGATCCTGTGCATCACGTGGCATGTTGGCAATTTTCTTTGCGATATCTAGACCTTCCACAATACGACCGAAGACCGAGTAGTCAGGTGGAAGTGGGTAATCCGCGACCATGATGAAGAACTGCGAGCCGTTCGTGTCACGCCCAGCATTCGCCATCGCAAGCGTTCCATCTGGATAGTAAGGGGCCGTGAAGCGCTGACCCTGCATATTGAATTCTTTTTCTGGAAGACCAGTCACGTTGTCATTTTCAAACTCGTAGCCTGGACCACCCATGCCTGTTCCCGTTGGATCTCCACCCTGGATCATGAAACCTGGAATCAAGCGGTGAAAAATCGTGCCGTTGTAGAAACCGGCCTTCGCCAATGTGAAGAAGTTGGAGGCGGCTCGAGGACCTTTTGCGTGATCAAGCTCAACAACCATGTCACCTTGTGTGGTTTTGATACGAATGCGCTTTTTGTTGACCTGATCGGCTGGCAAAATACCTGGGAATGTGAGGTTGGTTGAGGAGGACATAGAAGGAGGGGTTGTTGGAGCTGGTTCAGTGATAGGAGCTGCTGGAGTAGGTGTGACAGGTGTTGCGACTGGAGCGGAATTCGCACAGCCGGCACCAAGTAACGTCACCGCGAGGAAGGAGGCAAAATAGCGTGTTTTCATAAGAGCCTTTTTAGAATGCCATATTGCACACAAGCTGACTACACTTCCCAGGGGAAAACCAGGGACGCATCTGTCCCCTGCTTTACGAGACCCGTTATGAACTGGGGCGCAAGCCAGGTGGGTGAAATACGTGCAAGGTCACATTCATCTTCCTGCACGGCCTGCGAAAGATCTTCGCCAGACTCATTCCAGGCACGGACAAAGGTGGCTCGGGTTTCAAGCGGGAGCCAGGTCGCTCGAACCGCAACCGCTTTCCCCTTCCCCTCCTGTACCAATCGCCGTGCGATCGCGCGACAAGCGATCATCCCCGCATTGCGTGGATGGCCCAGGGGCAATCCAACGCCGGAAGCGATCAAGGGAGCGCGTGTATAACTATCAAAGACGTTTCGTCCCGAAGACCCAATCCGATGCGCGAGTCCCGCCTGCGTTTCTTCACCCGCGGTATTAATACGCAGCTCTGCATTTTGGAGCACGGTTTCACATAGCTGCTGAATCCGCAGTCGAACCTGTCCTAGAGAATAAGAATCCAGATGTTCGGCACGAATCAGGACGAGCGGTTTTGCTTCATTCGTGAACAGGACCGTCACTTCGTAATCCGCCCCGAGCCAAAACCAGTCCTGGTCATTTGTACGCTTATCTTCAATCAGATACGCGAGCTTACGCGCCAGCACAACCGCTTTCGGAAGCAGCTCCGGTGTTTCATTCGTCGCATAGCCTTGAGCGGTGATTGGTTCACGACTCCCGATCGCCTTCGCCCACGGCGCCGGCATCGCTTCAAAGGCAATAAATGGTTCAACAGCTCCCAAGACACCGCAATTTGCGAGCGCCTGCTTAATCGTAGCGGAAACATCAAAATCGGCCGTCGAACTCACTTCCCCCGCTAAAAATAAGACGCCTTTTCCCCCACAGGCGCGGATGTTCAAGCGCGATTCTGGATCACGGCGTAGATACTCTTCCACAACCGAAGCGACCACGAGGTCACAGGCTTGATCGGGATGTCCCGGACCGAGAACGGTTGCCGCTGACATAAGAGGCGGCCACCTTAGCGAGACCGCAGCCGATCAACAAGCTAGTACAAAAGCTAACCAAAAAGACCTTTAAAACGGATCCGGAACGTAGGTTGGCTCAGCCGCATCCGCCGGAGGCTTCTTCTTAAAGACCGTCGTTGGCTTGGCTTTCCAGACCGACTTCGTCCCCAACCGCGGAGCATAACTCGGTTTCATAGGTGGCTCTCTCTGAAGGACTGGGTCATCCCAGGGGTTCGTTTGCGCCCCATCATCTCCTCCCCACTCCCACGGGCGCTTCGGACGCTGACCAAATGCCGGACGACTCGTTGAATCGATCAACTCAACTCGATCGAACAACCGTGGGGCGACTTCATCAATAAAGGTGCTCACCTGATTAAAGGCCAAGGCTTCATAGCCCATTGTCATCGGATAACTCAAAATCAAATGCCGTCGGGCACGCGTGACGGCGACATAAAACAACCGCCGCTCTTCTTCCATTCCACCCTCTTCGGTCATCGCGCGCTTATTGGGAAACGCTGTATCCGCCAGGTGAATGATGAAAACCGCATCCCACTCAAGTCCCTTTGCCTGGTGGATCGTAGAAAGGATGACGCGCTCCTGATTCGGATCGACCACTTCCCCTTTTCTGCTCCCCATGACTTCATCGTAGAGCGCAATGTCAGCCAGGAAACGCGTTACGTCTTCATAGTTTTCCGCAAAGCGTGCGAGCTGTTCCAAATCCTCCAACCGTTCACGCCAGTTCGGATACTCCCGCTCGAGTAAGGTGCGATACGAAGAATCCAAGACAGCCCGAATCATGCCGGACGGTAACGGACTTTTCAGCACAATCGCTTCACCCACTTCCATAAATTCCTGCCAGCCAACCCTGCCTCGACTTGCGAGTGCCCCCATCTCAGGCGCATTGATCACGTCTTCAAGCGAGCCTAATCGAACGGCGCGCTTCGTGAGCGTCGCAGCGGTCGTAGCGCCGATACCTGTTTGAAGTCCGAGCACCCGGAACCAGGCGATCTCATCTACCGGATTCGCCGCGATCCGCAGGAACGAAATAATATCTTTGATGTGCGCACGTTCAAAAAACTTTTGTCCGCCACGATACTCATACGGAATGTCGCGCTTCATCAACTCAAATTCGAGCGCTTGCGAATGCGCGCTCGAACGAAACAGGACCGCCATATTCTCGAGGGCCGTTCCTTGTGAACGGAATTGGAGAATCTGTTCTGCTACGTAGCGTGCTTCCTGTGCGGCTGACGCACAGGGTACGAGTTTGGGCTTCGGCCCCGATTCACGCATGGCGATCAATTCCTTCTCAAATTTTTCAAGGTTGTGCGACAGCGATTCGTTGGCAAGCTCTAACACTTCTGGGACAGAGCGGTAGTTACTCAGTAGCTTGAACATTTTGCCGCCGGGCCACTGTTTCGGAAATGATAAAATATTCTGAACGTCCGCCCCGCGGAAGGCGTAAATCGATTGCGCATCATCCCCCACGACCAAAACGTTTCTGTGCGTTGCCCCAAAGCCTCGGACGATCCGCGCTTGAATCGCGTTCGTGTCTTGGTACTCATCAACCAACACGTATTTAAACATCTGTGACAGCCCTTTCCCAAGCGACTCATCTTCCAAGACCATCGCCATCAGCGATAACAAGTCGTCAAAGTCAAGCGCATTCGATGCTTTCTTTCGTTCTTGATATTGAATCCCAATCGTCACGATATCCGAAGCAAACTGCGAGAAGTGAGGATGTTTCGCCGTCAGCACCTCTTCGATCGAACGCTGCGTGTTGCGCGCATAGGAAATAATATTTTGCACAACCGAGGGCGAGGGAAAACGGCGCGCCTTCGGATCAATCGAGAGATCCTTCATGACCGCTTTCACCAAATCGTCCGCGTCATCGGCGTCCAGAATGGTGAAGTTGGAACGATAACCCAATGGCTCCGCATACGGTCGGAGCAACCGACTCGCAACCGAATGGAACGTTCCTCCCCACATACGCGACGCCTGCGGACCAACGAGCGCTCCCACGCGTTGCAACATTTCCTTGGCCGCCTTGTTTGTAAACGTCAGCAATAAAATGGAAGAAGGATCGACTCCTTGCTCCAAAAGGTAGGCGACGCGATACGTAATCGTTCGCGTCTTCCCTGAACCAGCCCCCGCAAGCACCAAACACGGACCGTCGCCATGCAGAACAACATCCAGCTGCTCTTGGTTGAGCTCGCGCTGGTAATCAATGCGACCGGTCAGTGGACCGCCAGAAACAGGTGCAGACAGGACAAAGGTAGACATCGGAAAGAAGAGTAGCGGGTTTGAATGGGAAGAGAAAGCTGACGAACAAAAAATGGCTTGACGAACCTCTCAATTCATGGAACGGGGTAGTTGTACCCCTTACTCTCTTTTGCTATTTTTTTCCTTATGCCAACCCATGAGCCTTCCAACCATGTAATCCTGAAAGCCGTGACGAATTTGGCTGGTACTTTGACTGATCTTAAAAAAGAAGTACGAGATCTGTCCAAACAAGTAGGTGCAAACACATCTGGTCTTCGAGATGTTCAAGAGACTGTTGATTTTTTGAAAGACAACGCCATTACTCGAGATGAATTCAAGCTGGGATTAGAAACGGGATTAGACGGACTCGAGCGAAAACTCCGCACCGAAATTCGGGAAACACGGAACGAGATGATCAGCCATGTGGATCATTTTATCCAACTTCACAAGAAACAAGAGGTTGAACATCTCGCGCTCGTAAGCCGTGTGAGTCGTCATGAAGAATCAACGCATCACTCGTAAAAGGCTTCTTTTTAGATAGATGTAAACAAAGCACTTTACAGAAAAAGTGCTTTGTTTAAGCAAAATCGGCCCGTTTTCTTGACAATTTTAATACATTATGCCATACTATATCGTTCTGAAGGTGATAACCGCTGCACTATTGCTGGCGTAAATCACTTTTGGGGACTAGGATCTCAGAGCTTTTCGCTTCTGAGTCCGAGAGCAACCGCTGCTCTTTCGACCCCACCCACACGAGTTTCACGCGCTTGGATGAGAATCCTCGCGCTTTCTGGCTACGTTCCCACGGAATCACGCCGGCACGCTGGCTGGCGCAACCAGGCCAGCGCTGTCTGGCTACGCCTCGAACAACGCCCATAGGAGGGCCCGACCATGACGAAGTCCCCGTTCCGTAAGTTCTCCGTGCTCACCATCCTCGCGCTCTTCGCCGCCGCCTTCACCGGCTGCAGCGACGGCGACAAGGACTCCGACGGGGTCCGCGACAACGCGGACCAATGCATCACGGTGGCGGCGGGTCGGACCCCCGACCCCGCGCGCCCCGGCTGCCCCGCGGCCGACAGCGACCGCGACGGCGTGCTCGACAGCAACGACGTCTGCCCCGGCATGCCGGTCGGCAACGGCGTCGAGGCCGACCCCAACCGGGCCGGCTGCCCCGCAGCCATCGTCATCCCGACGCCCCCGACGCCGCCCCCGGTCCTCCCCAACGGGCAGGACCACGACGGCGACAACGTCCTCAACGAGACAGACCAGTGTCCGACGGTCGCGGTCGGCAACGACCCCGATCCGTCGCGACCTGGCTGCCCCGACGGCGACGGCGACGGCGACGGCGTGCGCAACGGCAGCGACCGGTGTCCGGTCGTCGCGTCCACGGAGGCGAATGACCCCGACGGCGACGGCTGCCCCAACAGGGACACCGACGGCGACGGCGTCATCGACACGGCCGACCAGTGCCCCGACCTCCCCGAGACCCGCGACGCGGGGACCTCGGCGGACGGCGGCACGGCCGACGCGAACGCGGCGGACGTCGTCGACGCGGGCAACCCCCACCCGGGCTGCCCCCTCGGCCACGAGCCGACCGTCACGAGCGACGGCGGCACCACGGTCGAGGCCGACGCGACGGTCACCGCCGACGCCGCCAACATCGACCCCGACGGCGGGGCGGTGCAGGTGGCCGACGCGGGCGTGACGGCGACGAACGACGTGGTGCCCGGCAACGGCAACACCACGGTCATCGTCCAGGTCAACCCGACGCCGGCCCCCGTGGTCGACGCCGGCGCGCCGAGCCAGCCGATCCCGACCGAGCGCAACGTCGCCGGCCTCGCCATCGGCACCCTCATCGAGGGGACCAGCGGGCGCACGGCGGCCAACACGTTCTGCTGGATCACCCGGCGGCAGGTCGACTACCTCATGACGCACGCGTTCAACCGCGAGTGCCGCGAGGGCGAAACCAGCTGCTGGAGGCTCGCCAACGCGAACGTCCACGTCCTCGACTGCGGCACCACGGCGACCCCGGGCTGCCGCTTCCAGGACGGCCGGATCTTCGCCTGCGAGACGGGCGCGGAGAACATCGTCGTCCGGCACTGCGCGCAGGGCACGGTTCCGTGCACCGCGCAGAACGTGGTCGACGCCGAGCGCACCCGCCACCCCAGCCGCTGAAAAGCGGTTCGTGCGTGGCGACGATGGATGGCCACACCTTTGTCACACGCTGAATAAGCGGTTGATGGAGGTGTAGAAGCCTCCAACTCGTGTGACAAAGTTCCTTCCTCTTACCGAAGCCAACCGCTTCGGCGACACCCGAGGGCTCCCGCCCGCGAACGTGGCACTTCCACGAACGCGCGCACTGGAGCCCCGGGTGTTTGTCGTTTTAGACTCTTTTAGAGGCCCTGTTTTTCTTCCTTTCTATACACAAAAATGGTATGACGTGCGTGACCGGCTTCGCTTTTTTAAGCCTGAACGCCGGCAAAGACGCTGCCTTCAACAACCCGAGAAAGAAAACCTGAGGAGGATCGATGGCTAATGACCCGGATCGTGGCGCAGGCCACAGCGATGAGCCCGATGACTGGGCTGGCGTCCTAGAGGACCCCGTAGAATCCCCTGCAACGCTGCTGCCACCAGCGGCAGCGACCCGTCCGTCGGCCCAACCGCCGGAGATAACCGGTGTCCGCATCCGGACACCGGAACTTGAAGCGGCGGTCACAGGAGCACCTGCCCCCGTGACCGAACGACCCATCGTCCCGCGTCTAGCGGATGACGATTCCCACGAAGGCGAACGAACTTCAACGATGCCGGCGCTCACCCAGAGCCTGCTCGTAGAACTTCAGCGGAAGCTCGGTGACGATGGTCGTCTTCCGGTACCGAACGACAGAACCCTTCCGCCGGGTGAACAGCCTCCGGAGGATGGCGTCGTACGCAGCCAAGGAGTCCCCGGTGATTCCACCAACCGCCCGTCCGCACAAGGACGACCAACGATCCCCGGGACCGGAACGCCATCCGCCCCCAGGATTGGACAGCCCGTGGACTTCCGGGCGAGAACTCCCGCTTTCGGCATGAGCAGCCACCCCTCGTATCGAGGTCCGATCGTGGCCGAAGTGCGAGCGGAGCCTGAAGACACTCTCGATACCGTGCGACCTCCTCGAAACGAGTACGGTCCAACGGTTCGCGAATTCCGCTCGGACTCTCAAAGGGATGAGCTTGGTCGTCCGGACCATCAAGGTCCCCCGCCGCACGACGAACACGCGGACGATCCCGTCGTCATCCCCTACACCGACGTTCCCTCAGCCGGTCTCATTGCACTCTTCCCGGATGAGCTCCCTCACGGTGAGCCCCTGGTGGAACCCGACGTAGACCGAGCCGTGGATACGGCCTTCGCTCAGATCGTGATGGATGATGCGCAAGCACTCCCCGAGCGCACGCGCTGGATCGAGCAAGGACTGTGGCTCCTCGCCTGGAGCCTGGTCTGGCTCTTCAGCCTGTCACGACGTACCCAGCGCCTCCTTCTCGGAGTCGCGACCCTCACTCTGGTCATCCTCGCAGCGGCCATCTACCACCTCGCTGACAACTGGTGGTACTACAACCCGTTCTGAGGACCCGCCCCTCGCTCGACGCTCCACGGAAGAGCGCCGCGCCCCTCCCACCCGATCTCTCCCTAGCTTCCGTCACCGCACGTTGGGGAGAGATTTCGCATTTTAAGGCTTGCGGGCTTGATCCAATATTGATAGATTTTCTTCGCTTTCAGAGCTGTCATCATTCACTCTCGCGTCGGGCTATAGCGCAGTTGGTAGCGCGCTTCGTTCGGGACGAAGAGGCCGTGAGTTCGAGTCTCACTAGCCCGACAGGAGAGTGAATTAACCCCTTATCGTACCTTTCTTATGCGCTCCCCCGAAGCCTTTCGTGCCAAACCCGCAACTCCCTCCAGAAGGAATGAGTTTGCCGCTGCTTCGTTCGCGATTCTGTTTGGAGCATTTGGGTGTGAAAAAATAGAGACTGGCCCAACAACATCTCGTCCCGTTTCTGGGATCGAACAAATAAAACGCGAAGGGACGCCGCAAACCGCTGAACGCGTCATTGCGAGCACCTTGATTCCTCGTGCCGAACAACCTCCCGGAACCCTCGTCGAGTGCTCGAGTCTTCAGATTCAAGGAAATTGGCAAGCCGAATCAAATGCCGGACGGTTAAATGCACTCGTCGAGAACAACCCCTCCATCGACGTGATTACACGAGCACCCCTACAGATCAATCACCTCCTGTTCCGTGCAGATGAATCGCAACAAGCGGCGCTTGAATCCCATCGCGTTCAGCTGAGTTACCGCTATGTCCGAACCGTCGTCCGCGATCCGAGCCTGCGTGCGGGAAATCCATCTGGAAGTACGCACATGGTCAGTCAACAATTGACTGTTCGTCCTGTTGGCGAGCGTCTGCCTGAACACGGTCCCCGACCGACGTCTCAAGAGATCCATTACACGGCCAACTCCTATGAGTCTGCGCTCGGGCAAGCCCTTCTGTTGCTCGTGAAACCTGCGGAGGGGGTAGTAGATGCGCAAATGCATCTAGAACAAGAAGCTGCGATCCAAATGCATCTACGCTTTCAAGGTGAAACCTGCGGTCCAATCACAACTCCTGGTATGACGGACAGCATTTACTGTATGCGTGAGTTCAACGAAAGAAGAAGTTTGGTGATCGATGACATTCGATCACGGATCCAGCCAAACGGCTTCGTACGCGTCGATGTTCACTATCACACGGACCCTAGCGAGCCTGCCACACCTGGTAGGTAGCGTCTTCGGCCATCAGCGCGGAGCGGAGGTTTGCTCGATCAAAAAATTTCTTCACCGGGATCGTCCCTTGTACGACCAACGTCATCAACCCATCTGAAGCCAGATGGGTTTTGGCTTTTGAAATAAAATACTCTAACGGCTGCGTTGTCTGACGCGCTCCTTGGTGAACCGGTGGGTTACTGATGATGAGATCGTATTTCGCCTCCGCTGGGAGCGCATCCCAACTATTGCCCCAGATCGCGTGCACCCCTGGAACATTTTTCTTCGTCGCTTCAATTGCGAAGGCATTCAAATCGACGGCGTCAATCGAGACGTTGGGGGTTCGCTCCTGAATCGCTCGGGCGAGCACACCTGTTCCAGATCCCATATCCAAGACACGGGCACCCGGTGCACAGTCTGGAAGCTGTTTGAGGAGAAGCTTTGTTCCCTCATCAATAATTCCGTGCGCAAACATGCCCGGATAAGAGGCAAAGGTCAGAGAGCGCTTCCCGATCGTTGCTTTCACCTTTTTCTCCCACTGACTCAAGTTCGGGCGCAGCGCTTCCGTGACCGACGTACGAACGGCCGACATGACTCGTTCACGATGTTTATAAATCACGACCTCCGGTTGTTCGAACCAGGGAGCGAGATGATCTTGAACCGACTTAATCCCCTCTTGATTCGCTCCGTAGATCAAGATGGTTGATCCAGACTGAAGACGCGAAGCAGCGACTTCAAGCGCGAGCGTCGTAAGCTCACGATTTGTCGGAAGATGGAGAATGACGCCATCAAACAGCCCCTCATCCGGCCACAGACAAATCTCACGCGCCGCCCAAAGCCAACTCCACTCCGTCACCTCACATCCCTGGGCGCGCAGCGTATCTCCCACCAGTGGAGAATCAGGCTCAATCACTAACACTCGCCCTGTCAGCGACTTGAGCTCAAGACCAAGCAACAAAATATCCCCTGGGTCAGTGAATTCCATAGGCAGGTATTAGTGAATATGTCCCGCGTGTCCGCCGTGGCTACTTCCCACCTCTTCCTGTGACACGTTCCGCTTCTGAAAAAACCAGGCCGTGAGCAACGCACTGATAGGAACCGTAAAGATCAGTCCGATCGTACCTGAAAGAGAACGGATCACCTCATCCACCACATTGTCGAAGTTGATAAACTTCAGCCACGAGCCGCCGAATTGCGAGTAGAGCAGAAGGGTTGAGAGCGAGCCTCCAACATACGCATAGACCAAGGTATTTGCGAGCGCGCTCATGTGATCATTTCCGATCGTCATCCCCGCTTTAAAGAGCTGTTGGAATCCCAGACGTGGGTTTGCGCGCTTCACTTCTGCTAACCCAGACACGATCGACACGGCTACGTCTTCCACCACACCCGCCGAAGCGATGATAATTCCGGCGAACAGTAGCCCACGTGGATTCAAGCTTGGATTTTGATTAAAGAACAATCGGTCTTCTTCAGTTGAAAGCCCATTCAGATGAGCCCAGTCTGCAAAAATCCAAGAGATCAAATACGCCACGAGCGCACCTCCCATTGTCCCAATCGCGGTCACATAGGTCTTCCGATTCCAACCCATACTAAAGCCACTCGAGACCAGCGTGAACACCCCGCTCAGCACAATCGCAATCGGAATCGGATTCACTCCGCGCAAGAAGGCTGGAATCAACACGTAGCCAATCAACGCAATGGAAATGAGAATCGAAGCGGCCACTTTTAGTCCTTGCCAGCCCGCGAGTAATACAAGCGATAGAACGAATAATACGACCAACCAAATCATCGCAGAGCGGCGGTCGTAGCCTTCAATATAAAACGTCTGGCCCGCATCAGCTGAAGATTGAATCAAGATCACCACCTTGTCTCCCTGTCGTGGCTGAATGCCATACGGATTTGAACCAACATCGTTCACAATATCTCGCGTCTGCCCATCGAGCGGTCCTGACAAGAAACGAACCGTGTACGATTCCACCTGACGCCCGCCGTTTACCGTCTGCTCCTCATTCCGCTTTACCCCCTCCACCATCGCTCGCTCATACCGCCCATCGCGTCCCCCTTCGCCCGTATCGACGGTCGCAGGTGTACTCGTCACCGAGATAACAGAGGTCGTTCCAGAGGTAGCGACAATGTCGGGCAGGGTGCTCGTCGTAGTCTGCGCCTGTACCGGAACAACGCCTACGAGCCAGGCCAAGCTCAGAACCCCAAACACCGAGAAGAGGAGACGTTTCATAGAGATAGGGTCAGCTTAACCGATTTTCGCCTCCCACGGAAACGGACGAGGATAGATCGCTTCTTCGGCTGCATAGGTCGTGAGCCAATCGAGTAGCTTAGCCGTCGCACGCGTATCCTCTTCGTTATAGGCAATCAGCGCCTGCAAATCTGTAGAATCTTTCTTGGTAAGCCAGCGTTCATAGACTCCAACCGAATCCGCTCCATGCGAGACCGCCCCCTCCCAGGTCGCACCAATCAGCTTTCCGATATTTTTAAGACTGTAGATATACAATGGAAAGACTGCGTGATCTTTGAGCACTTCATTGAGATCAATCATCGAATTCAAGAAGCGTTTCACGCCTGTATGCTCCTCCGTGTGATAGCGATGCCCCATGAGCTCGATCCGTTCACGTTCATACATCGAGTAGTGGTAGACCACGTAGCTCTCAGGCAACGTTTCTGTCCAAGTCACGAACTTTTTCCACAGTCGCTTTTCATCACTCAGGCGCTTGGCGACAAAAGATACGTATTTCTCTTTTCCTGCTTGCGTATCACGTACTAAACACCCAAAAAGATAGTCCGTATCCGTTGGCGGATGACTTTCAATATCAAAATGAATTTGGTGCGTGACCGGGGATGGTTTGAAGACGGCTCGGACAATGATCGCGTTCTCTGTCAGACTCCGTGCCTGACGCTGGATCGATTGTAAGCTCTTCAAGGTAAGACGTGGATCAAGACCGGACAACTGGCTCGGATCCATTGCGACTGCCTGATCCACGGTCAGCACCCCAATCTGACGCAGTGCCTCGCGCTGTCGACGATTCACTTGAAACAACAAAGCGATATCTTGCGTACGTTCCGCAAGCTCAAGACAGCACACTCCCCAGGGCGAAATATCAACACAGGCTTTGCGTAACGTAGGCTCCGGACATTCCCCCGCCTGAATACGCTCAAGCTCTTGAATGATCTCCTGGACTTCAACTTCCGCCTCGCGTGGATCGCTCGGGAGCAATTCTCCGTCCGGACCAAGCACAAAGCCCTCTGTCGGCATCACTTCCTGAATCTTCGAAAGCAGTTGCCCCTGCCAACCAACCTGCAGATGATCTTCCTTCCGCAGAACATGTTTCCGCTTCACCAGTACCGGAATATATGACCAGTCTCCGAAGACACTTGGCTGCTCTTTCCGAATGAGTAATGTCGGATTTCCAACGATATGCTCATGCTGCAAACAGCCACCGTAAATCGCTGTTGCTCCGCGCTTCATCAAGCGCCGTGTTTTTTTCGTACGCTCTTCGTCGCTCGCTCCAGAGACGGAAGAGATCTTTCCATACATCTTCCGAGCGATCGCTTTCTCTTTGAGCAACTTTCCCTGCATCAACTCTTCGCGCGCCTCCATCCCAGGTTTCTTTAGCGTCGGATCTCCATACAATTCCCAATAGAGCCAATGCGGGCATTGGAGATAGCGGAGCAGCTCTCGATCGGAAAGAAGTGGTT
Source organism: uncultured Gammaproteobacteria bacterium (assembly GCA_964582475.1). GTDB lineage: Bacteria > Patescibacteriota > Patescibacteriia > 2-12-FULL-60-25 > 2-12-FULL-60-25 > JAGOTP01. The sequence goes on along the minus strand of CAZOQS010000001.1, from coordinate 153,725 downwards.
CTGTGCGAGACATAACGGTCATCATAACAGAAAGGAGGGCCGAAGCCCTCCTTATCCGACAAACGAACGATTATTTCGTTTCTTTGTGCGCCTGATGCGTTTTGCAGTGCGAACAGAACTTATTCAATTCAAGACGAGCTTTGATCGTCTTCTTGTTCTTGTGTGACTGGTAGTTGGTTTTCTGGCAATTCGTGCAGGCCAACTTGATGAGGAAGTCTTGGGACATACGTTTGAGATGGGAGGAGAATACGCGTAAAACCCGCTTTTGGCAAGTTTCTCACGATGGAGCCGAAGACCGGGTTTGAACCGGTGACCTACGGTTTACAAAACCGTTGCTCTACCAGCTGAGCTACTTCGGCATGAATAACGTAAAGCAGGGCTAGAATACGGGGTTTTTTGAAGGAAGTCAACGGAGCCAGAGAAGCCCTATTTTATTGACTTTTTGGCTAATTTGTGCTAGACTTGTCTGTTCTGGACGCCTCCCTGTGGCTAATTCTTGGCCCTAGAGCGGCGACCGGAACAGCGATTTTGCTCATTCCCCCGGACGCACAGGCTCAGATCATGCTCGAAGAATTGATGCGACAGCTGGCCCCGGTCATCACCACAATCCTGGAGCGCCTCATGCGCTTCTATCAGGAGCGCCTCGCCGACCTGACCCGCCTCTACGAGGCGCAGATCCTCAGGCTCCGCACGGAGATGGAGCGCGTCGCCCGCGAGCAGAGCGAGCGGGTGGTCGTGAACAACCTCCGCGGCATCGGGCACTGGGCGTGGGAGCTCATCTGCCTGAACGTCGCGATCTCGATCGCGGCCGGGATCGTCCTGTCCGTCCTGCTCTTCTTCTACGTGCGGTACAAGTGGCGCCGCTGGCGGTGGGAGCCCAACCTGCTTCAAGCGACGCTGGATCAGAACGCCCTCATCCGGGAGAACAACCGACTGATGGGCGAGATGCTCAAGAACCGCTCGGGGTCGCCCGAACCGTAGACTCGCACCTTCACCTCCTCGGGTACGCGCGGCACTCACCGTGCGCGCCCAGGAACCAGATCACCGATTCACGCAATCGACGATGCGGCTCCTGAGAAGCCTCTACTCTTTCCCCAGCTCTTTCACCCACTTCGTAAACTCCTCCCCCTTGTGTTCAAAGTTTTTCCAAAGTCGATAGCTAGGCGAAGCAGTTGATAACAAACACGTCATGCCAGCGGAGGTGTGTTGATAGGCGAAGCGCACCGCTTCTTCCATCGACTCCGTTTCACAAAAGGCAAAGGCTCGTCGTGAATGCCGCTCGAGGGCGGCTTTTATGTTGGCACCCGTATCAGGAAATAATACGATATTCCTTACACCGGAGGCGTCGATCATCTTTGCAAGTTCGTCGAAGACGTAGCCACGGTCCGTCCCTCCTAGAAATAGCGTCTCTACACGTGGTACCGCCTGGAGTGCCTGAATCGCCGCCTCAGGCGCAGACGCAATCGCGTCATCGATAAAGGTGATTCCACGGAATGTACCGACATCAGTTAATCGGTGAGGGAGCGGTTGGAAGGCTTGGATCGCCTGCTCTGCCTGTTCGGGTGTAACGCCGAATTGCTGAGCCGCCGTCCAGGCGCCATACACATTTTGCACGTTGTGCGCTCCACGTAAGCGTAGCCCTTCGAGTGAGAAAGGAATGCTGTCTGCAAACGGAATTGCTGTTCCGGGCGCCTCTCTGACGAGTTCCTGTAATTCTGGATAATGCGCGTTGTAGATGAAGACCTGCTTTGTATCCCCTTTCCGCACAATGTTCGCCTTGGCTTCAAAATAGGCTTCGAGTGATCCATGATAATCCAAATGCTCTGGAAAGAAGCTCGTAAAGACGGCGACCTCAGGCCCACGCTCGAGATCATCGAGTTGGTAACTGGACAGCTCCATCACGTAGACATCCACCTGGCCATCTTCGTCTGCAACGTCGAGAGCTGGTGCTCCGATGTTTCCTACGAGACGCGTGCGCTTCCCGCCCGCTTGCAGCATTGCGGCAATCAAAGACGAGGTCGTACTCTTTCCCTTTGAACCCGTCACACCCACGATGGGCTTTTTGACGTTAGCAAAAAAAAGATTCGTGGCCGTCGTATACGGAACGGTCACAAAACGCTTGGAAATGCCTGGCGTTTTGATTACAAGATCACCCGTTGTTTGCAATGCGAGATAGTCCACGTCCCGTGCTTGATCCGCGATGATGATCTCCGCCTGAGGCGCGTGTTTCTGCAAAAAGCGCTCAGTCGCTTGCCCCTCCTTCCCATATCCGAGAAGGACGATTTTTTTCTTTGCTTGTAGCTCAGCGATGGTCATAGAGTGTGGTAGATCTTTTGGAAGGGTGTTGGGAGCGCTGCGATCGCCTCTGCGTTCGGTGTCAGGATGTCTTTCTCAAGTGCAGCCCAATCGGAGACAAGTGGCGCTACCTCATCTTCAAAGAGTTTCATGATCGGCTCTCCGGTATACGCTCCTGATGCCTGTGCTAAGTGAAATGCTAAACGTGTTTCCTCCGGCGTCCCCACACATTCGAATGGCTTAATCCCCTTCACGCCCAAGAGTTCACGATACAGATCTGTGAGCGCTGGATCCGCGAACAGATTTTTTCCGATTGTCTCAACTAATTGTTCTTTTGGAATATAAGGCGCAAGCAGTGCGAACACAAACGCGCACTTGGGACACATCCCGCACCAATAGGCTTTTCCTGCACGCTCTGGCTGTTCCTTGCTCACGACGAAGTTGCGGTTACAGCTTGAAACATGTCCAAGGTACTGCGACGAACGTGCAAAGAGCTTTGCGATCGCAAGTTCGTGCAAGGGACGAAGCAAAGAAAACGTTGTAACACCTGGCGTTATGAACGTATGGATATAGTCTCGAACCAGCTTCTCCGCCTCCACGGACTTTGACCACTGGTGGTTAATTTCCATGCCTAGATAGTCGATATTTCCTTCACTTGCACTCGACTCATTTGAAAAGGCAACCCACGCGTAATCACACAGAACGGCGACAAACATCGCTCCAAAACTCCAGACCGTCGTAATCGGGACATGACCGTTGTAGGCTGCGCCCGCCTTAGACGGGGCGATCATTTCCGGATCAAGTTTCGTTTGAAGAACTATTTCAGGTTCAGTAAAAAACCGCATGACATCCTTTTGCACCTTCGAAGCTCCATAGACAAAAGGGCGAAAGGGCATGTTCGCACTCATTAAGAAATCAGCCGAGACCATGGAGTCCTTGCCACCGCCAATCGGGAGAAGCACTCGGTCCGTTCGTTTACAGGCAATCGCTGGCTCTGCCTGTATTGCAGTCGCAGGGAACTGAATCAATCCACGAAAATCGATCTGATGGCGATAAAAGAATTCGCCCAGTCCTTTTGTATAGACCGTTGTCCAAAACGCCGCCTGCTCTGCATCAAGTGCATATCCCGCTTCGAGCACCATTTTTGCGGGACAATACATTTTCCAGTAGCTCACTCCCAACACAAGGTGGAGTGACTGCAGACAACGATCAATCAAGGCTTGCGGGAGCGTCGCGAGCCCTTCCTGCGCCTCCGCGGGCAATGTCATCACGTCCTTGAAGCGCTCCTCTGGACGTTCCGCGAAACGGACGGTGTATTCAAAAACAACCTCGCCACGTTCGCGATCAAGCGTGTACCGAGAAAAAACAAATTCACGTGGCTGGGTTGGATGCATACAGAGATCGCCTCTAGTTTGGAGGAAGAGTGAATTGAAGACAACCTTGAAGCGCTTATCCTTGTTCCACGACGTCGACGCCCACCGTCTTGCGGAAGCCGATTCGATCCGGCGCCTCATCGCCGAGCTGTACCATCGATCCGAACAGAATCGCTCCTTCTCCGTAGCGATCACGGATCCGATCCATCGCATGCGATACGCGTTTCCAGGGAGCGCCCGTATCGATCGAGGTCAGAAGTGAGGAACCGTCAAAACGCAATTGATCCCCCGGAGTGACAAGCCCCCAAAAGGTTACAGCCAAAAAAGAGACCTCTTCATCGAGCGACCATAAACGATGCAAAAGCTCGGTTCCGTGATGAATGAGCGTGAATGAGTCATCGGATGGTTCGTGGAAGACGTGCGTAAGTGAACGTGTGAACTGAAAGGGAAATCCCCAACCATGGATTTCATCCTCCTCGTCTTTCTTCCGAACTCCAACCGTGACGCTCATCCCAGAAGCACTTTTCTGAAGCGCTCGCATCCTTCGTGCCGCGCGCTCAAGCAAACGCAAAAATACGGGGAAAACAAGCCCCTTCTCATTCACCTGCCGCGGAACACAATAGGAATGCCCAACCGATTTTGGATCTTCATGACCATCCCCAAAACCCGCGTCCACTTCAAGCCCAGACAGCGCTGCCCATAAGAAGAATCCGTTCTTGCCAAAAAGACGGATGAGTTCAAGCGGTGGCGAGCGTTTTACATCAAGGAGCGTATACATCCCCGCCTTGTTCAATCGCCGGCGCAGCCGCCTCCCAATTCCGCACAGTGCATCCACACGCAAATTTACGAACGTTTCATCCATCGTAGCCGGAGCAAACACAACTAACCCATTTGGTTTTTTGAGCTCTGACGCGAGCTTCGCCAAACGCCTATTCGGCGCAATGCCAACCGAACACTTTAACCATTCCCCAATTTCCGTCTGGATCCTCCACTGAATCCTGGAAAGCATCCAGGCGGCTTCGGCCGTATCGCGACAAAAGCCTGTGAGATCCACAAACGCTTCATCAATCGAATAATATTCCACGTGGTCAGAAATCTGACGCAGCATCGCGAACACACGAGCAATCACCGAACGATATTTTGCTGGCTCATTCTGGATGAAGACCGCCTCAGGCACCTTTTCCCGTGCATCTTCGACCCGCATCCCCACTTTCATCCCCCGCTGTTTCGCCTCCACCGAAGCTGCAATGATGCACCCACGTTCATGCAGGTAGGCACAGACCCCAAGCGGCCGGCCACGGAGTTGAGGATTCGCCTGCTGCTCCACCGTCGCAAAAAACGAGTTCATGTCGATATGCGCAATGATCCGTGCGGATGGTTTGAGATTCATATCGTTCGTACCCGCACACGTGGGCTCCCTTCGGCTACCCAGGAGCTCACCGAAGGAATCCCGCGCGTACGGGGAACATGTTCTTTAAAGCAAAGGCACTTGCTCGATAAACCAACTCCCCTTAAGAGGCAGGAAAACCAACCGAAAGGGGTTCCCCATGACGTCTGTTACTGAGAAAAAGCGGAGACACTCCCTCCCCTCTCTCCGCTCATGCACCAGATGCACCGTTTTCACCGCATACGACCGTGTCTGCCACCGAAAACGAAGCGGCCGAATGGTTCCGCGGGCAAAGACAACGATCACATCAATCGCCTCTCGTTCAAGCTCGCGCGGCCCCATATAGAACAAAAATAGAACAGACGAACTTGGGTGTCAAGTGGAGCTCTTTCTTTACATTTTCGGTAAATCTGCTAGACTCCGCGGTCCCAACAATCGGGATCTAAGGCACTAAACCGGAGGGATACGTGGGGCTTGTGAATGAAGTTGCCTTGAAAGAAGCGCTCGTGAGCTGCGGGCGTGACGAAGAGTTCGCACGGGAAGACATCCCGTGGCAAGTCGTCGAAGACCAAGCGCGAGGAGAGATTGCGCTCCTAGTCGAAGCGGACCTGGCCAGGATCGCTGCTGACAGCGCAGATCTGCCCGAACTTCAGATCAGATGGCGGAGCTGCGTCGAAGGCGTCTCCCCAAGACTGCTGACGCGGGTCACCGCGAAGCTCATCCAACAGTACTGCCGGATCCGGCAAGACCGGGTACGTGACAGCAATCCAGACGCCGTCCCGGCGTTCTGTACAACCAACTCAGCGTAGCATTCGCTGGGAAACCCTTTCTTCAACGCCGCCCACGGCTCCCCGGGCGGCGTTGAACTCGTTTTACGAATAAACTCATCCACAGCACGCTTGACCCCTCGTTCGTTCTCCGTCATTCTTATCACGTCATTTGCGAATGACGTGACGGCCGGAGCAAAAGTTCCCATGGGCGAGTGGCGGAATTGGCAGACGCACTGGCTTCAGGTGCCAGCGACCGCAAGGTCATGAGGGTTCAAGTCCCTCCTCGCCCACCATCGAGTTCAGCTCGACCACAAAACACTCCGCGCAAGCGGGGTATTTTGTTTGATGCCTTTCCTGCTACACTTTTTCCATGCTTCAACCAAAAGGTGAGTTTTTGTGGCCGCTCTTCGTTCCGATGGTGATCTTGTTAGGTATTTCTCTCTTCTTCATCATACGCAACCTCACATTCATCGTAGGCGCAGAACGAACCGAAGGAACCATGATCGGCTCCGTGCAATCCCCTTCCCAACAACTTCAGAAAAACAACGGTGGCAACCAGACAACATTCCGTGAACAGGTTGAGTTTAGAACAAAGGAAGGAAGAACCGTAACGGTTTTAAGCCGAACAGGCAGCTCTCATGGATTAAAGATAGGAGATCGCGTGCCAGTTTACTACCATCCGCAGCATCCAGAAGAAAAAGCCCGGATCGCTATTTTCCGTGACCTCTGGCTTGGTCCTGTCATATTAGGTGGAATTGGCTTCTTGTTCTTCATTATGTGGTTTGGAACCTGGATTGGACCACCCGATCATCCGCGCCCTGAGATGATGCGGAATATTCAGGAGAAATAAAACTCCAGGCCGTTGTTCTTATAGGATAATATTGGCTAATATTAGCCAAATATCATAAAAGAGTGCTTGACGTTTCATTCAATGCCTGATATGGTTCACATCGTTGTTCGACGTTTCTCATAGCGCGCTCGTAGACGGGAGCTCTGTGAAAGTCGTCGCAAAAACCAAGCCAAGCAGGCTTTCAGCCGATGTGGAACAGGTTCTAGAACGGCCGCTCCGACCTCGTTATTTTTGTCTTTGATTTCTGACATTTTGAATCTCTTTAAAAACTCTATGACTCCTCCTTCCTCCTCGAACGCACCGTCCTCTGACTCCGGATCCGGGTTCTCCCCGTTCCGCCCAGGGATCAATCGTCCAGGAGCCGGATCGCAACGCCCAATGCGTTCTCGATTCCCAAAACCAGCGCCATTCTTGCGCTCAAACTCCCAACAAACGCCGATTCAGAACAATACGCCTCGTATCGTTCCCGCCACCCCTGCCCCAGCGGCCGGAGTGTCGTTTGATCGTGCTCCACAATCTTCTTCCACCGCTGCCCCAGCCGGCACAGGCCAGCGCTCACATGGCTATGGCAATCGCCCACCCTCATCCGGGAACGGCGGTTCTCGCCCACCTGGACACGGCGGTCCACGACCAGGTGGTCGCGGCGGCAAACCAGGTCGCGGCGGTAAGCGTGGCGGCGGTGCTCCAGGCGGAGATCTCCCAAACGTGCGCATGACGACCTTCCGCAACAAGCCGGTCTACAAGACAGGTAGCGATGAGGATACGCTCAGCACCGTTGCAGGTGACGAACGCCTCAAGGTGGTCGTTCTCGGCGGCAACGAAGAAGTTGGCCGCAATATGTCGATGCTTGAATATGGCAACGACATCATCCTGATCGACATGGGTCTTCAATTTCCCGATGAAGACATGCCTGGCGTCGACTACATCATTCCAAACGTTTCCTACTTAAAAGGGAAGGAGAAGAATATCCGTGGCGTCGTGATTACACACGCTCACATGGACCACATCGGTGGAATCCCTCACATCATGCCCCAGATTGGAAATCCTCCGATCTTCAGCTCTGATTTGACCTGCGCGATTATCAAAAAGCGTCAGGAAGATTTCCGTCAGTGTCCTCCGCTCCATTTGCATGCCGTCAAATATGACGACGTGATTCAGCTTGGTGCCTTTAAAGTCGAATTCTTTGGCGTGGCCCACTCGGTTCCAACCTCCATGGGTATTATCATTACGACCCCGTGTGGAATCATTGTGCATACCGGTGACTTCAAACTTGAAATGGGTGAAAAAGCCGGATCTGTTCAAGAAACAGAAAAGTTGCGCAAACTCGGCGAACGGAATGTGCTCGCCCTCATGATCGACTCAACCAACGCGACTCAAACAGGTCGTCAGTTGACCGAAGTCGACATTCAACACAACCTCGACGACATCATTCAAAACTCCAAGGGGAAAGTAATCATCAGCACGTTCGCGTCCATGTTGTCGCGTATCCAGCAAATCATTTTCGCTTGTGAACGCATGGGTCGCAAAGTTGCCATTCTTGGCTTCTCGATGAGCTCGAACGTTGCGATTGCGCAGCAGCTTGGCTACATCACGATGCAGAAAGGGACGCAGATTGAAGCTCGTGATATCCATAAATATCCACGTGAAAAAGTGGCGATCATTTGTACCGGCGCTCAAGCCCAAGAAGGCTCAGCGCTCATGCGTATTGCGAGCCACGAGCATCCAATTGTGACGCTCGAACCAGGCGATAGCATCGTCTTCTCGTCTTCGGTTATTCCAGGCAACGAACGTACCGTTCAGCGCTTGAAAGACACGCTCTACCGCGAAGGCGCAAACGTCGTACACTACCAGATGATGGACGTGCACGCCGGTGGTCACGCGCGTCAGGAAGACTTGATCGAAACGCACCAGATGATCAAGCCAAAGTACTTGATTCCGATCGAAGGAAACTATTCCTTCTTGTGTGAACATGCGAATGCCGCCGTCCGCGGAGGCTTCCCACGTGAACGTATTATCATTGCCGACAACGGCCAGATTACGGAATTCGACAAGCAAGGAAACGGGATGCTGACCAACAAAAAGATTACGACGGACTACGTGTTCGTTGATGGTCTCGGCGTTGGAAACACCAACCAGATTGTTCTGCGCGATCGTCAGCAGCTGTCGTTAGACGGGGTTGTTCTGGTCGTTGCCGTCATCGATTCCCGTACCGGCGCTCCACAGGCATTACCAGACATCATCTCGCGTGGCTTCGTCTATATGAAGGAGCACCAAGAGCTGATTACCCACGCCCGCAACAAGGTTGCTTCGATCTTGCGCGACATGGATCCTCGTTCTCGCACCCAAACCAACTACTTAAAGGACAAATTACGCGACGATCTCGGCGAGTTCCTCTATATCAAAACAGAGCAACGTCCGATGATTATCCCCGTGATTATCGAAGTATAAAGTGTAAGTAAAAGAAAACCGCTTAGAAACAACTCAACCGTTGATCAAGCAACCTCTTCCTCAAGAGTCTGCTTGCTGAATTTATTCCCTCTCTATGTCTTCAGGCTCATCGAAGCCCTCACTTAACGTTACCAATACACAAGTGCTTGCCGTGTATTGGCAGCATCTCAAACGTCATCCCCTCATCTGGATCGGGCTTCTCCTGACCATGGTGGTTGCAAAGTCGACCGACATCTTCATTCCGCTCATTGATAAGCGCCTTATTGACGCCGCCGCAGCCAGTCTCGCCCTGCCAGATCGTCCATTGGATCTCCTCTGGCAAACGCTCATATTGATCGTCGGAATACGCGTTATTGGGTGGGCATTCTGGCGAACCTCTGGCTTCATCGCCTCATGGATCATCAGCAAGACAAACATGGATCTCTTGGTGACGGGATTCGAAGGGGTGCTTAAGCACTCGTATGAATTCTTTTCGAGCAACTTTGCAGGCGCGCTCTTACGCAAGATCCAACGCCTCGCAACGAGCTTCGAAACGATTACGGATACACTCCTGTGGAATCTGATCCCGTCGAGCATCTTACTGATCGGTATCTTCATGGTCCTGATCAGATCCTATCCCCTGTTTGGACTCTTCATGGGAATTTGGTGTCTGCTCGTCATCGGGGAAAGCTTTCTCTTCCTACGTTGGAAGCTCCCTCTCGATCAAGTACGCGCCGAGAAAGATACACACCAAACCGGTGTTCTCTCCGATGCGGTCACGAATGCGCTGAACATCCTCCAATTCGGTGGACAAGCGTATGAGAAAAAGACCTTCCGACAGGTGACGAATGATACGCTCCGCGCCTGGATTCGCTCCTGGCGCGCGAGTGAAATCAACCAAAGCGTCCAAGGAATTGCGAACATTATCCTTGAAGCCGGCCTCATTGGGCTCGCGATTTACAAGTGGCAATCCGGCGAACTCACGATCGGTGACTTTGCCCTGCTCCAGGGATACGGCTACACCCTCACGAGCCAACTCCATGACACCGGCCGCACGCTCCGAAGCTTGTTCGAAGCGATTGCGGATGCCAAAGAAATGGTCCATGTCCTGTTAGAACCAGTCGAAATTACAGATGCCCCAGGGGCAAAAACACTGGTTATCGAACAAGGACAGATCAACTTCAACAAGGTGCACTTCCAGTACCACACCCAATCTTCTGGCGTACAGGACCTCTCGCTTGCCATTCGTGGCGGCGAAAAGGTTGCTCTCGTCGGACCATCCGGTGCCGGTAAATCAACCCTCACAAAACTCCTCTTCCGCTTCTACGACGTCACGAACGGATCGATCACGATTGACGGACAAGATATTCGCGCTGTTTCGCAAGACTCACTACGTCATGCCATCTCGCTGGTTCCGCAAGAACCCATCTTGTTTCATCGGACGATCCTCGAAAATATTCGCTACGGACGCCCAGACGCAACCGAAGAAGAAGTCATCAACGCAGCCAAAAAAGCGCGTTGTCACGAGTTCATTTCACGCCTCCCAGACGGATACACCACGTACGTCGGTGAACGCGGCATCAAACTCTCCGGCGGAGAGCGCCAGCGTGTCGCCATCGCCCGTGCCATCCTGAAAAACGCCCCCATTTTAGTTCTCGATGAAGCCACCTCGAGCCTCGACTCTGAGTCTGAAGCTCTGATCCAAGAAGCGCTCACGGAACTGATGGAAGGCAAAACGACGATCGTCATCGCCCACCGCTTGTCTACGGTGATGCAGATGGATCGTATCCTCGTCTTAGACGGCGGCAACGTTGTCGATGAAGGGACCCATGCAGCCCTCATCGAACGAGATGGACTCTACCAATCGCTCTGGAATATCCAGGCCGGAGGGTTCAGCAGCCACCAACTCGCCGAACAATCCCCAGAAGAACAAACAACCCCGGCCTAGTGCCGGGGTTGGTGTTTTATAGAGGAGAAAAGATTTATATAAGCTTTAGAACCGAGGCGTATTTGGACTCTAACGCCCATCCAAGTCGCCTTATCTCATATTCAGAAGAACCCGTTAACCGATCAGCAAGCTCTTTGAGCGGACGTGCACAGGCACGCCCACCTTCTACAAGAGATGCATTCAATCCCCGCTCTTCCAGATAAGAAACGGATTGAGCAAACTGAGAAATATCCACCGCTTCGGCCAAGGGACTCTCATAAGCAATAGAAACCCCAGAATACGGAAGAGGATCTAGGTGCTCTGGAGGTCGATCGTTCGCTTGATCGCCCAGCAAACTCTTCTGTACTGCCTCCATGACCTCCTTCGAATCATACTGGATGTTATTCAGATTCACTTTTTTTGCCCTCGCTAAAACATCCATCGTCTGCCGTTGAAGACGCCCCTGTTTTTCCAGAAATGTTTGCTGCTGCCTGATCTGAGTATCTGCATGGACACGTTGATACTCTGGTCGATATCCTTCTGTACTCTTCAAATCTTCTATAACTCTTTTTGTTGTTTTCCCAGCCATGTAGCGGTCTGACCCAACCTGAGAGTAGTAATAGGTTGCACTTGCGACACGCGTCAAAAAATAATTAACATCCTGTCCGCTTCCTTGCACCGCTGCAGCAACACGCTGCTCAGATTGAAGGAGCTGTCGCTTTAAGGGGGCTAGTGCCTGTTCTCGTTCTTCTGGCTTGAACTCCTGTAACTTGGCGGCGGCGAACTCCATATTTTTCTTCTCCTCTCGAAGAACGTCGTACATCTGGTCTACCATCCTTCTCCTCGCCTCGTAGATCACGTTTCGTGTTTGCCGCGCCTCCCCGATAGCCTTACCAAGCTCAGGATCGAGCTCGGTTAGCAGCCTCCCTAAGCTAAATCCGAGTCCATCTGGTAAGACACTCTCAACGAACTTTTCTCCAGATAATGCGAATGCATTGTCATGCCAATAGTATCCACGACTATCGACATCAACGAGCTGTTTTGCAAGCGCTGGGTTTTTCGCGATCCGCTCTGCAGCCGACTCACGTGCAGCGATTAATGCCGCATCCGCTCGTGCCTGTGCCTCGTACAGGTCTGCATACAGCTCACGGAACGTCTCTTCACGTTCCTGCTTGGCTTGAGGATCAATAAACGCTTGGCTTGCTCGGCTCAACCGTCGCGACCCCTCAACCTTGTGCCGGCTGCTCTCTTCATGATCGTCCTTGATATGAAAGCTCGACGTCACCTCCCAAGATTCGACTCCATCCACATCTTTCTCCCAAGCTCGCTTCCGTGTCATCAGCTCGGTATACGCTTCGCCACAGTTCTTCCCGAACCAATCATGCTGGGCGTTTATGTATGCCTCACGAGAACGCTCACGCGCCAATGCCGCCTCGCCGTATTCTTTGACCCCTGGTGGTAATTTCCAGATCTCAAGCGCTTTCGTGAAATAAAAGGCATGCACCGCTTCGGGATGCTCGGCATAGGCACGATAGAGATTACTATTCCCATCAGGAGATCCTTTTGCTAATTCCGCTTTTTTTGCCTCAACTTCGTTTAACTGACGAAGAGACTCTGTATAGTAATCAACGCCGTATTGCGCCCTCTTCCTTTCATCGGGGGTAGTCGCTGCGTCCAATTTTCGAGTGAAGTTCCGAATCGCTAACGCATACGCGTCCGCCGTCATTTCCTGTCCGGCCGCTTCGCTATCTCTCTGTGATCTTTTTCGCCAGGCATCCGCGAGTGTACAGACCTCCTCACGCTTATCAGCCTGGACCTGACTTCGTTCGAGCAACGCTCCAACAGCCGCAACCGATCGGTCTAATTCAAACGCATACGGCTCACCCCGCTTTGGCAACGATTCTTGACGCGGTTTTAGTCGTTCAACAGGTGCTATGACGGGCGCTTCGGATCGAGGAGAACCATCTGGCATAGAGGAAAGATCAATAGATGACTCAATAGTACCACGTGTAGAATTTTCTGCCCTCACCTGTGATCCCCTAGCCGTTTTGACGTCGCTCCGTTACGCTAGCCCCACTATGCAAGACCTCCTCGTTTCAGGCGTCCAGCCAACCAACAACCTCCACATCGGAAATTATATTGGCGCACTGAAACAGTGGCTTACGCTCCAGCATCAGCACCGCTGCTTATTCATGGTCGTCGATTTGCACGCGATCACGGTGCCTCAAGATCCAAAAAAACTCCGCGCGAATATTCTTGATATCGTCGCGACCTACCTCGCCCTCGGACTCGATCCGAAGCGTTGTACACTGTTTATCCAAAGCGAAGTCCCGGAACATGCGGAACTCGGCTGGCTCCTCATGACGATCGCTAAAATGGGCGAGCTTGAACGCATGACGCAGTTTAAAGATAAATCGCTGAAGCAAGGCGAATCGACCAGCCTTGGGCTCTTTGGCTATCCCGTTCTCATGGCGGCGGATGTCTTGCTCTACAACGCGAGCGCCGTCCCTGTGGGTGACGATCAAGTGCAGCATATCGAGCTCATGCGTGACCTAGCCCAGCGCTTCAATAGTACGTTTGGCGAAACGTTCACGATTCCACGTGCGCTCATCCAAGCGCAAGGCGCTCGTATCATGGCACTTGATGAACCAACCAAGAAAATGAGTAAGAGCGCCGACTCAATGTACAACTACATCGCTCTCTCCGACGAAGCGGATGTGATTCGAAAGAAAATCATGAAGGCGGTCACGGATACGGAAGGCGTTGTCCGCTACGATATTGAGGCTAAACCAGCAGTCTCGAACCTGCTCACCATCTTCCACCACATGACAGGCGAAACGATTCCCGTGATTGAAGCGCGTTACGCCGGACAAGGGTACGGGGCGTTCAAGAAAGATTTAGCCGAAGCCGTGGTCGCCCATCTCTCCCCTATTCAGGAACGATTGAATGCCTTCAGAAACGACCCAACTGAGCTTCACAAGATCCTTGATGCCGGACGAAACCACGCACGTTCGATCGCGAGTGAAACGATGAAAATGGTACGAGAACGGATGGGGATCGGACGAGCTCTCTAACGAGTTGAATACAGACTTGATCCATGGTATCGTCCGCCCGGCGAAACAGATGACCGCGCTGGTCGTAAGACCGGTGAGGAAAGTCCGAGCACCGAACCCGTCGTAAGGCGGGCTGAAAGCGAGAGCAGCTAACGACTGCCAGGATATACCTTTGGGTCGCAAGGCTCAGAAGAAACCTAGGGAAAGTGCCACAGAGACAATACTAATCAGGCGCAAGTCTGGTGAAAGGTGAAAAGTGAGTGGGTGTGTCTCGTCGCAAGACGGGGTGCTACCTCTCTCGATACGTGGTAACACGTATTGTGGTAAACCCTCTCCGGTGCAAGAGCAAACCCTCGCAAGAGGAATGGTCGCTCGCTCGAGCTGTGTGGCGACACACGGCCCAGAGAGATGGTCATCGCTTCGTGTCGCAAGACAAGGAGTACAGAACTCGGCTTATCGTTTCGCCACCAAAAACGCTCCGATCATCGGAGCGTTTTTGTATTCTTCCCCTCTCAGATCATCGACCGTATCGGTCAATAGCTCAGTCGAGGTGGGGAGCGGTGCGAGCGCGCGTTCTCCCCTGAGTCCCGAGTTGTAGGTGGGCGATGGAACGCGTGGAGCCGAGCGCGAAGCGCTTCTAGGCTTGAGCGTGAGACGGCGCGGGAGCGCCGTTGGATCCGCTCAGAGGAGCGGGTGCGGGCGGCTGGTCGAGCGACGACAGCGCGGCGTGCGCCTGCGTGAACCGCTCGAGGTACCCGCCGAACCGATCACCGCAGATCGGCGCGAGATCTGTCGCGGTCAGACCGGAGCAGAAATCGGACGACGAAGGCCCAGGAGACAGGAGACGCTTGAGCGTTCCGTCGTAGAGACGAGCTTCCTCGTAGCTCTTCGCAGCGGTGAGCTGCTCGAGGTCTTCGATCCCCATCCGCAGGAAGTGGTGAATGGCCCTAGACAGCCCCTCCTCCTCCCGACAGGGACTCCAGACAGAGCACATCCGCTGAAGAAGTCCGTACCAGTTCTCATGCCCGTGCGGCTTGTTCCCCTCGCGAGCCAGTCGTCGCGCGCCCTCCGAACCGTACATGAAGTACATCAGGTTCGTACGGGCACCATCGATCCGGCGGAACGATCGCTCCAGCCCTTCAGTGAGCGCAGCCAGCTCGTCCGCTTCTGCACGATCTTCACCCTTTTTCTTCTCTTCCGTCATCACACTCACCCTTCTACAGAAGTTGTGCTCAAAGAAGGCCCTCGCCTTCCCGAGCGCCTCTAGCCTGCGGATCGCAACGCACTTTGTCAATCTACCAACTCCCTCCTCCCCCGCCTCCGAACCCGCCGCCAGACGATCCTCCCCCACCCGAAAAGCCGGATCCCCCACTTCCTCCTTGCGTCTGACGCGTCATCGCTGTTGCAACGGAATGGGATACGGGACCAAGGGCATGTATATACGCCAAGCTTCCCCAATGCATGCCCGCACCTTGAATATAGGCAGGTGGCGCGATCCGCATCCCCTCAAATTGTTTTGCCCATTCTTTTTCAACTCCCAGCGCAACGGCTGCCGGCAAAAACTCGGCGAACTTTTCTGGGCGTTTCGCCGGCGCGTCCGAAAACGCGAGGCGATCTTTCTCGGTTACAGTTAGAAACCGTTTGAATCCCAAGATCCGTTCGTATACCTCGGCGGCGAGAGGCGTCATTTTTGGCATCTGCCACCCGAGCAAGCCCACAACCACTGCCAGCACAATGTAGAGCGGGGACTCAAACACGAAGGCGAAGACCACAATGAAAAACGCGAGCCCCAGCCAGCTCCCCCGCACAGCGCCTGGATTTTTTAAGAACCAGCCGCGGGCGATCATGTCGTCCGTCAGAGTCTTGATGATCTTTTGATAGGCTGCCCACTGACTCTGGGAAGAAGGCTGTCCTAAATCAACGCGTGTCTGACCAACAAACAAAGCCGTTAACAGCTCCGCTTCATACGGAGCGAGTACATCGCTCGGAGGTGTCGAGGTTTTTGTATAAAACACATGCTCCGGTTTCTCCGGATCTGCTCCTACAAGCTCAAGCGTGGCATGCCCACGTCGGGCAAGATCGAGAATCGTAGCGCTCATCGCCTTGGTCGAAATCTCTTCTTCGACGAGACCGGCCACAAGACCGGGGGTGAGATTGTCCGGTGGTTCGTACTGCGGAATGATGACGCCTCGGCCACGCGGGTCACGCCCCCACACGTACCAAATCCAGACCATCACAAAACACAGAAGCAGTGGAAATAGCGTGAACAAGTTATCTCTCAGCCCGTACCAAAGATCTGTCGTGAGGGCGCGAGCGGCCAAGCTCCCCTTGGGAAATTCAAGCACAACCGTAAAACCTTCGTGGGCTTCTAGTCTGGAAGGTGAATCGGCGACGAGTGCGCCCGATCCGCTCGCCTTCCGAAACGAGCAGGCCGTATCCGTTGAACCAATCGATCCTGTAAAGCAGCTTTGACGCTGCACCTCGACGCCACTAAACGAGAAGGACGCGCGGTTAATCGGAACCGGCCATTCATTTCCCGTAACGTTCCAATACAGCTCGTGCGAGTCAGAGAAGTCATTAATCGCTCGATCCGTGCGATAACGGATCATGTAGCGATGCGTTCCTGTGACATAGGTCGACTGACTCCCGATCCTAAGCACAAGATCAGCCCCTTGATTCTCCTCCTGCCAAGACACCGCTCGCCCATCCATGGTTACCGCTTCAACGGTATAGTGCAGATCGTATCTCAAAAAAGAGCGGCGGTAGCGTTCGGGTAACGTGCGCAGCAGTCCGTGTCGTGGTGTGCCTTCAAAATTGTAGTCGATCGTTTCTTCGATCGTGAGCTGACGTTCTGGTGTGAGCTTCGCTTGAACGGTAAAGCGCTCAATCGATTCGGCGCTCGCGGCCTGCGCCAATGCACAAGCGAACAGCCCCATCGCGAGTCCAAGACTCACTTTTTGTAACCATCTGAGAGACATACGCATAGTGTACAATAGAAGCATGTCCTTTGGGTTATTGCGTGTACACCTTCGACATTGGATTGCCGAGAACCAAATCGTGGCCGTCTTACTTGGGTTAGTTTTGGGACTCGTGTGGCCCGATGTCTTTTCTTGGATCAACCGCTACTCAACACCCTTGTTGATGGCCGTGTTCTTTACCTCCAGTCTCCGTTTATCGCTCCCCGCCCTGCTGAAATATGCCAAAGACTGGCGCATGCTGGTGATCGCGAACGTGTTCATGTTGGTGATCATGCCGTTGGCGCTATTCATCCCTTTGCAATTTCTGTCACCTGAATGGGCGATCGCCTTTCTGATCGCCGGGGTGATGCCCACTGGGATGACGATTGCACTTGTGGCCGAATTTTTTGGAGGCACTCCTCCACTCGCCCTTCTCATCACCGTCACCACCTCACTGCTCGCACCGCTCACCATTCCTCTGATGTTTCAGGTGGCGATCGGACAATCGATTCCGATTCCCGTCGGCTCCATGATGCGCTCGCTGTTTATCAGCATCGTCTTGCCGTTCATTGCGGCTGCTATTCTGCAACGAAAAGCGCCCGCGCTCGTCCAACGGCATGATGGCAGCTTACGCGTTCTCTCGGTTCTGCTCTTTGGAATCCTTGTTATAGGTATTACCGCTGATACCAGCGGAGCAAGCTTTCCCTCTCTTCACCTCATTGATATCGGAATCATTCTCCTTGGAACACTCTGGGCCGGCCTCTTAACGCGCGCTTCGTATGATCTTCTTCCCTGGAGAACCAAGGGGGAACGTCTGACAGTCGCGCTCTGTTTGGTGTATATTAACAACACCCTCGCGCTCTTTATTGCAGATCGGTACTTCCGAGAATACGGAGCCGTTGCCCGTGTCGTCGTGATCTTACTTGTCTTGAACCTTCTCCTCTTGCCGATCAAAGCCGCCGCTCATTCGTTCCTCAAACCCTCCCGTCACGCCCTTTCCTAATATGCCCCGTTCTTCTAAAGCTCCTGTCGTTTTTATTACGCGCCGTATTCCATCGGAAGGAATCGAACTCCTTGAAGAACAAGGGTATACCGTTAAAATCTACGGAAAGGACCAAGCGATTACGCGAAGTGAGCTGTTAAAGCAGGTAAAAGGTGTCGACGCACTCCTCCCACTACTCACCGACAAGATCGACGAGGAGGTGATCCAAGCGGCCGGACCTTCGCTCAAGATCATTGCAAACTACGCAGTTGGGTTTGATAACATCGATCTTGAGGCGGCCAAGAAATACAATCTCCCCGTTACGAATGCACCGGCACCAGAAGTCAGTGAGAGCGTCGCCGAACATACGATCACGCTCATGCTCGCGCTCGCGCACCGGATCGTTGAATCAGACACCTTCGCTCGTTCTGGAAAATACACGGGGTGGTCGCCAAGCCTGCTCGTTGGCACAGATCTCCGTAACAAAACTCTGGGCATCATTGGTCTCGGACGGATCGGCTATGCCGTTGCACGTCGGGCCGTTCTTGGACTTGGAATGCGCTGTCTGTACAACACCCCTCGTCGTGATTCCGCGTTCGAAAAAGAAGTGGGCGGTACATTCACCTCGCTTGACCATCTTCTTCAAGAATCGGATGTCATCAGTGTTCATGTTCCGCTTCTGCCTTCAACCAGACATTTGCTATCCACCGATGCCTTTAGCCTCATGAAACAAACAGCGTTCCTCGTAAATACAGCCCGTGGACCGATCGTGGATGAAAAAGCGCTCTTACGTGCCCTAAAAACAAAACGAATCGCTGGAGCCGCCCTGGATGTCTTCGAGTGCGAGCCAGCAATCGATTGTGATTTGAAAGATAGACTCTCCCTCGCCGCCTTTCCAAACGTCATCCTGACCCCACACACCGCCTCAGGCACGATCGAAGCCCGCCAAGCCATGGGACGGCTTGCAGCTCAAAATATTATCGCTGTTCTTTCTGGACGAGCTCCGCTCACACCGGCGAAGTAATTAGCCTGCGCGCATCGACGAAGGAACGTTCTTATTACGCGCCAGGATAACGGTATTTGTTCTCCGTTCGATCGGGGTTTGTTCGATTTCAGGCTCAACTTCTTCTGCAAACGCTGTGAGATCTTCAATTTCCGTAGGCTCTTCGTGTGCCCGTTCCATGAGTCGCGCCAAATGAAGCGGCGCAGGTGGAGCGCCCGTCACAACCAACCGCGGTCGATTAAAAGAAGCTGCTTCTTTTCCAAATCGCCGCTCAATAATTCCGTTTAACTTTTCATTGAAATTAGGATTGATTGGTGGTCGAGCGGCTTCGATCGCACGATGTGCCTCCTCCACTTCTCGCTGGGCAGCCAGAGCTGCCTGTTCTTCCCGCACCCGAGTTGCGCGCTCATGCTCACGACGGTACGCGGCAGCAGACGCGCTAGGACCGCCCATCGCCTCCGTTGTACTCTTCGGTTCAACGCCCTGACCCGAGGCATACGCTCCCTTGATTTCATCAACGCTTCCTCGTGTATGCCTTGCACGATAGAGATCCAACCGTTCATTCAATCGCTCCGCTGAATAGGTCGTCGTGTCCTGAATCGGAGTTGGCTCAATCTGTGCATCTCTTCTTCGATTAATATATTTCAAGGCCGCCTCATCTATCTGGCGCGTCTGATCCTGATCCGGTTGTCGCTGCGGAACGAGCCGAGGACCAGACTCATCTGGGCCCGGACTAAAAGTGGCGGGTGGATGACTTCGTGCACCTTCAAACGAGTTCCTCATATCGACTCATAGCATAACATTTTTTGAGACTCTCTAAATGCAAAATCTATCCCCATCCCGCCCTTCTCTCCCCTGTCTCCCTTCCCAGAGGGGTAGGTTGCTCATTTTCTTTCGATTTGTTACGCTTCTGCCCGTTAGTGATTCCACTCAAAGAGGGCCCTTAGCTCATTTGGTAGAGCACCTGCTTTGCAAGCAGGGGGTGGTCGGTTCGAGCCCGACAGGGTCCACCATCAAAACACACTCCGTACGGAGTGTGTTTTGTTTTATGGAAAACAATGACCTCCTCAAAAAATACCGCCAGCTTACGAGATCTGATGGAGTATATTTGCGCCTCACTATTGGAAGATGGTTGCCCATTTATAGGAACTAATCAAACTACCAATCCTGTTACGGGTCGGTGTGTTCTATCCTATATCTTCTCTCAGCTAGTCAATTCCGCCTGAGTCACAGGACTTGCAAAGCCCCCTGTTCTTGGCATGGGCAAAGTAGTATGGTTGAGGAACTATGAAAGGTTTTTCAATAATATCGCAACAGGTTAACCTCTTCCCGAAGGTAAATGTTTTGAACAATGTAGGCAGGACTGTCAGTGAATTACTGAGACTTAAGATATTCAACGGTGCGCCAACTGTGCTCCCCTTGGGCGCCGATGCGCCTCCGGGAGTTACGGTGGTGACCCTGAGGTCTGCTGATGGACTTATTTCTTGTGAGATAAGTAGCGACAAGATTGCACTGACATGGGCGAATGAAGATCCCATGCGACCAACAGAGCTCAAAACGATACTGAGTAATACCAAAGAGGTCGTATCAGCGGTTTTCGGAAAGGAACAACATTATAAACGCATCGGTTTCGTTACCACGGTAGGGAAAA
The DNA here is from genome assembly GCA_964582475.1 of uncultured Gammaproteobacteria bacterium. GTDB lineage: Bacteria > Patescibacteriota > Patescibacteriia > 2-12-FULL-60-25 > 2-12-FULL-60-25 > JAGOTP01. Next base: position 133,050 of record CAZOQS010000001.1, on the reverse strand, counting down.
TTACTGATAGTCCTCAATCGGCGGCCAGTCTGATATTAGCCGATGACGGGAGAGTGCAGGTACCAAGCGAATCATTAGTTCGCTTCTTCGCTAACGTTACATACGAAGAAAGGCTGGCTATTCATGAAAAATGCTTTCGTGTGATGACTATCGGTCCTGCTAACAAGCTGCTGCCACCCAACGAGAATCTTGCAGTAATTGTTCAAGATGTTAGTAACCAGCCAGACGAATCATGTGACTTTGACCTAGTATTCGTTAACACATTCATCGAGCAGGCTGAAGCGATATCCTCTATTAATAAAATCGTTGAATGGGTATGGCCATAATATTTGATGGATCGGGTGACCCATACCGTCGAAAAATTGGAGGCAACCTCTTTGGCGACTCAACGAATAGCGGCACGGGAACCGCTGCAGACCCCGGACCTGATCTGGCAGCTCAAAATCAAAGGCTCGGAGCTCTGGTTGGTATCCTTGCAGAAGATCTCACTAAGCAGCGAGCTGCGCTAGCGGCGGCGAGCAAAGAGATGAGGGATGAGATCGCAGACGTAAAAGCGCTCATCGATCCTCTTGAAGCCAAAGTAAAGACGTTGAACGACAAAATCGAAGAGTCCAGTACGAAAAGTACGGAGATACTCGCTGTTTTTGTTGGGTTATTCACTTTCGTTTCAATCGATTTTCAAATATTTAAAAGTATAACGGAATGGAATGCGGCTGCCGGCTTGGTCTTGATGTCCGGTGGGATCATGGCTAGCTTCATCGCTCTAACAGACATGGTTATTAGCACTTCACTCACAGTTTCAAAAATGGTACGACTCGCTATCGTTGTTGTAGTAGCAGGGGTATGTGTATTTTATGGCCAACGCTTCTTTAAAGCCTCTCTTGAAAGTCCGCGCTTTGCTCCTCAGCAACCGGAACCAAGCGGACGAAGTATGAACATTAATACTGTAGTGAATAATGCGACGTCGTCACCTTCAAGTACTACGCGGTGACGATCTATCCCTATACATTTCTACTTGTGCATCCACGAAGCATCAGCACTACTTGGTTACATCCAGATCATTGGCGTCGGCAGCATCAGCACCGGGCAAGACCACCAGAAATTCGTCGACGCAGGCGCAGACACCGCCCAGATCACGACCACACTCCTCATAGAAGGTTCCTCGATCTGAGGTATACTCTCTCTATGAATCCCCCTCTTCGTGTTATTGACGGTAATAAATCAGGCATTTTTGATGGCTTCACACTTGAAGTATTTGGCGTAAGTGGTCTGGCAGATTCTCAACGCTTATCTCTGCCAATGATTGAAAAAATAGGTGTCGCAGCAGCCGGCGATGAGTGGTTATTTCTTGTAAAAACTCGAAAGAGCGGTTTTAGTATCGCGATTTCCGCAGAGAAAAAAAGTGAATGGGAAGCTCTTGTTAGGGAAGTGACAAGCGCCCTCCCACCCACCAAATAATCGAGAGTTCTTTTTACTTTGGAAAATAGAAAACACGCTCAGTTGAGCGTGTTTTCTATTTTTAATCGTATAGCTTGTCTTAGCGTGGCAGAACGTCACTCGGGAACACGGCCGTTCCCATCGCCCCACTCACACTATAGTCCGCCGCGCGATCAATTTCCTGACCGATGCGGTAGTCCATATAGAAGGCATCGGAAACGTCATCGACTTGGCGTGCCCAGAATGGGCCATACAATGCTTGAGCTGTTGCCTCAATCTTCACCCAGCGGAGTCGACGATCGGAATCAACGGCGTAGACGCGTGGATCCGTGGTGAACTTTACCAAGCGTGATCCAGGGCGGTAGGTGAGGTTTGCTCCCAGCGGAACATCGGCGAGTTCACGACCCGCAACGATGCGTACACGGGAGAAGTCACGGAACCAGGTGAAGTAGACCTTTGGATTTGGGAACGAGTGGCGACGACCATCGGCGCCGATGTAATAGACCGTCGTATCGAACTGCGTGTCTGGATTGCCGTCATCTTGCAGTTTGATCAAATCGTGCACCTGGACACCCATCAAATCGATGCGGCGAAGGCGGTTCGAAAGATCTGGATCAATCGAAGCGGAGATAACAGGCTGCGCGGGACGGATATGAATCGTACGTTCGGCACGCGCATAACGGTTCGCCTGGTCACGGACTTGGACCGTGAAGGTGAAGATTCCGTACTGGTTGGCGTAGCCTCCGATCTGTCCGTTAGGAGAAAAAGAGAGACCGCTTGGAATATTCCCGTTCGAGACACTCCATTCATAAGGAGCCTGACCGCCAGACACCTGCAGTGGATTGGAGCTGTAGTAGCCACCGATGCCTCCGTCTGGATACCCGCCGCTGATAATCAGAGGGGCTGGACCCGAATCCGGAACGGCCACTTCCTCACGTGGGAGGATTTGGAGAGTGAAGTCTCCCGCTGCTCCTGTGTTCGCAGCATTTCTGCCTGTTACTTTTACGTTCTGCAGTGTGTAGGTACCAGGCGCCGTTGGCACACCTCGAAGGATGCCGTCTTCGGATCCCGTCAGGCCAGGAACGGATCCTGGAATCTGCCACGCATACTGGGTACCCGCTGGGCCCCCAACCGCTGTGAATTGATACTTATATTCCACTCCTACTTTTCCAGCTGGCAAGCTGGTCATGGATGAAATCTTGAAAGGAACCTCTGTCACAACTGGATCAGCTGGAGCGATCGACACTGAATACTGGCGGATAATTTCATACGGGTGCGCAGGACGACCAACATCATGCGTCGTCAGGACAACCGAAATGAAGAGACTCCCCGTCTGTGTCGGCGTCCCCCTAATCTCTCCTTGCTGCGTGATACTAAAACCCTGAGGGGCATTGTGGAGACGCCAGCTACGTCCCGCCATCTCATCTCCACTTGCCTGAACTGTGGCTACATACGCTTCGCCAACTTTTCCTCCAGGAAGGTACGTTGTTGTAATAACCCCTTGCTGCCCTGTGACTTGTGTCTGGACCGTATCGCTCGCTGCACCCGAAACAACATTCAATGTGAACTGACTCAAGCCTGTGGCTTGGGCTGTTCCAAATTTCAAACGGAAAAGAGAAGATCCAGGCAACGTCGCTATTCCGGAAATAACACCCGACTGTTCATTCAAGACCAAGCCCGAAGGCAATGCCCCCTGCTCTAGCGCCCAGTAAGTCCCTTCTCCGGTGCTCGCGTTCAAACGGAAGCTGTAGGCCGTACCGACAACCGCATCAGGCAAACGCGTGTCCCCGACGACCGTCGCCGTGATCTGCTGAGGCTGAGGTGTTGTACCTTCAACGGGAGCGACAGGCATCACCTGTTGCTCGGCTTGTGGAGGCGTTGTCTGCCAAAGACGCCAATCATAGTCATAATAGCCGAGCGCATAGGCGGCGAGACCGGCAGCCACAGCGGCGGTTGAAACGAGCAGGACTTTCGTCTGGGTAGAGAGGGAGGTTTGGACCATAGAGGATCCGGAAAAGGACCAAGAGGGAATGAGGTTGCATGAAGTATATCAAAGAACGTAAGATATGGGCATATGAACACCTCCCTCAAGTGTTGTGGCTCGGCGCGTGATATCGGTCTGCTCGCTCTCCGTATCGGTGTCGGATCAATTTTCATTATGCATGGCTACGGAAAGCTGTTTGGTGGCGCCCCTGGCATGGACATGTTCACAGGCATGGTGGGCGGTCTCGGCTTCCCTCTTCCAGCTTTGTTTGCCTACGCCGCTGCGTTGACAGAGTTCGTTGGAGGTATCGCGATCTTGCTCGGTCTCTTCACCAGCGTCGCTGCCGCCCTTGGCGCGATTGTAATGCTCGTTGCGATGTTCATGGTGAAGAAGTTTGCCTTCCCAGCCTCTGACATTGATTTGTCCCTTCTCGCCTCCCTGGTCGCGATTGGCTTGCTCGGCTCCGGTCGCTACAGCCTCGCTTCCGCGTTCAACATGAAAAAAGCGGACGGCTGCTGCAACACAGAAGCCTGCTGCAACGGATCCGCGAAGAACTGAACGATCTAAACGAGATACAAAAAGATCGAGCTCAGCTCGATCTTTTTGTATCTGTTCAGGATCTCCAGAGCAGCTTCGGAAAGGCAAAATAGTACAAGGCCTTATTCAACGGAAGATCCCAGGTTCCCATCAGGTCAACATCCTTTCCTCCCCAGCCACGTTTGAACCGAGTAATCCCCTCCCAAGAGGGCTTGTAGTAGATATTTGATTGCAATCGCGGATTCGCGCCATATAAATCATAGAATTTGGCGCCCGCTCCTTTCGCCGTCTTCATCGCCTCCCAATGAAGGAGATACGGGGCCATCACCTGCCGATCTTCGGAAGAAGAGGAGCCATGAAGATAGGTTACCGTTTCGCCATAGGCGATCTCCATGTTGGCTGCGAGACATTTCCCCTGCCATTCCGCGAACCGCAGACGTGCGAATCCAGACGGGAGGAGCGCTTCACAGGTTGCGCGCAAATAGTCCGCTTCATGCGAATCAAACTTATCCCGTTCAGCCGTTTCTGCGGTCAGACGGAGAAATAATGCGATATCTTCCTCGGAGGAACCTTGCCGGACCGTGACACCGTGTCGTTCGGCCACGCGCACGTTGTAGCGCGTCTTCGGATGCATGGCCGCGAGCAACTCCGTTTCTGTTTGCTCTAAATCCACAATGATCGTCGAGGCGGGTTCAAGGGCATGTGTCCGTTGCATGCGGAGTGGCATCATTCCGCGGCCCTCCTCGAGCGTCAGTGGTGGTTCGACTCGAAAGAACAGTCCTTTGTGGGGAAGTTTTGTCTGAGCCAGCGCTTCTAAAAACGTACAAAAAACCTCGCGGGGTTCCGTAATATGCGAAGCAAACACGGGACCGCGTGGAAACAGCCAATAGCCCGTTCCGTAGCGTTTGGGATACCAAATCCCCTGCCCCGCTGCCAGCCAATGGCCACGCTCATCCACCAGCGCAAACCGAACGACCGTTCGTCCACGGGTCTGTTGAAACTCTCCCCAGGCCCACGCTTGAGGAAACGCATTCCAGGGATCCGCTTGAATGAACCGGTCCCACGCTACTTGCTCCTCTACCTGAATCAAGCGCGACATACGAGACTAAGCCAGGATCCTCAACGCTGCTCGAATACGCTCCGAAGGATCCGTCACATCGGAGGAGATCTGTCGGAGTGCATCACGTACTTGAACCGCGCTATAGCCCATTCCCTGAAGCGCATCTGCTACATCCCGATCAACCGAGGGAACCTGCTCCGCTTCTACAAGCTGGCCTTTGAGCTCTAAAATGATCTTTTGGGCTGTTTTCTTTCCAACTCCTGGCAGCGAGGTGAGCGATTCTAAGTCACCCGACATGACGGCGCGTTGCACCGTGTCAGCCGACCCCATCGAGAGCAGGGTCATCGCGACTTTTGGCCCAACGCCAGAAACGCTGAGAAGCTTCGTGAACAAAGCGAGGTCTTGTGAGGAAAGAAACCCATACAGCTCATGCGTGTCCTCACGTAGCTGTTCATGGATATAGACGAACTGCTCTTGCCCTTGTTTGAGAAGAGACAAAAGCGACAATGGAATCTGCACCCGATACCCCACCCCGCCCACCTCTAAGAGAATCCAACTGGTGCTGATTTCAATAATCTCGCCGCGTAAAGAACCAATCATAGATAGCTTCAGGATAACACACTTGCCTGCATCAGCCGCTGTACTAAGAGAGCCGCATCCCCATGTAGAGCCCGAACCTCTTCTGCAGAAACGAGAACCGTATAGGCAGTTCCCGTTCGTCCCAATATTACGGGCAACTCTGGATCATAAGACAAGAGAAACGAACGAACATCATCCGGGATCTCATCCTGGTGATACAGCTTGATCGGTACACGCGATTGTTTACGGAAGGCTTTCCAGGCTGTTTTCTCGCCTAAGCGACCTTGCAACATCGCGTACAGTTCGCAGGGTCGGCTGGAGGGAAGAAGCGTCTTTACCCGTTCAACGGGCGACAGATTGGCAGGATTATTCGACCGGTAGATCAAGAGAAGTGCATCCATAGGCACCGATCGTAGCACAAACGATATGCTATGGTAGACCCTATGAACCAGACGACGACCCACCTCACAGAGCTGCGAGCAAAACTCCATGCGCTCGCGACTCCCGCCAAAGCGAAGACCTCGGCTTGGTTTTTTAAAACCGGCCCGGGACAGTATGCAGAAGGCGACCAATTTCTTGGCATCACCGTCCCGGAAGTGCGGCAGATCGCTCGGGCCTACAAAGAAGTTCCTCAGGAAGATATTCTTATATTGCTCCGTTCCCCGCTTCATGAAGAGCGCCTACTGGCGCTGTTTCTCCTCATCCAACGGTTCAAAGCGAGTGACCCAGGGATGCAGCAGGTGATCTACCACGAGTATCTCAAGCACACGGCACATGTAAACAACTGGGATTTAGTCGATACAAGCGCCGCTCAGATCGTGGGCACCTATCTCTCTACCCAATCCCCGAAAGACATCCAAAAGACGCTTACGAATCTGGCTAGCTCTGGCCTGCTCTGGGAACGCCGCATCGCCATGGTAGCTACCTTCCACTGGATCAAGGAGGGCGAAGCGGCATACGCATTACAGGTAGCCGAGCTCCTCCTTCCTGATCGGCATGATCTGATTCAGAAAGCCGTTGGCTGGATGTTACGTGAAGTTGGAAAGAAATGCTCCGAACAAACCCTCCGTACCTTTCTCGATCAACATCTTCCGAACATGGGTCGAACTACCCTCCGGTACGCGATTGAACGGTTTCCGGAACCCCTGAGACAAACCTACCTCAAACACACAAAAAGGTAGGTGCGCGAATTTGCCATTCATTCGCAAATAGACTAGCCTACTTGCAAATGACAAAACAGCGAACCCTGTCCCTCAAGGAGGAACTTCAAGCTGCCGGCTTCCGTGCAACACAGAGCCGTTTAGCCGTTGCCGAACTTCTCGAGAAGGCACATAAGCCTCTCGGAACACTCGTGTTGACCGAAGCCCTGGTTCCAAAAGAACTCGATCTCGCAACGCTCTATCGCACACTTAAGTCTTTCGAGGAAAAGGGGTTGATTCGACGTGTTGCGATTGATCAGCGCTTCGCGTCGTATGAGTGGGTGGAAGAAGAGGGTCATCACCATCATCATCTCGTGTGTCAGAACTGTGGATTGATTGAGGAAATTCCGGATTGTGAACTTGAATCACTTGAAAAATCGGTTTTAAAAGAAACATCAAAATTCGCCCAGATCAGCTCCCATTCGCTTGAGTTTTTTGGAACGTGCAAGCGCTGCGTAAAATAAGACCGGGCTTACCTGTCTATTATGTCTCCTACGATTGCCATTCTCACCGGTGGGACGAGTTCCGAACGAGAGATCGCTCTCGCATCAGCCGCGCATGTAGAAGAGCTGCTCCGCGAGACCTGCAACTTGCAAGCCTTCGATTTCCCAACCGACATTGAACTCTTTTTCAAATAGCGCAGCTCCATCAAGCTCGTCATTCCCCTCTTTCATGGAGTCGGAGGGGAAGATGGAAGCATCCAAGGATTCTTACAAACACTTGGGATTCCGTTTCTTTTTTCAGATGTCGCCGCACAGGCTATGGCAATGAACAAAGCTACGACAAAAGATCTTTTACTCCAGCATGGAATCAAAACGGCGAACTATTTTATTCTCAAAGAAACCGATCCTATCCCCGATTTTTCTCGTCCCTGCGTCATTAAGCCGATCGATGGCGGGAGTTCTATTGGAGTGGTTATCGCGAAAAGTTCAGAGACATATCTCATGGGAATCAAAGGAGCGTTTCTCTCATCAAAAACAGTGCTTATAGAAGACTACATTCCAGAAAAGAATTCACCGTTGCAGTAGTGGAAGAGAACGGAAAACCGATCACCCTTCCTGTGATTGAAATCCGATCAAAAAACAGCTTCTTCGACCTCGCGAGCAAATATGATCCGTCCCTGGCAGAGGAGCTCTGTCCTGCGCCGATTGATGATGCGTTAGCACACAAGCTCCAAGCGATTGCCTTACGCACGCATCAGATCATTGGTGCAAAACACCTGTCACGCACGGACATCATCGCGGATGAAGAAGGAACTCCTTGGGTACTGGAGATTAATACGATTCCGGGGCAGACGAAGCATTCACTCTTGCCAAAAGCTATCCACGCATCTGGACGAAAGCTGGGCGCCCTCTATCGAGACTGGATTGACTCAGAGCTACAGACAGCTTCTCTTCAGCCCTAGCCGAACATGTTCACGATACTCGTTTGGTAGGTCTTTGTTCCTGGATCAAATGCTGCCCCCATAACACTTACACGTAGATCTTCTTTTTTATCGTGAGGGGCAAGGGCGTCATAGACCGCTTGAACGAGTGTCGTAAGTGAGTCGTGCTCAAGCTCCACAGATACTGGACCACCTTGAAAAGCGGGTGTCGGTCGGACGTTTTCTCCACGATAGGTCGTGATCAAGCTGGCTTTTTGAGGTGCAAGTTTCACTTCAAACCCCTGTCTCAAGGCAGTTCCAATTTCATTTGAACGAATGATGTGAAGTGCTGCCGAAAGCGAACCGCCAGCACAGGAAATCAGCCCCGTAATACGAGGTGTGTGATACGCATCATCTTCGTAGGACCAACCGCCCAAGTCCTGCGTCAAACGTTCTTCAGCTTTCCCCACTTTTTCAAGTTCAACCGCATCCACCTGCCGTCCATTTCCAAGGACAAAGCTGTCGTCCCCCATCCGCACAGACGTGTACTGCAACAAATCCAACTTACCACGCGCCATGATCTTCAGATTCGTTGTTTGGACACTGATCGATTTGTGATCGGCGCTGAGCGTATACGTCTTAGCCTTACTCGCTGCACTGCGTGCAGTGACAAAGTAAATTCCAGTTGGCCGCTCGCCCATCAAGCCAAGCACGAGACCACGTCCGGGATATTCCAACGTTGAAAGATGTTGTATGAGTTCCATAAATAACAGGGAGAATACCTCTTACGCTCTAAAACCGTAATAGCTCCATCGCCTGCTCGTAGGTTGTTGGTCGGCTGTCTCTGATTCCTGGATTCCGAATTCCCGCTCCCGCCTCTTGGCTCGGCATAAATCCGCAGCCGCGATCAGATGGGATCGCGAAATCGTTATTCCAATAGGTATTTCCGCTCGCTATCACACCCGTTAGACCGTGGTTTAGTTTTTCACAGACGAGTGGCATGCGGCCAGTCGTATCAACAAACAGATTATTTTTGAGTATGACGCCATCCGTCGAGGCACGTGGTCCATTACCCGCACGGGATTGAACAAGCACGGAGGCATTATTCAAGAAGAGGTTATGTTCAATCAAACTATTCTTCGCATCGAATAAGGCGAGACCACCATAAGCTCCATGAGCGATCACGTTATTTCGGAAAACGGTATCGATTGCTTCATATTGCTCTCCCTGCAAAAGCTCCTCGTCCGTCGAGCCCCCAATGCCCCAGATCGGATTTCCATCAGCTCCCCCGCGTTGGTTATCGATCACGTTTTCTTCAATCAACGCGCGCTTCGAACCGCCTTTCACGTAGCCCGCCATGTTGCCAACGTCGTGAATAAAGTTGCGACGAATGATCGCGTCATCAACATCGACCAAGTCGAGCGCTTCTTGCCAGAAGGCTTCACTCCCATCTGTGCGACGACCTGGACGAGCTAAGTCGCAGCCTTCGATCGTAATGTGATGCGCTTGGTTAATCTTCACAACATCCCCATCCGGCCCCGCATCATGCAGATTCAAATTCCGAAGTGTAATATGGTGCGCCCCATCTTGTATGTGGAAGACGTCATTCCTTGCCCGAACAACTTCAAAACCTTCAAACACCAGATAAGATGCTCCACCGCCAACATTGAATGACTCGTCCCCGGTCGAGGTGAACTTCACCGAGCCTCGAGCTCCATCCGCGATCAGATAAATCGGGTTCGTCGCGGTTCCTTTTTTATCGATCCAAAATTGTTGCGTGAGCGTATAGGAACCAGGCGCGATCCGAATCAAATCCCCTGGACGAGCTTCATTCATCGCCTGACGAATCGCACTTGCGGTACTCACCCGAATCGTTCGGAGCGTTCCGGGGTAGGTTGAAACCGGCGGAATAGTGGGTGGCGGTTGAACAGGTGGAATCGAAGGCGTGCTCAAGGTTGGTGGGTTGGTTGGTGGTGGCAGATCGCGATCTGCTTCGATGCTCAGCGCGACCGCCCGTTCGTTGAGAGGATTGAACTGACCCGCATTTTCGATGGGAGCACCAACCGTGTAATTCACGAAGAAGGCATCTGGAATGTCGTCGACCTGGCGAGCCCAGTCGTATCCGAAGAGTCCGGCCGCAATCCCTTCTGATTGCACCCAGCGCAAAACGCCTCCATGAGCGACCGCGTACACCTTTGGATCGGTCGCTACTTTCACTAAACGCATTCCAGGCCGGTACGTAACATTGGCACGGAGGCGTAACCCAGCGAGTTCTTGATCCGAGATCGTCTGCACCTGAGCAAAGCTTGGAAACCAACTAAAGAAGGTCTTCTCGTTTGGAAAGGCATAGCGCTCCCCAGCGGCCGTTGCATAATAGACGGCGGGCGTAGAGGCTTTTACCAAACCTGTCACAGCCGCGTTCCCTGCTTTGGGAAATAAGGCGGCGAGTGTCAAAACGAGGACTCCGACGGCTACCTGTGGGGAAAAAAAGCGTTTCATAAGGGTTACTTCCATCATAGACCCCTTCAAACGTCCTTGCTACTCTCGAAACGTCTTTTCCCCTTTCTATGAACGAACCCATCAATTTCATTGAAAACCAGTTTCACTACCTATCCCCTTTTTCTGCACATCAGATTGAGATTTGGGGTGAAGTCTTCGCAACCGCCGAACATGCCTATCAAGCATCACGCATCCTGCCTGGGCCTGAGCGTGACTCAATAAAATCGGCATCTAGCCCTAAGGACGCTTGGCGCGAAGGTCAAAAATACAAAGACAGCCCTACGCATGCCGTCCCAAATTTCGATAAGTACGCCACCATGGAGCAGATCTTTCGCGCAAAACTCGCCCAACACACCGACATCGTAGACATCTTAAAAGAATCGGGTGACCGAGAACTTCTCAAAGTTTGGGACACGGACTACTACTGGGGAACAGGAAAAGATGGCTCCGGACAGAACCAGATGGGAAAAATCTGGATGAAGCTGCGCTCGGAACTTATTTCGACTTCTTGATCCCCTCTTTTGCGACAAAGCGATCGTGCAGTTTGCCGAAAACAAGACAGGCAATCAACCCACCGAGCAACGCCAGAAACATGTCCGTCTGTGTATCCCAGACGTAGCCTTGCGTACCTAAAAAGGCGTCTGCGTCTTGTCCGATTAAAAGCGCAGCTAGCCATTCCAGCAATTCATAAACGACGGTGATCAACGCAACCATTCCCATCACAAACGTCGTGATCCAGTTCTTTTTGGCGAATACTCCTAGTCGAATGACAAGTTCACGAACCATGAACGCAGGGAAAAATCCCTGCACAAAATGCCCAACTTTATCGTAGTTATTTCGCTGCCACTCAAACACTGTACTCAAGTATTCAAATAAAGGGTTCTCAGCGTACGTATACTTGCCGCCATAGAACAACACAAGACTATGCAGCAAGACCATGACGTAGACGAAGCGAGAAAATTTGAACCTGCGATACGTAAGCGCCAGAATCGCGACCCCCACAAGGCTCGGCGCGACTTCCATGAGCCAGGTAGGATAGTCATGCGGTGCGATCGCCGACCAGCCAAGCGCACCAACATATAAGGCACCCAAGACAAGGAAGAAGGTTTTTTGAGACATAAGAAAGGGAAAGAGAGCTGCTACAAAAGTTGTTTCAGACCTTCTTCAAAAGAGACTTCTGGCTTCCAGCCAAGGAGTGTCGTTGTCTGTGCAATATCCGCTCGTGTATGCGCGACATCATTTGACCGAGCCGGCTTCCGCCGCTGTTTTCCCCCAAAGATCCGTGCGATCTCTTTCACGGTTGTCGTACTACCTGTTCCGACGTTTAAGATCTCCCCCGCTCCCACTCGGTCTGAGCGCATCGCTAGTACATTCGCGCGCGCGACGTCAGACACAAACACGAAATCGCGCCCCTGCGATCCATCCCCCTCAATCGTCAGCGGCTTTCCCTGCGATCGCTGCTTACGAAAGATTGCGATCACACTTCCATAGCCACCCTCATCATCCATCCGAGGACCATATACGTTAAAGTAGCGTAAACAGACCGTCTGGAGACCGTAGAGTCGCTGGTACTGAATCGCGAGCTCTTCCCCCATGTACTTATGGAGAGCGTATGGGTTCAACAAGTCGACTGGATCGGACGGAGACTGTTTTTCTCGTGTTGAGTTCCCATAGATCGCCGAGGTTGAACTAAAGACAACCCGCTTTACCCCATTTTTTCGAGCCGCTTCAAGGACATGTAGCGTTCCATCCAAGTTTACATGCGCAGACGTGTGCGGAAATTCAACCGAGTAAGCGACGCGCGGAAGAGCCGCTAAATGAAAGACTCCATCCACCCCAACCATCGCCCGTTCCAGCGCTTCATAATCCATTACATCTCCCATGATCAGCTCTGCTTCCGGATGTACCTGCTCACGTTTTCCGTTGTAGAGGTTATCAAATACACGGACCGCATAACCCGCTTCGATCAGCCCGTCAACTACGTGCGACCCAATAAAACCGGCCCCACCTGTTACGAGATAGAGCGGTGTAGAAGGACCAGGGTGAACATTTTGTGATCGACTACTCGTCCAACGAAGATAGAGGTGCTTTACGACGTCCGTGAGAAGGAAGTACAAGATCACCAACCCCGCCGTGATCGTAAGCAACGAAGCTGTTGGTCGTGGAAATGAGAACCACTCCGCAAAGGGCGAAACAAAGGTCACAAAGAGTGCAGCTGCAGCTGCGAGTACCGTTGCCCCCCAGAGTGCCAGTGGTGGGCGTACTGCTTGAAAAAACCACTTAGACGAACGGATAGAGAAGATCAGGAGAAGCTCAGTAAAGACGGACGCCAAGAACCACATGACCTGTAGATGCGTCGGGGCAATCGATTGGTAGATCGCAAAGAACAAGAAGTCGAAGACTGTACTGACGACCCCCAAGGTCAGACAAAAGAAGAGCAGAGGTCGAATCGAAAACTTCACCGGCATACGGGCCTCCCCCTCGGTAACTCGGTCAAAACAGATTGCCGTCATCGGAAAATCGGAGAGCAGATTCAAAAGGAGGATTTGAATCGGCAACATCGGCAAGGTTGGGATAAAGAAAAGCGAAACAACCACTGCAAAAAAGTTCCCAAAGTTCGAAATGAGCGTTGCTCGAATGTATTTCCCAATGTTCACGAAAACGTGACGCCCCGTGGTCATTCCTTGCGCGATCACATCCAAACCTTTATCGAGCAAAATAATATCGGCCGCTTCACGCGCAATATCCGAAGCCTCTTTCACCGCAATCCCGACATTCGCAAGCTTCAGGGCAGGCGCATCATTGATCCCCTCTCCCATAAACCCAACACTCCCATGACGTTGGAGCTCCTGGATAATGATGTATTTTTGTTTTGGATCTACCCGGGCAAAAACAGCGCAGGTTTTCACACTCTTCAGACGAGCCGCGGCACTCAACTTCAAAAAGGCTTCTCCCGTGAGCACTTCGCTTGCGTCCTTAATCAACCCTACGCGCTTCGCAATCGCGGCCGCCACCTCAGGACTATCCCCTGTCAGCATCTTCACCTTCACTCCGAGTGCATGGATTTGCTGCAATGCCGAACAAGCGGTCGCCTTGAGTGGATCTTCAAACGAAATACCGCCAGACAGTGTCATCGCCCGCTCTTCTCGCTCAAGATCTGCGCCCACCTTCCTCCCTGAGTGCGTACGTGTCGCGACGGCCAGCACACGTCTCCCTTCCTTTCCTTGCTCCAACACCCACGTGCGGAAACTTGTAGGTACATGCGTACACAGTTTTAACACCTCTTCCGCAGCACCACAGGAGATCACTTGCCCTCCTTCTCGTCCCATAACAAACGCCGTAACACGTTTCCGACGTGGATCAAACGGCAAATGTGCCTTCAAGCTGCTCGCCGCCAAGATGCGTTGATCTTCTTTTGAAAGCCCTTGAATCAACGCTCGACTGAAGGGATCAAGATCTGCAGGATTCTTCAAACGCGCCGCCTCGACACACTGCAGCGCCAAGATCCGCGCATTACCCGTGTATTCCCTAATTTCTCCCACTCTCAGTCGATTCTCGGTTAACGTCCCCGTCTTGTCGGTACACAAAATCTCAATCGATCCTAAATCTTCAATCGAGCTGAGCCGTTTTACAACGACCTGCTTCTTTGCCATCAAGAGCGCCCCACGCGAGAGACAGATTGTAACAACCAACGGCAATGTCTCCGGTACAACACTCACCGCCAACGCGACTGAGAAGATCGCGAACTGAATCCAGGTCAGAGTGGAATCCCCTTGGAACACTAACCGTAAGACAAACGTGACAGCCACAGCGATCACCACAAACCAGAGAATCGCAACGCTCAAGCGACGGATTGACTTCTGGTAGGATCCTTCCGCAGCTGTTTCAGACGTGAGTTTGGCGATCGTTCCTAGCGAAGTCGTACGACCCGTATTCACGACACAAAACTTCGCCCAGCCTTGCGTCACCTTCGTTCCAGCACGAAGCAACTCAGCCTCTTGCTTCGTGGTAGGGAAGCTTTCTCCGGTTAAAACTGACTCATCACAGAGACATGCCTCTGTCTCGATAATCACCCCATCTGCTGGAATGATGTCCCCTACCTCCACCAGACAGATATCCCCCGGAACAAGCTCAAGGCAGGGAATGCGTTCTACTTTTCCACCTCGAAACACCGTGCAGGTGGGGCGTAAGATTGCCTGCAACATCGCCACCGCTTTTTCTGCGTGGTATTCCTGAAAAAATCCTAATAATGCATTCAAAACCACAAAAGCCACGATCATCCAGCCGCTGATCTGATCATGAAAAATAAACGACAGCACCGCTGAAGCCCCCAGCAGGTACACGAACGGTGAAGCGAATTGTTTTACCAACAATCGCCACCAAGAGAGGGTCTCACGGTCGACCTGATTTGGTCCGTACGTTTTTAACCGAACCGCTACCTCACGCGACGTAAGTCCTTTCGCGCCCGTTTTTAACTTCGAAAACAACGCATTTTTAGAAAGTGCCCCTAACGTAACAAGGTCCATAGAAAAAGAGCGAATTGCCGATAGTCTACCACTTTTCCACCTCACTTGTCAGCGCTCGTAGAATTCGATAGGAAGCTTGTCTGGGTCACGAATAAAGGTGAAACGCTTTCCCGTATATTCATCTATCCGAATCGGCTCCGCTTCGACGCTCTGACTGGAAAGATGTTTTAAGATTTCGTCTAACCGCTCTACCTCAAATGCCAAATGACGAAGACCGAGCGCCTCGGGATTGGTCGGACGATCCGGGGGCTTCGGAAAAGTGAAAAGCTCAATCTGCGTTCTTCCATCGATACTAAGATCAACTTTCCAAGAATCCCGAGCTTCTCGATAGACCTCACGAATGATCTTGAAGCCGAGAATATCTACGTAAAACCTTTTAGATCGTGCCAGGTCAGAGCAGATAATAGCGATGTGGTGGACTGAAAGATTCATAGTA
The DNA here is from genome assembly GCA_964582475.1 of uncultured Gammaproteobacteria bacterium. Classification (GTDB taxonomy): domain Bacteria; phylum Patescibacteriota; class Patescibacteriia; order 2-12-FULL-60-25; family 2-12-FULL-60-25; genus JAGOTP01. Next base: position 117,430 of record CAZOQS010000001.1, on the reverse strand, counting down.
GACATCTCTAGGCCAGGCTTAGGTACCAGAATGCCGCGTTCAAATACGTCGCAAAGAGGACCCAGGCCGCATACGGGATGAGCAAGTAGGCCGCGACTCGTGATACAGGGAAAAAAGCTCGCATCGTGAGGAGAATAAAAATCAACATCAGGGCAATGTCTAGCAAAGCGATCCCTAATTGATGGGCTCCAAAAAAGAGAGGTGTCCAAAGAGCGTTTAGCAACAACTGCACCAGAAAGAGACCTACTGCCTTCTTCACCTCTTGCGACTGCTGTCCTCGTCTCTTCTTCCAGACCAAGAACACAGCGATCGCCATCAGTGCATACAAGACCGTCCATACGGGCCCAAAAATCCAAGAGGGCGGGTTTAGAAACGGTTTCTCGAGCGCTGAAAACCACGTTCGGATCTCATTGGCCGTAAATAACCCACCGGCGATTCCCACAAACTCACAGCCAATGATCATCAGCCCTAAGGGGAGAATATCTCGTTTATTCATAACTCTTCCTATACTCCCACATTCTCTCCTATTACCATAGTTGCTTGACCCACTTCTCCATCAGAGCTACGTTGGAGATTGGCTGACAGGCCTAATACTTTATTCATCTTCTATGCGTCTTCGAGATGACGAATTGGTGTCAGCAACAACTCAAGCCGCAACAGACGCGGCTGCACGCGCTCACGAAGGACTGACGATGGAAGAAGGGAAGCGGATTCGTGAACGGAAACAAGCACGGTCGAATGATCAGGCGAAAAAACTTCATTCTTTTCATCACATCTCTCTATGAGCAAGCAAGGAAATCAAGGAGTTAACTCCGCCAGCCAGAACAAAACCGGAGGTGACCAGCACACCGTGCGAACTGGCCAAGGAAATGGCGTTCTGGGCCAGCGCGAAGGAAAAGGCGGAAATCGCGCACAGAAGAATCCAGATTCAGGGAAACAAAACGCAAACAAAAAGTCCTAAAGAAAAACGGCCCTAGGGCCGTTTTTCTTATCTTACTTCCCTAGTACCTCCAGTCATCCGTCACCGGCCCTGGACTCACAACCGATGGCTCTACGATTCCCACCGTACGCTTCGTTAAGCGACTCAATATTTCTTGCTCCTTCTCAAGTGTTTTATCACCGATCGTTTTTACCTCATTCATGAAGTACTCTGTGAACTTTTCAAACTGCGCTCGATGAAGCTCTGATACCTGAAGCGGTCGAGACGTTCGCTCCCAGTTATTTCCAGAAGGAAACATCGGATCACGCCCACCTCGTTCATCCTGAATCCAACTCTTCAAGAGCTTCGCGTATTGCGCGAGCAAGACTCCTTTGCGAATGCCTTGGTTATCAGACGCCCCGACAGTCATTCCACCAAACGAAATAGTGGATTCATTCGTGAACTTCTTGCCCGCCGCGTCTTCATAGCTCGCGCGAAGATTGAGCGTTCCTACTTCCCCTGTTTTACGAAGTTTCAGCAGCACTAATCCCCCTTTTGTTTCTCCATTCTCTGTTTTTGAAGGGAAAAGCGTTCGAACATGCAGCACTTCGCCACTTGAACGGTCCGCATCTGGCGAGCCATAGATTTCGTCGATCGCATAACCTGAACCTTTTACATCTAAGCGTAGATCGTATACGAGTGGGCTCACGAGGAAATCGAATTCCTCTCCTAGACGTCGCTTGAAGTCTTGCGCGGAATGAATCGAGAGGTAGTTTGCTCCCCGAACTTTGGTCAACGCTTCCACGAGTTCCGTCTGGAAGTCGACGCCGACTCCGAGCAAGGTCGTCTGTATCCCCTCATTTGCATAACGCTCGATCAATCCATGCAATCCGCCTGCGCCAAACTCTCCTTGGTTTGGCATCGCGTCGGTGATGAAGATGATTCGCTTTGCATTACCATCGCTCACGCACTGCGCGGCAACCTCTATTGTGTCATTACAACCCAACAACTTCCTCCCCTGTTCAAGACCGGCCGACATATTTGTTCCATTTGTTGGCTGAAGCTTCGTGATATGGCGCTTCAACGCTTCTCGATCTGTTTCCCCCATCAAGCGCAATGGCTTCGCAACGGTCGCGGCATCGCTGAAGAGCACAATTCCTAAGCGATCATCTGGCTTCAATTGATCAACTAATGCCGAGAGCGCCTCATTCGCGAGCTGCATCTTCGTTTTTCCTGCATCAGCTGCTGGCGCTTCTACGCGCTTCCCTGCTTGATCATAATAATATTGATTGAAGGGTGAACTCATCGAACCCGAGATATCGAGCACCACGACAAAATTTGTTTTTTGACGTTTGAAGTCAGATTCTTTGATATTTGAATTCAATCCAACTGACAGATATGTCTCTTCCTGGCCCGTAACGGGGTTCCGAACCAACGAACGCGCATACGATGGGCAAAATAGGTCATTACATGCCTGACGCTGCCCTGTATCGAAGGAATAATCGTAGAACAATCCTTCATAGGTCACGTCGGTTTCAAGTGGCAAGAATCCATTTTTGATGTTTTCTCTGAAATTCGCGATGTCTTTTGCCCCACCAACCGAGAAACCGAGCGATGAATCTGCTGCTGACTCGTAAGCCATACTTGGCGCCATCATGGCGCTTGGAGCAGGTGCTGCGAGACCCGCAGGGCTACTCCCCTGATTGAAAGCTCTCGCAAACGGATTTCCACCACTTGCGATCCCAGCCGATTGTTGTGTGTTTGATAGCCCTGTAGCCTGTATCTTCTGCTCAGCATCGACGATACTTCCATTGTACTGCCAATCGTCTGTAACGGGCCCCAATTGAAACACCGCTGGAAGCGAACCATTCTTACTGATACCTAACGAGAGAGCGAGAACGAGCGCACTCGCCAACGCAAAGCCACCGATCGGTCGTGCTTGCGCACGGAACCAATCAGATACTCGATTGAACCAGGATGGTGATCGTCCTAGCTGTAAGTCCCGTGCGATTTTCGCTTTTAACGCCTCATTCACAGGCGTTTGCGATTGATCACGTTCATGCATACGTTGAAAGAATTCGTTGTTCATAGGGAGGGTGGTTAGTCGTGCGCAGCCTGAAACTCAAGACGAAGCGTGCGATGCAAGCGAGAGAAAAACTGCCGGAGCGCGGTCGCCTCTTTGCCTGTCACCTCTGCCAATTCTTCGTAGGTCATTCCATCGACATATCTCAAAGCAACCAATGTTTTACTTTCCGTTGGAAGATCTGCGTAGATTTTTTCTGCCAGCATCTGCTGATCCAATATCTCCGTAAAAGCTGCGCCTGTTTTTGGATCAACCACTCGCTCTTCGTATTCAAGGGAAACGGTCGGTCGCTTTTTCCGCCAATGCGTCAGAAGTTCGTTCTTCGCGATCCCGGTCAGCCACTGACGTAGGACACCTCGCTCCGGATCAAAGCGCTCTAATTGCGCATAGGCTTTTGTCAGCGCCTCCGATACGACATCGTCCACTTCATCTCGATCGAACAACCGACTGTGAATAAAACGATAGAGAAAATCAAACAGATCGGGATATTCCCGAGCAAACAGCTCCTGCTTGGCACGTAGAGTCATAGAGGAAGAACGCCGTTCTCGCTTGTACTAGGCGTTGAAGCGCGTTTGTGTGACATTAGGGCGTAGTATGCCTCAACCCGCCGGAATACCAAATGTTCGAAATATCTTTATTCGTGCCTATCAAACGCAAAATACGCTCGATACACGAGCAGCCGAAGCACTTCTTTCGCAGATTGCCAAAACACTTGGCTATACGATTTTGAAAAAAGCGTCGCATGCGTTCTCCCCTGGAGGGGTGACCGCCTTTCTTTTGCTGAGTGAATCACACATTTCGCTCCATACCTGGCCCGAGTCAGGGTTTGCCACGATTGAAATGGTTACCTGTAAACCATTCGGAAAACCAGAGCTCCTCGTGATGGTCAACTACATCAAAGCTGCGTTGCTCCCAAAACGCGTTCGACCTATACTCACCCTATGAAATCGGTATCTTGCCCTAAATGCCGTGCCTCAAATACACTCGTTCGGTCCGACTCGCTTTTTTATGTCTGTAAACACTGCAAAATAGGCATAGATGTTGAAAAAAACACTTCAACGACCGCATCGCACGGGTTAGGTAGTATAAGCCTCTCGGGAATCCCCCTAGGCAAAGTTGGAACCCTTCAAGGGAAAAAGCTGACCGCCATCGGAAGACTCCAGTATCAGGGACAAGATGATGAGGATACCTGGGTCTGGGAAGAATTTCTTCTCACAGATGGATCTCATCGCTATTGGCTAGAGTATGAACCGGAATATTCTAGGTTCACTCTGTTCGAAGAAGTGCCCGTCTCTCCGCAGCCTCCTCAAGGAAAAGGGGTGGACCTGAACGAAACCGGCTCACTCACCACGGTTGAAGGTGAACTTCCCTGGGTGCCCACCATTGGAGAACGTGTTACCTACTCCACCTATCAAACAAAGACCAACGAACTCTACTCAATTGAGAATGAGGGGGAAGAGGAAGAACACTTTCGCGGGACCATTCTTGATTCAAAAGAAGTGACCGCTGCGTTCGGCCTAGAACCATCGAAACGCAGTCCCGCAGGAGCACAGGGCATGCTCTCCGCCGTACACAAAAGCGGGAACTCTTGGGTCATTGCTGGATCCGTTCTCGTACTCGCTCTCGGGATTATCACGCCCCTGTTTGAACAAAAAAAGTTTGAGATGACATTCACCCTCTGCCCGGCTAACGCAGCTCCTGGGAATGTCTGTGTTCGGCCTGGAGATTTAATCGGCCCTATTCCCTTGAAGCCCCGCTTCAAAACCTATGGCTTACGCGTGAGCTCGAATGACGCAGCGGCCGCTACCTTCACGTCCTCCCTGATCGACAACCCGCCCACTGCAAACACCAGCAGCAGAAAGATCTACCGCCCCGTGCAGTCCACCCAATCCGGCACCAAGACCTATTTAGGAGAGAAAAACTTTCGACTCACGCATGCGTCAGATTATTACCTTGATGTCCAAGCCTTCACGGGCGCAAATCCAAGCCGTGTCACGCTTGTGTTCGTAGAAAAACCGCTTGGATTATTCTTCTCTTGGTTTGTGAATATCTTAGGCTCATTCTTCCTCTAAGTATGTCTCCTCTTCAACGCATCATCGCTGCTGTTGCCGGGCTCGGTATCTTTGGCGGACTCTTTTCCTTCTTTGGGGTCGGTCTTCCAAAAGAAAGTAGCGCGCTCAGCGTACGCCTTGAGTCCGCCGCCTTACGCTCTACTCGAACACACTCGAATACGGGTAGTAGCTTTGGGAAATAATTGCCGAGCCCGCTCTTAGTCACGTAGTATATCCGTATATGAACACTGGCCTCCATCCTGCCTACATTTTGAGCAGCATCGTCTATACCATCATTGGCTTGAGCTTGATGATTATCTCCGTCATCTTGGTAAATAGCGCGTTCTCACTCAACTTGAAGAAAGAACTTCTAGAAGAGCACAACATGGCTACAGGAATCGTTGTCGCAGGCATCTTTATCGCTATTTCTATCATCATCGCCTCAGCGATCAGCGGCTAGTCGGATCCTATGCAAGTGGAAACCCGATCGAAAGTCGGTGTCTTTTTTGCCGCCCTCGTCATCGCTCTAGGCGGCATCATCTACGAGCTGATTATTGGAACCGTCTCTTCATACTTGTTAAGCGACAGCGTTCTTCAGTTTTCGCTCACCATCGGTTTCATGTTGTTTGGTATGGGGATAGGCTCACTCGTTTCGCCACGTTACACCCAACATCCAGAATCGTCGTTCGTAGTAAATGAATGTCTAATCGCCTTAGTTGGAGCTCATGCCCCGGTCCTCTTTTTTCTTGTTTTCAACAAAGGACTGAATCTCTATCCCCTCTTTTTCATTACCGTGATCCTCATTGGGATCCTGATCGGACTCGAGATTCCTTTGATGTTTAGCATCCTCAAATCAAAAGAGGACAGTACAAAAGTACTTTCTCGTATTCTATCGCTCGACTATCTTGGCTCGCTCGTTGCCTCTATCGCCTTCCCACTTGTTTTCTTACCAAAATTTGGACTGATCCGAACCGCCTATCTCGTAGGCCTCTTAAACATCCTGGCAGCGGTTATTCTGTACGTAAGCTTCTATCGGCGTATTCAACGACCAAAGCTCATCGGCACTCTGTTGGTCACATCCGTGATCCTCCTAAGCGGAGGAGCAATCTATGCCAACACCCTTGGTCAGACGCTCGAACAAGGCATGTACAAAGACCAAATTATTTTGTCTCAGCAATCAGCGTATCAAAAAATTGTCCTTACACGCTTTAAGGAGGATATTCGCCTCTTCTTAAACACAAACCTTCAATTTAGTAGCGTGGATGAATATCGCTACCACGAACCTCTCGTACATACAGCGCTCGCCGCCAGTCGCCAACCAAAAAAGGTCTTATTGCTGGGTGGTGGCGATGGGCTCGCTGTCCGTGAGATTCTCAAATACGCAGGCGTTGAACAGATCGTCGTTGTTGACCTCGATCCAGCCATCACTGAACTCGGAAAAACACACCCACTGTTAACCGCGTTGAACAAAAATGCTCTCACGGATGCACGTGTTCAGATTCTGAATCAGGATGCACTCGCCTTTCTCCGCACAACAACCACCACCTTCAATACGATTATCGTCGATCTTCCAGACCCAAATGACGAAGGCTTATCAAAGCTCTATTCTCGCGAATTCTATTCACTTGCGAGTCAACGTTTAGCTGCCGATGGGGCCTTCATCACACAAGCAACGTCACCCTACTTTTCCAATAAAACCTTTTGGCTCATTCAACGAACCGTTGCCTCTGCCGGCTTCCGTACGTACCCGATTCGAACAAATGTTCCGGCGTTTGGTGAATGGGGCATGATTCTGGCAACAAACTATCCACTACAAACAGCGGACTTGCACGTGACCGTTCCTACCAGCTTCTTAACAAACGAGCTCATGCCTTCTCTGTTCCTATTTGATAATGATCTTTTACCTAAAGAGAAGCTCACTGATGTCAGCACCATCCTCCAGCCGCGCGTCCTCAGCACCTATACCGAAGAAGCACGCGCCTGGAGGGAGTAGTTAGGTTTTAATTGTTTTACGGCTGAAACGTCTCTTCTGGTAGGAACGTTATCGTCTCAACTCCCCCAAATTGTTTCGCTGTCGCTTCAATCTGACTCCGCAAGATCGACACGCGACACGATCCCCCACCTGTTCGGTTGCTGGGGTCAGCGAATGTCAGAGTAAGGGCCTGGTCCTTCAACACAGCGAGCTTCAACGCGACACCCGGGAGAGGAAACTCTGTCGTGATCCCTTGGGCGCGCTCTGCGGCCGTAAGCTCACCTTTCAATAGCTGTTCAACCCCATCCCGAATAACCGCCTGGGTGCGAGGAATCGTCCGTTCTACTTCGACTAAACCCTTCGCCGAGCAAAGAATATTTCCTGAAGCATCTGTATCCTTTTTTGGGTTATAATAATACAGTTTTATTGTCCGCTGTTCGACCGTTGATGTTGCTGGGGCGCTGCGATCAAAACGTACAGGAATACGGTATTCCTTGGAGAGCTCTGGCAATCCGGATGGATTATCATTCTCAAGAACAAGCGTTCCTGTCTCTGTGGTTGGGATTGCAAAGCGCATCTCCGCTTTGAAGGGAACAAAATTTTCCGTCATCCATTCCCCTTCCGCTTGTACAGGCAAGATCGCAAGCTGAAGTCCGTTCGCGTCGAACAGCTTTACGGGAAAGGACGCTTCAAAATACCAGGTACCACGCGCCTCCCCCTGAATCAGTAACGGGCTCCGCACCAACTGATCTTTTACAGGCGTCGTTACGCGAATGAAGTTACTCATGTCTGGCGTAGACGTTGCCGGAAGCGGAGTGGTAGATGTACTTGTCGGAGGAGGCGGGGGGACAGATGCCTCTTGGTTCTTTGAGACGGCTAATCCACCCACAAGAAGAAAGAGGACCGTCAATCCTACTAACGTCATTTTTTGTGTATTGGACATATATCTTCATTAAACTCTATCCCCAAGAATACGCAACCTTTTTGACCGACGATTACGAAAAATGCCACACTTCCTCCCATGAATAGCCCACTCGAGCTACTAGACCAGCTCATCCAGACATCCGAGTATAAAACACTTGATGAGGCGGTGAACCGTGATTTTGTCACAGCCGACAACGCCCTTGTTGCGAGCTATACAGGCACAGAGCACTGGGTCACGTTGAATGGCGCAACTACGATTCACAATGCCCCGTGGCAGATTCGCATGGGGCGGTTCGTCACTGGAAGCGACATTAATGGAATTCCGGTGAAACTCGCTTTTGCGAGCCTCATTCCGCGCGCCGAACTCAAGCAAGCGCTCAACGGCGATCGCTCTGCTCACACCTACACAGAGGCGCTCGAAGAGTATTCGGCAACTATTTTTTCCGCAGAGTTCGCTCAAGTCCGTTTGCACATTGGCTCGCTTTTTCAACAACTGTACCCAGGAAACAGCTACTTCCTCTTTCCAATGAACCAGACCTACGGTCTACTCAAACAATACGATTACGATCTGATCCTCCCTTACTTTGATATTTTGTCGTTCAAGGAAGCGTTAAAAAACGGCGCTACTTCACCTCTCGACGGATCTTCTTGATCTTCCCCCGTTGGTCGATTAGCTCGGCCTCGATGTGCGAGTTATCAATCCACTTCACCTCTCCCCAATGGGTATAGGGATCATCTTTAAAATCCGGAGCGCGCCCCTCGTAGTGGTCGGGGCTTAAGTACACCTCTTCATCTGTGAGTGCAACGAGCTTCCCATCTTTCACATTCCATCCATAGATCGGTTCAGGAATACAACCCCCATCACACAAACCGAGAAATCCGAAGCCTTTTGTATAGGTCTCGTTCCAATCTGCGGGATCCTTAGAATGAATACCACTCTCCAAGAAATGTTGGATGCTGCCTGGTTTTTTCAAATCTGCAATCTTGATCGTATAGTTATAGCCACAACCTAGCATCTCGCTCTGGCAGTCATTCAGACCTTCTAGTCGAATCAGTAAACGAGCGTTTGGGTCGGTCGTCAAACCCAGCTGTTCTGCTTCATACAAATGAATTCCCGAACCAGATTCTGGATTCGTGATGATCGTTACCTCATACTCTTCGACATCCCCCGTTGAAACCGACGCTAATTTGAACTCGTCTAAACAATAGGGATGCTTCGTCTGATCTGACGCGGGAAGGCTCACATACCGCCCACGACACAACTGCTTGAGCATTGCCCCCGGCAGAGGCAGCTCGCGTACGACGAGCCACTTCCCGTCCGTATCCTGCTCCTGTGGCATCTGCAGAGCCGGAGAGGGTGTAGCCGTGAGTTGTGGAGATGTCTCCATCCAAGGCGTTAGAATGACCAACGATGTCACCAACAAACAAAAAAGGGCTAATCCCATGAAGACAAAAACCCGGATCGTTGATCGATAGACGGTGCTCATACAGGCCTATAGATAGAACCGTGCGATAGTGAAAGCTAGATCCATCTTATGAGGACCCCCTAGCTGCAACAACTCGAGTGCCTCGGCTGGCGTGTACCAATTCGCCCCAACAAAATCTGTACGATTGTATTCCGGTTCTTCGTCAGTCTGGATCTCATAGACCATTTCAAAAAAATGCACCCCATCTGCTGGTGTGAGTTTCCCCAACTCCTTCCAAGGAACAGTCGCTGTATCAATTCCCGTTTCTTCCTGGGTCTCACGGCGAAATGAGGTCTCGTAGGACTCCCCCGTCTCAACATGACCCGCAACACTATAGTCCAACCCATTTGGAGCGATCTTCTTCAAGGCCGTTCGCTGCGGAATCCACAACTTTCCTTCACTGTTCACGATAAAAGCATGGACGACACGAAAATTTGAAAGACCCTGGCGATAGATCTCCGTCCGAGAAAGGCTTCCGATCACTTCATCCTGCTCATTCACGAGGTCGAGTATTTCTTCTGACATACTGTGCTTTTATTCGACGGCGATTTTCGAATGATCGTTAGGATCGTAATACACCTTTACGGTTGCGCCTGGCTGAACTTGTGGAATGTAGACCTGGTTCACAACCATTTTGGCTTGAGCGGTAAAGTCTTCACCCTGCATCGGATGAACCAGCAGCGTCAACAAAACCTGTGGCTGATTGTTGTAGAGATTCCCCGTTGGCTCAATAGCGATAATCTTCGCCGTTGTCTGAATCCCGATTTTTTTGACCTGATTCTGCTGATATTCTGGCCACCAGAACTGACCTAAGCCTAATGCGACAATCCCAAATGGAAGCAACACCATGATCAGAACGGGAAGCCAACGCACTCTTCTGGTCGCTTGCGGCTGGGGAGAGCCCATATTTGACGGAGGAGCTGAAGGAGGTTGGTTCATGATAGAAAGGGTATCCTCCCCTAGCCCCCTAAGCAAGAAACCGTTTTAAACAAGCATCTGTCGCGGGAAAGACCGGTACCGACAAAGCCTCGCTTAGGCTCATCCAACGTATTTCTGCGATCTCTTGTTCATTGAGCGTGAACGCTGCATCAGATGGGATCATCGCTTCAAAAAAATGCACTTTCCCCTCTCCGAAATCGTACGGCGTTTCAAGGACGAAGGTGAGTGACTCTGGCGAGAGACTTAGACCGGATTCTTCCCGTAGCTCTCTTACGGCCGTCGCGGTGAGCGATTCGTCTCCCGGCTCCCTACCTCCGCCAAACCCTCCCCAGCTCTGGGGGAATTTGTGTGAACGCGTCATCAATAGCTGACCCTCTGAGTTCCTTAAAAAGACCACTCCGACCTCACGAAAAGGACGCGTGTTACGCTCTTGCTCCGCCTCAGGAGAATGGAGTAAATCTACAGGACTAGACATAATTTGGTACTGCGATGAATAAAAACCAGCGTATCACAGAAGCGCCTCCCATACTTTCTGCGCAATCGCCTTCCAATGAAATAATTTCAATCTCTCGCGACCGAGAGCGATCCTCACCTCTGCTTGTACCGGCTGCTCTAGGAGTTGGACGAACCCATCTCGAATCGATTGTGCATCCAACGGAGAAACGTAGATACACGCCCCTCCTCCCACATCATGGAGCGGCGGGATATCGGAAGCCACAACCGGAACACCCGCATAGAACGCTTCGAGCATGGGAAATGAGAACCCCTCTTCCTTTGAAGGAATCGCCATGATCGCTGCACCTCGCAACAAGCGCCACTTCTCTTCATTCGTGATGTAGCCCAGATGGGTTACGCCAGGCGCTTGAAGGTACGGTTCAATCTCTGCAAATCCATGACCTGGCTTCCCAGCCAAGATTAAACGCCAGTCAGGGTGCGTTACCCGAAAGAGCTGAAACGCTTCGAGCAAGAGATGGACGTTTTTCTTTTCCTCAATTCGACCGATAAACAAGATATAGGGTTTCGTCTCATCAGGAATCGTTCCGTCTTCAGGCAGAATCGTTGACTCATCCAAGGCCCAACCGGTTGGAATAATCTTGTCCGGTGGGAATTGAGCGAGCGTTATCAAATCTTGTTTCACTGCCTCCGTTGGAACAATCACCTTCTGACAAGCGGTTCGCGATCTTCGGACATCACGTGAGATCAACAAACGCTCTTTGAGCGCGTAAGCATCGGGCGTTCGGAAAGAAGAGATATCGTGGATAATGCGGACCACTCGTTTTGGTAACCAGGAAGGCAGGTTATGAACCGGAACAAACAATGCGTCTGGCCGATCTTTCCAAAGCGCCCAAGAGAAATGAATAATCGTCCAAAAACGCCCAAAGGGAAGAATGCGCTGTTTTTCGCGAGGCAGCCAGGGAATGTATTCTGGTGTGTAGTATTTAATCTCAACATCCGCCGGACACGTCGCTTCGAGCGTTTTTAGGAGCGCATCACTCACGACCTCGACCCCGGTTTTCTGCACGCGGTCGATGCTGCGCGAGGCGTCAATCGCAAGTTTCATACACGAGAGCACGCATTTTTTCTGCAAAAACCTTCACATCAAATTTTTTGGCCTGCGCTTCGCAATCAGCCCGCATCGGCAAGGCGACCTCTGGCGTCAGCTGTTCGACCGCAGAAACAAGATCTTCGATCTCACACGCTTTTGGAATGAGAGCTCCTGTTTTTCCAGGAATAATCGTTTCGCGTAATCCCCCTTCATCAACGCCGATACATGGCTTCCCTGCAGACATTCCTTCAAGCGGCGACATCCCAAAGTCTTCGTTAATCGGAATGTAAATTGTGGCCACGCAGGAGCCTACAAGCTCTTTCAGCTTCGCATCCTCGACGCGACCCAAGATCGTAATATTTGGATAGTCCTTCGCCATTTCACGTAATTCTTTTTCACACGGACCACTCGATGCAATAACCAGCTTGCGCGTCGGCATCTGCTGGAAGGCTTTCACAATACGATCGATACGCTTCAGCGGATCCAGACGAGCAAATGAAAGATAATATCGCCCCTGGCTAATCCAAGTAAACAAATCCGTCCGAACCGGTGGATACACAATATGTGACTCACGTTGACAGTACGTCTTGAGACGATCATGTACCGCTTGCGAGTTCGTCACGATGGTTGGCATGCGTGAGAGGCCTAAATTATAGATCGTACGAATCAGCCACTTCCCAAGATCGTAATAAAAGAAGCGCTTAACCGGGGACGGTTCTTCTTGCCGACGATGCGCGAGCAAGTCATACACGTAACGCACCGGCGTATGGCAGTAATAGATACGCTTTTGTTTTGGCAGCGGAATAAGGGCTGCGGAAAGACAGTTGTTCCCAGAAAAGATCACTACATCATACTCCGAGATGATTTTCCGCGTTTTCCACCAGAAGTTCCACTGTGCCCGGAAATAACGCCAGACAATCATCGGCGCTTCGCCTTCATCGAGCACAAAGATCTTGCCTGGCGCCTCGGATCGATCAAATGTTTCCTTGGTCCAGTACTCTGTCAAAATGTCTGCGTTCAGACTCTTCGCTAAATCCAAGACCAGACGCTCTCCTCCTCCGCGAAACTGAAACCGGTCCTGGATAATGAGAATCTTCATAGAAATACTCGTAGACTAGCAACAAAACGACCGAACTGTATACTGGCCACCTAGGCCCCAAGGTGAGACCATGGTTAACTCGATCTCTCAGTACCTCCATGTCCCAAACAAAAATCCCGTCCAAAATGAATCTGCTTTTTTTGCTCATCCCCCTGCTCGTAGTTGCGGGTCTATTTACGTTTTTTCTTTCAAGGCGAGAATCTTCCGTAAGCGCCGTTGAACAGCGCTGTCATCCAACGAACGCCCCCTATCAAAATGCAATGCTCGCCGTAGACGAACGTGTGAACGATCTGATGGGACGCATGACGCAACGAGAAAAAATTGGGCAATTGGCATTAATCGAAAAAAACGGGCTTCAAAACATCAATGACATTCGTGATTACACGCTTGGCGCGCTGCTCAGTGGTTCTGGCTCTCGACCAGCCACCAATACCCCTCTCGATTGGCTTACGATGGTCAACGAGTATCAGGCAAAAGCCCAAGAGACCTGTCTCGGCATCCCCTTGCTCTATGGAATCGATGCGATTCATGGACATGGAGGCGTTCAAGGCGCGACAATCTTCCCACACGCGATCGGACTTGCTGCCAGTCACGACCCAGGTCTCGTTGAACGAGTCGCGAAAGCAACCACGAAAGAAATGACGGCTACCGGAATTTATTGGAACTACGCTCCTTCCCTTGATATCCCCCAAGACCAACGCTGGGGACGTGTCTACGAGACCTTCGGCTCAGATCCAAAGACCGCCGCGACTCTTGGTGTCGCCTTTATTCGCGGAACGCAAAAAGAAGAGAACGGTCATCTTACCGCCCTCGCCACTCCCAAACACTTCGTCGGAAACGGCGCGACAACCTGGGACAGCTCAGCCAACAAGAGCTACCAATTAGACCAAGGAGACGTAGTACTCAATGAACAACAATTGCGTGCAGACCACATCGAGCCATTTAAAAAAGCGATCGACGCGGGGGCATTGGTAATTATGGCGGGACTCAATAGTTGGAATGGGGAAAAGCTTTCTGGCCACCGCCAGCTCCTCACCGATCTATTGAAGAAAGAACTCGGATTTCAAGGCATTGTCGTCTCTGACTGGTATGGTCTCTACTCTCTGTCCGAAGATCGCTATACCGCAACTGTGATGGGAATCAATGCCGGCATCGACATGGCCATGCTGCCTTTTGAGTACAAGTTGTTCATAACCGACATGGAGCAGGCGCTTACGAAAGGTGATGTCTCCGAGGAGCGACTGAACGATGCCGTTCGCCGGATCCTGACAGCGAAGTTTAAGGTAGGACTGTTCGATCGTCCCGCAGCAACCCCTGAAGGACTCTCCGTGATTGGAAGTGACGCCCATCACGACATTGCGCGTGAAGCCGTGCGAAAATCACAGACGCTTTTGGAAAATAAAAAGCGCACGCTTCCTCTTCCGCGCTCTGCGCGTCGTATTCTTGTCGCTGGATCGGCCGCACATAACATAGGTCGACAATCGGGAGGCTGGACGATCGAATGGCAAGGCATTGAGGGAAATAGCATCCCAGGAACAACCGTTCTTGAAGGAATCAAACGCCTCGTAACACCAACAACCCAAGTTTCTTATAATTCCTCTGGTGAATTCGGGCCAAACAAAGATCTCGCAGATATTGGAATCGTTGTTGTCGGAGAAAAGCCCTATGCCGAAGGCGTGGGTGACAATGCCGATCCGCGCTTAACAGAAGAGGATCTCCAAACCATCAAAAAGGTGAGAGCGCGAAGTAAAAAACTCGTCGTGGTCATCATCTCTGGAAGAGCGCTCACACTCCCAACAGAAGCCAACACCTGGGATGCGATCGTCGCTGCGTGGCTCCCCGGAAGCGAAGGACAAGGCGTCGCAGATGCGTTATTCGGGCTCTCTCCGTATACCGCGACGCTCCCTGTTTCCTGGAAACCTTATCGTTAATCGATCAGTGCTACCCAAGGATATACTGAACGCGCCCTACTTCCCCTGTTTCGAGTCGTACCTTAATCCCGCGAGGATGAACGGGTGCGCTCGTGAGAAGATCTTTCACAAATCCTTGGGTCAATTTCCCCGTTGGTTGGTCCTGTTTTTGGACAATCGCCACCATGAGTCCAGGTTGGATATCTTTGCGAATCGTGCCGTCCATAAGAGTAGTTGAGAACTATAGACTCCATCCTAACGACAGACGACGAAAAAAGACACCCCTGCTAATTTTGACGTGTTCCGGTGACGCGTTTAGGGTATGCAACATGATTCGTCCGAAAGCGCTTCTGATTGGAAACTTTGATGGCGTCCATCGCGGACATCAGCAGCTGATTCGACTTGCTATTGAAGCGGCCAAACAGTTTGGAGGCGAAGCCGTCGCACTCACGTTCGATCCGCATCCGACCCGCATCCTCTCTCCTGAACACGCTCCCCCGCTTCTCACCACCTTGGCACGAAAACGCGAGCTCCTGTTGGAGGCTGGTCTTGATGAGGTAATCGTACAACCCTTCACGACCGACTTTTCTACACTCAGCCCAGAAGCGTTCATCCAAACAACACTCGCCCACTTTAACATTCGAACGATTTTCGTTGGGCAAGATTTTCGTTTCGGGAAGGATCGCGAAGGCACACACGAGACGCTCACCGAGCTCGGACAGCGTTTCAAGTACCGTACTGAAATCGTTCCATCAATACAGATCGAGGGAGAAGTCGTTTCGTCTTCTCGTATTCGGCAGGCACTTCGCGGAGGCGATTTGAAAACAGCCGAGACGCTTCTTGGTCGTCCCTTTGGTTTCGATGGGCAGGTCATCCGAGGGGATGGACGTGGACGGACGCTCGGATTTGCCACTGCCAATCTCCTCACCCAAACCGAAGCGCTTCCCAAAGATGGTGTCTACGCGGTACGCGTGCGTCTACTTCAGAACAACGGCGGAACAACCAGTGCTCAAGGCGTCATGAACATTGGTACACGTCCAACCTTTGCCGCCGGCCGGTCGATCGAGGTTCATCTTTTGGATTTTAACCAAGATCTATACGATCAGACCCTCCGCGTGGAGTGCGTTTCTCGGTTAAGAGATGAGCAGAAATTCGAAAACATTGAAGCACTTCGCACACAGATTGGACGAGATATCGAACAGGCACGAACTATATTCAAAAACAGCCTTTAGACAGTCTGATTCCTCTCATCTTTCTCAATTTTTTTTCGCGATAAAGTTAATCAGGTGCCAGTGCTTTGGGGTGCCGTCCGCGAGTGGCCAGTCTACCTCCTTTTCTTTCACGAAAATAATTTCCATATCAGCCAGCAGAACTTTGACCTCCTCTTTTGTACGAAACGTCATCTTTGGATTTGGGCACCACTCGTCTTTTGGCCCACACATGTTTCCGCTAAAGATACCTCCCTTCACTAACGAGTCCTTTATTTTCTGGAAAACTACCTCAAATGTTTCTGGAGGGTTAAATGGCAAAGAGAACATGGCTGAGGCCAAGTCGTAGCTCTCTCGAGGGAAATCAAAGTCTGCGAAGGTCGAGATTGTATATCGAAACTTCTCTGACTGTATTTTTGCTGCCGCTTTTTCAACCACTTCCTTCTTCTCATCGATAACACTCACATCAAAGCCTTGCTCGAGCAAATATCGAGCATCATTAAGCGTCCCACCCCCAATATCAAGGGCTTTTCCTGCAGGTCTTACAAACGCCAGTGCTTCTACTAAAAGCGGACGGGGTGGGCTATCTTTTGTACGCTCTCCATACTTTTCCCAGTCATGTTTGTTATCCATAATCCATTAAACACGACTTTCAAGATGCGACAGCCGTCTCTGCAACGCCAAGTTCTTGACTGAGGCCTTTTTCAGGTCGCCGATAAGTCCCGCAAGCTTTGGATCCGCCTTCGTTTTGTTCATAATATCCAGGATTAATTGATCGCCCTCCGGGGTGGCCTCCTGACCTAGGAATCGGAGGATTGAAAACAGGTACCGATAGCGCTCATCACCGCCTTGTTTGGAAGACAGAATCTCTCTCGCCTCTTTCGCCATCCCAGAGGTCGGATCTACGGCATAATATTTTCCTGCATTCCGCATAATGCAATAGGCGTGACCATTTTTCTCATCTTCTTCAAAGTCACGCTGCATATCAGCCATGAAGCGTACGTCGCTGGTCGCAAACGCGTCTGTTTTTTTCTTTAAAAAATCAATGCTTGCCGCAAATAAAAGCCCCATGTGCCGACAGACCATATCTTGTTGCTTCATTATTTTCCCCAATGCTACCTTTTGCCCAGCCGGATACGCTGCCCGTGCGTAGCTCTTGTCGAGCATCTTCTTTTGATAAGGAAAATCACTCCGTATTTTCATCGAAATACCTTTGATAATTGCCTCGAAATTATCTTGGCCGTGCACAATGCGCTGAAGGAGCACATATGGAAGCATGGTCTTCTCAAGATACTCTCTTAGAATTAGGTCCTTTTCATAATCAACCACGATCCCCTCCATGGTGTATTCAAGAATGTCAGGCAAATACACGCCCCCTTGGACGCTGGCACTCGTACTCGTGATCCGTTCTCGGCCTTCGTATTCCGCTTTCCCATCCTTTATAAGCGCGGTATATGCCTCGTGCCCATACCGAGGCGTAACAGCAAGCGGATGTGGCTTTGGGGCTTCAATCACTTCTCGTGACTGAAAAGAAACCGTTCGTTCCGACATTCTCTTCGCCTCCTCTATCCCTTCGCGCAAGGCCCCAACATTCGCAAACCAACGTGGAACCGGATGCCCGTCAAAAGAGGCCTTGATCTGACCTGTCTTCTGATCAATGAATTCAATCACCGCCTCCTGGACTTCTCGCGTATTTGCATTGATCAGCGTGCATCGATCCCCTACTTGAAACGGTCTCTCCGCTTTAAATCCTAATTTTGCTCCCATTCTTTTAAAAAATCCTCCCTCTGACGATGCGCCAGGCGCTCCATTGAATGACATGTTGAGTAGTGTAACGAACTTTCGCCGCGTTTCATAACGCCTCGCTCATCCCCTCCTAACATTTTATAACCACTATCTCTGCACCTCTTCCAATAATTCCGGTAGCTCTGGAATCAGAAAAGAAAAATGCCCTCGGCCTTCAAGCTCTACAACGTTCGCATCCAGGATTGGGACGTACCACTCAAATGACCGACGAACCACCTCATCATCATTTGAAACGATGATGACAACCCGTTCCTGAATCTGAGACCTCAATTCTGATGTGATTTTACAAGCATAGAACTCATCCTCATACGGAAGCTTCTCACGGGTAAGATCGATCAAGATATTTCTTGAACCAGGTGCAACCAAAATGACCTTTTTCACACTTTTCCCTGTTTCACTTAACCAACGGAGAAGGGCGTACCCACCCGCGCTTAAACCAACCAAAATAGTGCTTTCGTCGATTACAAGCTGATCAAGCGCTTCTTTCCACTCCTCGTAGGGCGCTTTCCAGGCATCAGCCACAATCGGACAGGTAACGTCATAGCCTTTTTCCTCGAGTTGCTTTTTGGTCCATCCCATCCAGTTCCCCTCATTATTTGGATTACATAAAGGAATGTCTGCGATCAATTTTCCTTCTATCCTTTCAGGCCAACGGCCGTGGAGTAAAACAACATTCGGCTTTTCTTTTTCCATAGTAATAGAATGAGCATACCGGGCAGACGAAACCTACGCTAGGCCAGATAACTGATCTATGTAACCTACACCGTCTCCATTCGTCGGCTCACACTCCAGAGAAGTTCAAACAACTGACGCATCATCTGCGACAACGAAGCGCTTTGGACAACCCAGGCGATCCCTTCGTTCGAGGCGGTGAAGAACGCGACCGTTTGATCCCAGCACAAGACAGAACAGGTAAAGGTAAGCTCTTTGGCTAAGAACTTTGCTTCGCGCAGCTCTTTTACGTGAGTCGCTTGATTATACTTTTTTATTTCATGCGCTTCGATACGCAAGCTCTTAAGGTGGACCTTGGCTACCATCCGACGCTTCGTGAAGTGGAAGCGTTCTCCAATGGTTTCTTGAAAATCACGAGCCGACACTATTTCGTAGATCATCTTTTCCTTACTCAATAAGGCCTGACGGAAAATATCTGTCATGCGTTCACGTTGATAGATACGAACATTCGTTGGAGCAGACTGCTCAGCTTTTAAGGTACGTAGAAGTGGAATAATGTTCCCTACCTCTTGAAGCGTCTGTTCGAGTAGGTTCTTGAACGCAACTGGATCCTTCGCCTCATACACAGAACGCGACTTCCGTTTTGTGACGTGAATAACCCCTTTTTTTACTAAACGCTGCAACAGTGACTGAGCCGTCGTAAGCGGAACCGATAAAAGCTGGGCGATTGGTGTCGCGGTTGAAACGCCGTTCTCTAAAAGAGCTAGGTAGGCACGCTGTTCAGGTAAAGACAGCCCGACTTGGGTCAGAGTTTCCTGAATTTCCTTGTGCTCAGTTGTGGTCATAGAGATAACAACGATTTATTTCGTTGTTATTATAGTACATTATTTCTCTCTATAGAGCAAATTACTAACTTTTTCTTAGCAAAACAACGATAAAATGAGAGGCAAATAACAAAATCCCTGTCAGAGTACTCATGTGGTTCGGGGAAACCCACCACACCCCACGCACTTTCGACAACAGAAGAGAGGTTCACATGGACACACACGTTTTGCTCGCAAGTCCTTCAATGCAGGGAGTGGCCGAGAAGGTCGCTCTCCACGATCCGCGGATCACGGTGGGCCGGGTCTCCTGGAAGCGGTTTCCGGACGGGTACCCCAACACCTTCATCCACGACGTCGACATGGTGCAGAACGCGCACGTCTCGTTCCTCGCCTGCTTCGACACCCCGGGCACGATCTTCGAACAGATGAGCGCAATCTACGCGCTCGCGGCGCTCCGGCCCAAGTCCCTCAAGATCCTCCTCCCCTACTTCCCCACCGGGACGATGGAGCGGATCGATCACGAAGGACAGGTCGCGACCGCTGCCACGCTCGCTCAGATGATCTCGGCGGTGGCGCCGGCGGGTCCTGGACCCGTCCCGCTCTACCTCTGGGACATCCATGCACTGCCCATTCGGCACTACTTCGGCGCGAACATCTCGCCGAAGTTCAAGACGGGCACGAAGCTCCTCAAGGAGCGGCTCGCCGGTGAGGACGTCTCGATCGTCTTCCCGGACGAAGGCGCCTGGAAGCGGTTCAAGACGATGTTCTCGGATGAGAACGGCGTCCCGCCCTTCCCCTTCATCGTCTGCCGGAAGGTTCGGGAGGGTGAGACGCGGAAGGTCACGGTGAGCGAAGGCGAGGTCGCTGGTCGGAACGTCGTCATTGTCGACGACTTGATCCACTCCGGCGGCACACTGATCGAGTGCATGAAGGCACTCAAGGAAGCAGGCGCGGCCAACGTCAGCGTCTACGCCACCCACGGCGTCCTCGAAGAGGAGGCCTGGAAGAAGTTCCTGACGGCGGGCTTCGCCCACGTCTGGATCACGGACTCCTGCCCGGCTACGGCCGCGCGGGTCGAAGGTCTCGCCCCGTTCGAGGTGCTGAGCCTCGCCCCTTCCATCGCTCGGGCCGTCATGGCCTGAAAGGACTCTTCGTCATGCACATCATTCTGGGATCCACGAGCACGATCAAGAGCGACGCCGTTGAAGCCGCATGCCACGCGCTCGGCCTCACGGTCACGATCACGACGACCGCCGTGGATTCCGGAATCTCTGCTCAACCGGTTGGTCGGGCGGAGACGGAACGCGGTGCACGCAATCGGGCGCGCGGAGCTCAGGCTCACGCGCCCGGAAGCTTCGCCATCGGCATCGAAAACGGCATCCGCGAAACAGCCAACGGCTACGAAGACTGGGCGGTGATCGCGGTGGTCTGTCCGGATGGAACGGAAGTTCTGACGGACGGCCCCGCGCTCCCCCTTCCGACGGAATCGGTTGAAGAAGCTCGCGCACGCGGCTTCGCCACCGCGACGGTCGGCCAGATCCTCGCAGAGCACTTCGGTTCCAACCCCAACGATCCCCACAGCTTCCTCACGCACGGTTCGACTTCACGTCTCTCCCTTCTCACGGAGGCCGCGAAGACGGCGCTCCTCCACCTCGGCACTCACTGAAAACGGAGTTCCTCATGCAGACCACGCACACAATCACCATCGGTTCGGTCACACGCGCTCTCCCCATCCGGGAGGTCGCCCCCGGCGTCCGCGTCGCGCTCTTCAACCCGCTCGGTGACTGGGAGCTGAACGAGGCTCTCGGCACGGAACTGGCCGCACTCATCCCGGAGGGAACGGAAGTCCTGCTCATGCCGGACGGCAAGGCGCAGGCACTCCTCCACGTGCTCGGTCGGGTCTCGAAGCTCCCCACACTCGTCGCGCGCAAGGAGCACAAGCCCTACATGCTCGCGCCGGTGCTCAAGACCTCGGTCAAGAGCATCACGACGAACAAGGAGCAGGCGCTCTACCTGGGCGCCGACGACGTCGCTTTCCTCAAGGGGAAGAAGGTCGCCATCGTCGACGACGTCGTCTCGACCGGCGGCACGCTCATCGCCATGCGGAAGCTGCTCGAGGAAGCGGGTGCAGAACTCGTCACCATCCTGGCCGCCTTCACGGAAGGCACGCCCCGGACGGACGTGATCGCGCTCGGCCATCTCCCGCTCTTCTGACCCTCTCTTCTCTGTCTCTTCCTTACGGGGCGCATCCACTAGATGCGCCCCGGTTTGTATTTCATGCGAATGACACGATAAAAAGAAAACATCGCCGTTTAAGCGATGTTTTCTAGAACATTTATCGACTCGTCAGATACGGCTTCAGCTCACCCGAACAAGTGGTAAGCGCTGGGAATACTTCCTGAACCGCGTCATTGAATGGTTTACGGTTATCGTAGCGGCAGAAGAGATTCTTATTGAGATATTCCGGGTTTGGATTCGACGTATAACGAGATTTTACTTCACAACCGTCTGCGCGCGGACCAATAATCTCGTATTCATAGCCAATGATCCCTTCGATCAACGGTGCAAGATTCACTTCAGTGCGAACTTTCGCCGGCGAACAAGTTCTAAATTGCGGGCCAAAGCAGGCTTGCATGGCCGCTTCGTTTTCAATATCGCTCATCCCACAGTCAACCAAGTCTGGAGATGAAGCGATCGCCCCTGGACCCTCTTGAAGCTGTGTGATATCTGCATTCGTGATCCCTAATCCAAAGAAACGCATGCCAGCGAGTGCACGTTCTGGAGTTCCCAAATAATACCGTCTACCATCCGCCGGATTGATGTACCAAGCCTGACCGCGCGATTCAACCTGCAGCATAATCCGACCTTTTAACCGATTTGCCAGCGTTTTATCTGAAACAGGAAGTCTCGCACCTGACATCATCGGATCATAGCCGGCACGAATCTCATCAAAGTCGTTGAAGCCATCGTTATCTGAATCAGCGAGGGAAGGCTGTGTTCCCAAAGCGGCCTCGTATTCATCTGGAATACTATCTCCATCGTTGTCGATCTCTCGTCCCATCGGTACTCCAAACAGACCACCGGAAGCGTTAAAGCCTAGCGGTATCTTCAATAACTGGCTATTCGTAATCCCCAATCCAACGCGCGAGAACACACCGATCGCCATTTCAGGGCTCCCTAAAAAATATCTCTTTCCATCCGTAGGATTCACATACCACGCTTCCCCACGAGACTGGACCTGTAGCAGGATCTTCCCGTTCAACTTCGCCTTCATGGATGGACTAGCCGCTTGAGAAGCCAGCGGAATGAGCAAAAGGCCACACGCGAGAAATACCCCGATCTTCTTTATCATAAAGGTGCAATTTAATTTGAAATAAAAGGTACCGCATCCATCTTAACAAAGCCTATTTCATCTTTAACGTAGCAAGCACTTCTTCCATCGCCTGAGTTTTCACCTTCGTTGAGTCTGAAAGATTTTTGCCAGCGAGTATATTTTCCGCTTTTACTCGTTCTTCTTCAGCGACCGTATTCCCAAACCACTTTGCTTGATCCAACTGGGGATCATCACAAATATTTACTGAAAATACTGCGTATGACGCTGCGGTAGCCTGCACATAATTCAAGGCACAGGATCCATTTATGCCTTGGCCTACACTCAAAACGAACTTTGTTCCATTGATCGTTCGCACTTGTTGGGCTACAGGAACCTGTTCGTATCCACCATAGAGATACTTCGCTCCTTGCAGCGCCGCTTTGAAATTCGCGTAACGCTTAGGCCAGGTCTCAATGTCACAATCAACGTCCCCCAACCCATCACATACACCATCTTCAGAGCTTGTAGGCTTTACCATAATGTCATAGCGCATCCCTGAGAACTGATCGCTATTTCCCTCCCCTTGAGCGAAGAACCCTGCCGGATATTGAAAAGAAGTCCCTGTCTTCTCATCCCTATACTCAGACCAAGGCGTACTTCTCATTGCGTTGCTTATAAAATCCGCTTCGGGAATCGCTGTCACCTGAGCAGTGGTCGTAGTCGCGGTTTGTTCTAAAGTCTTCTCAGCAGGTAACGGTGCCGCACAACCAGCCCCAAAGAGAACGAGGGCCCCTAAGACGATGAAGATCTGTTTATGCATATTATAAGCAACAGTATCATGGATTAATTTTCCTTCATATTCGTTCAGCCTATAATCTCTCAACTAGATACAAAATTCCACACCCAATCAGAACAGCCCCTGACAGCATAAGCGCCGTCTTGCCACAGCCCACCTTCGGTTTCAGAGAAGTCAGCGACTCACCAAAGGATCCAAATTCTCCCGGGAGTCCAAGGCCGATCACTCTGCCGCCCGGATCAATCACGAATGCGACCACACCAAATTGATAGTCCGTTTCTCGAAACATGAAGTCCTTCCGATATCCAACGTACATATTTCCCCCATAAGAAACTGACTTTTTTCCTTGGATCAATTCTTGAACTATTTCCTCTGGTTGTTCTTGTAGCTCGATCACGAGGTCAGAGTTCGCCTGAAACGATTGTTCGCGAAGCTGCTTCAGACCGCGTCGAACGGCGGGACCAAATTCAATCCCCGGAGGAACTTCTCCGTTTTTTAAAAAATGTTGTAACCCAAAAAGATATTTCACCTAATCATGGTACTGACAAAACAAAAATAGAACCACTTCTGATCTACCATCTGTTATCGATGGTGCACTTGCTCTTTCTTTTCGATCACAACAATTCCCGGCCACTTTTTAGCGTCCTCCTTTTGGAAACCGAGCTCAACGGTGAATTGCTCTCCTAGCGATTCTCTCAGTAGCTGAAGGTGTGCTTCTGGAACCTTGGAACCAGCACGCGCGATTTCTAAAAATGCCTTACCACCAACCGCCAGCTCATTCGCGACTTTTACAAGCATTTCAAGCTGATGCTGGAGCTCTACCGCATGAACAAACGGCCCCATGCTCGAAATCATCACATCTGCATTGTGCGCGTCTTTCAAACTCGCAACCTCAATCGGACCAATGTGGAGTTTCACCTTCCCTGTTTCAAGCAAATCTTCCCTACCCATACCACCAAGCCCCTGATAGCCCAACGTTTTGGTGAGAGAATAATCGACAAGATGCGCATCTGGGACAATGCCCTGTTCACGACAATCCCCTTCAAATGCATCCATGAGAGCAATCGTTCCCTCGAGATGCGCTCCCCCAAAGGTTACCATCTTTAGCTTCCCCTGAAGACGCGTTACACAGTCCATCAAAAATGGAATAAGCTCATGCGCCATATTCGCAAACTCTTGGAGTCCCCGATCCCCCGTCACCATCCAGATATGGTCATTGCGTACCCCTGTATTTCTACGGTCGCGCGTCTCCCGCCAACGCGTAAGATCTTCTTTGCTACGCAAAGACGGAATAAAGGAATCGGGAAATTTCTTCATAAAACTATTTTTGTTAGTTTAACACAATAGAAACGCTTAACGCTCATTCTCTGCTGCTGCTCGTTCCCACATCCCCTCAAAAAGCGATTTCATCATACTCACGAGGTTTTCATCTTCAATCAAAACAGCCATTGGCACCGTTGGTTGCCACATGACCAGTTTATTGGAAAAAATATGGAACATCGGTGCGAAGTTTTTGTATCCATCAAGGTAACGAACTTCGCGTTGAACGGATTGATGGTCGTTTGCCGTAAAATGCTCGCGATCTGAAGGAAGGAGCAATGCCATTCCACGCACCTTACGCGATTGACGAAGGCGCGAGCTTGTTTCAAATAACGAACGTCCAAACGTTTTTACAAAATTCTGAATAGAACCACAAAATCGAACAACCTCACTCTCTTCTTCATACATCTGCGTGTATAGATCGATAAAGGCTTTCTGCCCAATCAATGTTTTTACCTTGAGCGGCGTGTCCCCTTGTCGAAACTGACTCATGTACGAAGGGAGCTGATCAATGAAAGCTCGATCTACGGACGCCTGCTCCGTTCGTTTTGTTTTAAGTAATTCTGAGATCACTTGCGGAGGCTGGACCGAAAAGTTCTTCGTATACCGAGCGCGCGCCTCAGGATCGACCAACCCTTTCGCTACCAAGCCATCAATAATTTTATAGAGATTCGGCCGTGGCAATCCTAAGAGTTCCGCGAGCTTTGTAATCGAGGTCGGCCCCTGTTTTAACGAGAGGATATAGAGTCGTTGTTCATTCTCGGTCAGAGCAAGTTCCTGCAGAGCGGCGTACATCGGATCAAACACGGTCGTAAGTGATGGTTTCGGCATATTTTTGCATAATCGTACATTTACGATATACGTATATTCATTTTTTGTCAATTTTTAGCCAAATATACTTGACAAATACGTATTATTTGATATCGTACTTAGTCGGGTATCTCACACAACCCGATGGAGGACATGATCATGGCGAAGAAGACAACGCTACGGTTCGAACCGGGTACCGTCGTACGCGTAGAACGCGACGGGACTAAGGATCAGTACGTGTCCGTACTCGAAGATACGAGCACGGTCACGTGGCTGGAGACATTTAACGAGAAGGGCGTGCCCGTGAAGAGCCGTATCCCGCGTGGAGTCTCAGTACTCACGGAAGTGGCGGGGCACCAGGGGTCTGCCGGCCTAGCTACGTACATTGGCAGGCGGGACTTCAATATGTTCCGTTACGTCTGGAAGCGGATGCCGTACGATACCGCGCTCAAGATCGCCATCGAGCACGCCAAGGAGCGCTTCAATAGCTGGAAGAAGTGGTCTGAGGCATCAAAGGACCGAGGCTTGTACGAAGACTACCAACCTTTTCACCTGGCCGCAGGCTATCACCCCCTCGAAGAAGGGCTCGAGGGATCAGAGACATTGATGGCCGAGGTCTACGCCGCGATGGTCGATACTGCACCAACGTTCTTCGACCCGGGATCAGAGCACTTTTACCAACTGGAGGAGTTCTTCTTCCCCACTTCTGAGGAGGCTTTCGCTTGCTTCAAGAAGCGGGCAACGGCAGGGATGGCCGGAATTCTCTACGATCGCTGGTCAGACGAGCACTTCGGGACGGGTCTCGACGCGGAACTCCTGCTGATGTTCGAATACATCTGCTCGGTGATCCGTCCGGACATGAATGATGACACGCAAAAGCTGTACGGCCATACGTTGGGCAGGATGCTCTACGCCCTCAGCACCGAAGAGCTGGAAAGCATGCGAGACGAATCGATGGGAGACATCGCCACTCGTTTTACTCAGGCGATCAACGCACTCCCCCGAAAGGTGATCGTCACGATCGGAGAGTGGTACACCAAGACCGGGCCGGAGACTAACGACATGCCGGCATTCGAAGAGTTGCACCTTTTGGAGTAGCGTCGTCCTTTGCACCACGTCGGGTGTGGCTCACGCGTTTAATCGCGTCCCCTCCCCTTCTCGCTGACCCGACCAGCGACGTTCCCCTGATATTCTCGTGTGAGGATGCAAGAGGAATGATGCGATGAACTATTAACGTTGACAAAATAATATTTTTATGCTAAGCTATTCCGTTAAGTTTTAAACTTTAGATGTTGTTTCTGATGAGTATCTCTCGTCATTTCGCTTTGATATAGGCTTATCGAAGTTGAGTGACGGCGATGCTCGCCGAGAATTCCTGCTGTATGGCAGGTGGGTCTCCCAAGGCTAACGAGGTGTGCTCTGACCTCAAGTAACAGGAGCTGTTTCCGTAGGAGGTCGTATGACCCGTTTTCAAATCGTTGGTGGCCCGTCGAAGATGGACCTGATGCTCGCCCTGTTCGACTCGTCGTACAGGCAGCCGCGTCCGGTGAGCTTCAACCTCGTCGGATGGCCGGAAGGTCAGTCCGCGAGCGGTACGCCGCGCTACATCCAGATGCGCGTGATGAGCGTGCAGAAGGAAGACGGCTCCGGCGAAAGCTGGAACGTCGAGGCGACGTCCCAGGGCCCCGAGTCCAAGAACTACAAGATCTACTACAGCACCCAGACTCGATCGGGTGTTGCGAACATCGAGTAGTTGATGGAAAACGGGTATGAGACGGAACGGACAATCGAAGACTTCTCACACCCGCTCGGAACAACGGCAAACCCGTCCTCGTTCCAGCGGGTTTGTCATATCTACGGGAATGAGAATGGTCATTGTGCGCCCCTGTATTTCTACAGGTCACGCGTCTCCCTCTAGCGCGCAAGACCTTCTTCGCTACCCGTTTCTCAGTCTAGGTATGACTCCACATAGGCGCATACTAGTTTCTTATAGGCCTCCAACCCTTTCAGCGACACCCACTCCTTCGGCCCATGCGCATCACCTCCGGCGGAACGAAGCAAGATAACGGGAATCTTTTTCGCTGCGAAGAACCGTGCATCGCAAGCGGAAGGAAAATACATCCGAGGTAATGGTTTTTTGAATTGTGCTTGAAAGACCTGTGAAAATAGTTCGATCTCCTTCTTCTTGGAAGGAAGGGAAAACGGTTCACCTCTCGCGATCACTTGAATGTTTGCCTTGGGAAAGCACTGCTGAAGTTTCGCGCGCAGCTGCTCCGGTCGATCGCGCGGCACATAGCGAACATCAAACGTGATTTTTACCTCTCCCGGGATCTGGTTGGTCGCCGTTCCTGCCTGGATCTTGGTTGCGACAACACTCGTTCTCCAATCTTCCACACGCTTCAACGGTGGAAACAAACGCTCAACACGTCTCAAACCATCCGCTGCGAGAGAGATGGCGTTCACTCCTTCCCATGCACGTGACGCATGACCCGTTTTCCCCGTCACCGTAACCTCGAGTTGCAAGACGCCTTTTTCCTCCGTCACCAGGGTGAAGGGACTTCCTCCGTCTGGCAGGAATACCACGTCCGGCAAGAGATGCGGTGAACGCTCGATCCAAGATCCAACCCCGTGCATTCCCCCAACTTCTTCGTCGCTTGATAGGAGCAGTCCAACCGAGGCTCGCGGATCTTTTTGCAACACTTCTTTAAACGCAAATAGCATAGCCGCAATCGGTCCCTTCATATCATAGGTTCCGCGACCAAAGAGCTTGTCACCCACCTGCGTTAACGTAAGCTGAGAAACAGCACACGGAACAATATCAACGTGTCCACAAAAAAGAATGCGTGGTCGCTTCACGCCTTTGGGAAGATATAAAACCGTTTGTATTCCCTTCACCGATTGACGATGAACTCGAAGCTGGTTCATCGCAAAAAATGTATCGACGGACTCGAAAATGCGGGAGAACTCGTTCGCTTTTCCTTGAGTGGTCTCGTAGGAGACAAGTGTTCGTAGGAATTCAATGAGGGAGGTGTTCATAGAAATATGAGATGGGTGGGAGGTGATGGATCAAGCGGTATCAGACTTGATCCATCACGAAGAGGAGAGGCGAACACGTGCCAGGAGGATCAGGGCATCGTGGATACCGAGGCGGGAGTGAAAGAACTCACGGATGGAGGACGAACGGCAGGTGTGGTAGTCGGCCCCTGAGCGATCGTAGGGGTAGACGTCGCGCACCACGAACGTGACTGGATCGAAGATCGTCTCCCCCGCCAGGACACGTGCGATCTGGACCGCCGAATCAGAGGGCGCATTGACCGGGTGCGGCCAGAGACGATCACCATGCAGCACCTGCCAGGCTTCGTACACGCGCGGGTTCTGCGTCCGACAGGCGTGCCAGTCCGGGTCGTGGCGATCGAGTGCGATCTGCATCAGCTCGCGGTAGAGACCGCGCGACCGCTCATCCGTCCGAACGATCGTCCCGTGACGGAAGAGGCAGCGCTCACCCTCGATCTCACGCAGAACGGTCACCGCGAACGCGATCACCTGGCCGTCGTCGACCAAGAGGTCAACCTCGGTCCCACGGTGATGACAGAACCGCTCGTGCATGACCTCGAGCGTGGCGCCCGGTTCATACCAGCGGTAGAGCGCGACGATGCGCTCTATAAGTGTATCCTGCGCCGCACGATCGAGTTCAAACGGATGAATGAGTTCACGCTCCATGACGAAGCTCCTTATCTTGCTGTCTTCCAAAAAAACAGGAGCGCCTTCAGCCACCATGGCCGAAGGCGCTCCTCTTTTTCAAGAACGAGAACGCAAATAAGGCCTTCTTCACGAAGAAGGCGTCCACCAACCGATCAGACCCTCGGTCTTTTGTTTTGGGCAGTCGTGCAACATATGTACTATCGTACTAGTACATGGATATACCGTCAAGAGACGAGCGGTGGCTGAGTGAGCACGAATGCAGTACCCTACCCAGGTTGCTATGCGCCCTCCTCAAAAACATCTCCAAGAGCTCGTTCGCCTACTCGCTTCACGCTCACCCCAAGATATAGAAGCACTTCTAGAGGATCTGCTGACTCCTCAGGAGCTCTCTTCTGTTGCCGAGCGCTTCCAAATTCTTCAAGCGCTCGTCCGAGGCATTCCTCAACGTGAGATCGCGGAGAACCTACACACCAGCATCGGAAAAATCACCCGTGGATCGCGGGTTGTGCAGTATGGGAAGCTGGACTGGGAGAAACTCGTTGCGGAAACAAAAAAATAACCTTCACCTACGTACGGTGTGGGCACCCCGGCCAACAACACGGTCGGCGCTTTCCTTCTGGAAGCTCCGTACGTAACCGTTCGATGTGGTGTTTGCGTGTTTCTGCTTTTTTCACCGATTGAACCCAACAAATCCACTCATTGCGCGCGAGGGGTGTGATATCTTCCCAAGCTTCTAGGGCTTTTGGCGTAGCCAGAAGCGCCGCCCGAAGATCGGACGGAAGTGTGTGCACGATCCCAGAAGAGATTTTTTTAGGCATACGCTTAGTATACTATTTTTTAAGTTCTTGGTCGTTGTCCGTGTTATACTTAGCCCATTCGTATGAACCTGTTCTTTGAAATTACCTTGATTTTGGTGTTGGCGACGAGCATCGCTGTTGTCATGCAATGGCTGCGGTTACCTCTTCTTCTTGGACATATCATTACCGGCATTTTAGCGGGACCAGCCGCTCTTCAGATTATTCACGGAAAAGAGATGATGGAGGTGTTTTCTCAATTAGGAATTACGGCTCTGCTGTTTGTTGTAGGGATTAGCCTTAGTCCAACCGTCATTAAAGAGGTGGGGAAAATCGCTCTTCTCACCGGACTGGGGCAGATTGTTTTTACAACTATTTTCGGGTTTTTGATTTCATACCTGCTTGGGTATCCTTGGATAACGAGTCTATTTCTTGCCGTCGCCCTCACGTTCAGCAGCACGATCATCATCATGAAGCTTCTGTCAGATCGGGGTGACGAGGGAAAGCTATACGGAAAAATCTCGATCGGTTTTCTCTTGGTCCAAGATCTTGTTGCCACCGTCATTCTCATTTTAGTTTCTACCCTAACCAAAGATGTAAACATTAGCCAAACCCTCCTTATCACGGGAGGTAAGACCGCCGCGATCCTAGGCGTCCTGTTCTTGGTTGCGCGGTATATCCTTCCTCACGCTTCGCGTCTCTTCGCAAAGTCACAGGAGTTTTTGTTTCTGTTCGCGATTGGATGGGGAGTTGGAATGGCAGCCCTGTTTCAAGTCCTCGGACTCTCTATTGAAATAGGCGCCCTGGCTGCCGGTGTTACGCTTGCCTCCTCTCCCTACCGATTCGAAGTTGCGGCAAAAATGCGCCTTCTGCGTGACTTTTTTATCATCATGTTTTTTGTACTGCTTGGCGCGCAGCTCTCGTGGGCCAACATCGGCACCCAGCTCTGGCAAGCAATCATCCTGTCCCTCTTCATTTTGATCGGCAATCCCCTGATCGTCATGATGATCATGGGCTGGATGAACTATTCCAAAAAAACCTCCTTCTTCGCCGGGCTGACCGTCGCTCAAATCAGTGAGTTCTCGCTCATCCTGATCCTTCTGGTGGCTCAGAAAGGCTATGTGCCGAACGAAGTCGTTTCACTCGTCACGATTGTTGGAATCATCACGATCACTGCCTCGACCGTCATGATTCTCAAAGCCGACACATTGTTCTCACTTCTTTCCCCCTATCTTCACATTTTTGAACGTGCCCACCCAACCAAGGAAAAACAAGTGAAGGAAAAATACGATGCCCTTGTGTTCGGCTGCCACCGGGTTGGAATGGAATTCATTTCTCCCCTTACAAAAAACAAAATGAAGTACCTCATGGTCGACTTTGACCCCTCCGTTATTGAACGCCTCAAAGAACGAGGCATTCCTTGCCGGTATGGGGACGCCCACGACGACGGGTTCCTAGATGAGCTGGGATTAGAAGCCTGTAAAATACTCATTTCAACGATTCCAGACGTTGATACGAACCTTCTCCTTATACAAAAATTGAAGAAAGCCAATCCAACAGCTCTGATGATCGTGAGCGCACAGACCCCAGAGCAAGCAGAACGCCTCTACAATGCGGATGCCTCTTACGTGATCCTCCCCCACTTCTTGGGCGGCAACTACACCGCAATGCTCCTCGAAGAATATGGTGTTAAAAAAGCGCGATTCGTAACGGAACGAAAGCACCACTTGAAGCACTTGGGAAACCGCATCATGTGATGCTCAACTTGCTCTAGACTCGCAAAACGCTAGACGCGCTGCTTAGGCTTGAAGAAACACCAGAATCAAAATCCCCATCGATGCCAACGCGTTACAGATCGATGAGATGATAAGCGGAGGCGTGCGTCGATGGATCCCGTACATAAGCCAAACACAGCTATTCAACGCGATCAGAAAAAAAGACAATAACGACAGCCCCTCCGCTGACCGACCTCTTAGTAACGCAAACAACTGAGGAAAGAGTGCGATCGCCGAAATGACACTGTTCACTTCGGCTAAGTAGTCCACCCAGTGCTTATGCCGACCATTATCAAAGAGTCGGCGAACAAAAGAGCGCATAGCCGCTTGAGAGTACCATGTGGTTGCTTTTGAAAGAAACTGCGGAAGAGATCAAACGCCAGCTTTTCGGCGTATCTCTGCATTTTTCATAAATTCCTCTAAACGAGGGAAATAAAACTCGTCCGCCATGGACATATACCACTCCAACAACCCATCAATAACACTCTTCCCATCTGTGCCTTTCGCGATTAGGGCGGGGCAACCTGTGCGTTGACCAGGCACTGCTGGTAGTTCGCTTAACTGCCTATGCAAATGAGACGCTGGCTCTAGGCGTAGATCGTCTCCCTGCCCCACAAGCACAATACTGTCGGCTCGATACAATTTTTCTTCACCCAAAGGATCAGACATAAGATCATCAAGTTCATTCAGCGTATTCACATACATACCGGCGGTCAATCGAATGGTCTGTGCGCTGTTCGTGAGGATTTGTTTTGCTTCTGCCACCGTAATGGTACGCCCTTCTCTTACCTGGAACGCCTGATCGACATGCGCAAAATAGGAACCGACGACGCGCAACGCCACAGAGATTCCACGCCGAATATGATCCGCAGCATCAGGCACACGTTTGCTACCCATTGATAAAAGCTGCTGATATCGATGGAATGTTTTTAAATCCCAGCTTGGAACGGGCTCTTTATCATCACGCTCTAGTCCGTCCCATACCTCCCGCATCCCAAGACTCAGCGTGTTCGCCATCCACGTATAGATAACGGTCATCGCCTCTTGCGGGGTCTGACCGAGAAACGGATTCAACCTTTGCCTATCAATATCTGGAGCTCGACGAAACGTCTGCGCCCGCTGATCAACGATGAGCTCAGACGCACCCGGAGGATGGGCCGCAATAATCCCTTCAGCAGACTGCCAAATTTTCTGAATAAAGTATGCTGAAACACCGATCATTTCACGGCGTATATTTTCTCGATCCGTTGGAAGAGGGCGCTCCGAACCTTTGCTCCACTGCTTTAGGACAGGCTTTGGCGACTCGAGTGGATGGTCTACATACAGCTCCCTCAGCGTATCTCTCAACTTCGGCTGTGCAGCGTGTTCAGGTGAGGTCCCCATTTTATTCATGTTCATACAGAGAAAAATTGTATCGCTATTCTAGCTCAATCGTCCCTCCTTGTGGAATATACGACTTATTGAATCTCAGTAAAGTGAATTGCGTCTCTTTATGTAAAACAAAAATCGAGCTGTTGCCAGCTCGATTCCTGATGGGGTCACATTGTCGAGGTTGTCCGCACTGCTATAGAGAATCTGCCACCGTGTTCATACATCCCTGACTACCAAAAAGGATAGACTTACTTATCAATCCCCGTTTACTTGTTGAAATAGGGCGTCGACATCAACCTTGTTGAAATCAGTTGTATCAATCTCGATGATCCTCCCTCGTATGGCTAACGGTTCGCAACGGCCAGAAAGAAGCGTGTTTTTGAACTCGTCATAGTTTGCTGTATCGACATGACCTGCATGTCTCTGTCCTGATTCAGAACGCTTTTTGAAACGCTCAAACAAAACATCACCGTCAGCTTTACAGAGGATTTGAAAAACGTTGAAATCGTACTTTTCTTTCAAGGCAACGAACTTCGGATTATCGAACTCGGGCTTGAAGTTACTCTCAATCATGAATGACCTATTTGCTCTCAACAGAGCTTCGGCGAAGTAATAAAGCAAATCATAAGATACAAGGCCGAGCTTTTTTGACCACTCTCGATCTTTCCATCCCAGCCCATCGAACATCAGCTCCTTTATGTCATCTTTTGAGACAAAAGGGATACCCATACGCCTCGCCAGCTCTTTACCTATCGTCGTTTTCCCAGAGGCAGGTAATCCAGTGATGATAACAATTTTACTTTGCATACGTCGTCGTTATTGCTGAATCAATCGCATCGCGTCCATGAGTTGCTTCTGCCACTCTCGCAAGCTCGTGCTGAACACGACGCGGTACTCAAACTCTTTGTTGTGTTTGCGGAAGTCCTCGAACCCGACCTCTTTGGCAAAAACCGTGTTGAACAGGCTTTGATCGCGCCCGTATTCGCGTTTGTTCCGCTCATACTCCGTCTGTTCATCACCTGCTTTCACCTCGATCACCAGATACCTCCCCTTGGTCGTTTCAATCAGGAAGTCAGGGAAATACTTGGCTACGCGGTTATCCTGCGCCGGATCGCGGTACTCGAAGAAGAAGTCGTTATGCGATGGAATCGGCACGCCACCCGTGAAGTAGATGTCCACGATGGCCTCGTCCTTCTCCAACGCGCCTTGCATGTGGAGGAAGATGTCTTTTTCGTCGCCACTATCGAAGTTGTACGGGTTGATATGGAAGCCAAGCCTCCCCGCGTGATCTTCTCGATAGATGACCAGACTTTGTTTGTTCGCGTCTATCGTGATTTTGAACGGGTAGTTCTTGGTCAGCTCGATGACCTCCTCAACGGTTTGCACCGTTTCCTCGTAGTCGTAGATGTTGGCGAGCAAGACATCAATCAGGTAGTACAGCACCGACTTGTTTTCGTTCACGGCATCCACGAGCTTCTCTGGGGAGACGCGGTTGCCGACGAAAAGCCGTTTCAGCTCAAGACAGTCGATATGCGTTCGTCGGTTCAAGAACTCCAGCACCTCATAGAACGACATGTCGCCCTTTTGCTTCAGGATGCGACCCATCTCAACAGCGGCTTTGTACTCCGCTTCTTTGAGCAAGTTCGTTTCGATCCCGCCCTTGGTTACGAGCGAGACATACTTCTCCGATTCCGCCTTGGTCAGGTCGATCTTGATGTCCTCGATCTTCTTGCGTTGTACGGACTTCAGCTCGCGCACCTCTTTCTTTACTGTCAGGCGCTTGGTCTTTTGAACCTGCAACGTGTGCTCGACCGTTTCGTGCTTCTTGCCCATCAGCTCATCAATCGTCGTGGCGAAGTTGTTGCGTAGCTCGTTATCGAGTACTTTGTGGTTTTCTTTGGAGAGGTAGATGCTCGCATCCGTCGTGTTGTCGCCAATGGAACGCAAACAGCGCGTGGAAGACTGAAGCACGAAAATCGCGCTCTTTGGTTTGCGGAACAACGCACACGCCACGAGTGATCTACAGTTCCACCCTTCCGTACCTTTTCCAACCAAGAGCACGAACTGCTTGTCACTTTCCGCCGTATCGAGCTTCAGGAACTCCTCTTTGCTGGCTTCGGCTTCGGTGTGGTATTCGAGCACCTTGTCCGTCGAGATTTTCATCTTGCGGAGTGTCTTTTCAATCAAAGGTCGGAGGTTCTCTTGGATGTCGGCAATCGCGGAGGCATAGAACGCGATCTTGGGGAGCTTCCCTTCCAACCGCTTCTCCCCGTACTGCTTCCAGAACGATTCGAGCACATCAGCGACGAACGCCTCGTCCTTCACGTTATCGTACTTGTAGAATGAGACCTTTTTCAGGATGCCTTTTTCAATGCCTTGTTTGAGACCGAAATGGTACACGGTATCCGGCATCATGATGTTGTTGACGTACGGCGTTCCCGTGAGGTTGATGACGCCTACGAGCGGCGAGTTCCCATGCAGGTATTCGATGGTCTGTTTCACCTTTTTCAACTCATCATCAAGCGTCATCCCGTAGGAGTGGTGCGCTTCATCGACGAACACGGCGAGGTTGGAGAGCGAACGGATGGAACGCAAACGGTTATTCACCACATCCTCTTGTTCCTTCACACGCTCATCTGCGAACAGGCTGACCTTGCCAACCATTTTGACCCGTCGCGTCTTGATGATGATCTTTTGCGAGTTCGAGACAACGACGTTGAAGTTACTGCCTTCGATAAGCGAGAGCGGCGTCTTTGGGTCTTCGAGATAGTGATACTTCACGTTGAGCATCACGGTCTCGTATTCCTTGGGGAGGACTTTCGTATAGTCGAACGTCTTGATCTCCTTCAGGCTTTCGATGATCGTGGTATCAGGTGCGAACACGAGGGCGTTTTTCGCAAATCGTTTATCCTCTGGATGATAGAACGTAAGCACAAAGTCATACGTCATCATGACGGCCATGAGCACCGTCTTGCCCGATCCCATCGTGAGCGCGTAGACCTGATTCGCGTAGTCTGAATCTCCAAACGCCTCACGCAATACTTCATTGATTTTGTCCTCGTTGCCGATGTAGTCGAACGCTTTATCTTTGCTTACGCCAAGGGCAAGCAAGAGGTCTTTGTCGTTGCCAAAAAAGCCTCGGAAGACCTCAACCGTCGGCTTGTTGCCCACGATCTCCTTGAGATAGATATACGTCTCCAACGCCTCGATTTGCGGGCTATGCAGGAACGCCATGCGTTCGATATGACCAAGGATGTTACGCGTCTCCTTTTGGATGCCCTCGCGTCCACCCTCGCGCCATTCGACCACTTTGGCCTGTAGCGCTTTCAGAAATGACGTTTCCATAGTTAGACGGTCGCCTCAAAGGTCTCGAAGTATTCCTCACCGAGCACATCAACGATCTTGATGGCGAGCGTCTGCTTGCCCTTCTTTGCGTATTCGATTTCGTATTCGGCCTTGATGAGTTCGTTCTTGGCTGGCACGTCGATGATCTCGGCATTGAACAGCTTGCCGTCGTAGTTCACGTCAATCGCCACGCTATCAATGATCTGACGGAAGTCTTCGACTTTGGCCTTCGCCTCCTTCTTGAGCGTCTTGTCGTTTTCGATCTCCAACTTACGCATCAGAATCGGAGAAATGAAATCCACGATTTTCACGGTTATTTTGTTGCCCTTTGGCTTCGCGCTGATTTCAGCTTCCGGCTTTTGCTTGAAGATGACGCCCTGCTTGTCGAGCAAGATGTCGCGCACATCAACCTCGACACCCGTATCGTTTTTCTTTTTCAGATAGTCGAGCGCGTCCATCTCAAGACCCGAACAGAACACGGTCACACCTTGCTCGTATACCGCCTCCCCATGACGTGATTTCGTCTTTACCTCAAAGCTGTCGAGATTGTCCTTGATGCCTTTGATAACCACGTCCATGTCTTTCTTGCTCAAGACGCGATTGAGCGGCATGACCTTCACGAATCGGTTGTCGAGAACGCCGTCGAAGTAGCTCAGCCGCGCTCTTTCTACACCGTACATCTCAAGGATAATCTCTTTGGCCTCAATCTCGTTTTTGAACACGTCATAGTCGTTGACGTTGAACACTTTGAATCCGAAAACCGTCTTTTTCTTTGCCTCATTGATTCCTTCCGTTGGAAGCGACCATGCGTCTTTGTCTGTTTCACCGTGGAGTTGCGCCTCGGTGATTTGATTCAGGCGTTTGGTAGTAGTCTGAATAGCGCCAATGTTGATGTCACACGCGATCCACCTTCTTCCCATCTTTTGGGCGGCGGCGGCGGTAGTTCCACTGCCAACAAAACAATCAAGAACCAAATCGCCAACCTCCGAAGATGAACGAATGACACGTTCGACAAGCTCTTCAGGTTTTTGAGTTGGATAATCGCTCCGCTCCTTTGACGTGGTTCCCAAATACGGAATATCCCAAACATCGTCAACTTTTTCATCGTAAACATCATCGTAAACAACATGACCTTCTTCATCCTTTCTATTTTGGATACGACCCTTCTCCGCATCCCAGAAAATCCTTTTCAACTTTTTCGGACGGTCGAGCGGTTGCGTTTGCGGGTAGAACTTTGACTGACTTCGGTTCTTTGAATAGACGAGGATGTTGTCATGGTTCCTCGCATAAGACCTCATGTCGCGCATCTGGAACTTGTTCCAGTAATACCAGATGATCTCGTTGGTAAAGTTCTCCTCACCAAAAACCTCATCCATAACCAAGCGGATGTAGGCGTTTTTATGCCAATCACAATGCAAGTAAATCGTCCCACTTTCCGATAGCAACTCCCTCATCAACACAAGACGATCAAACATGAACTGCAAATACTCATCTTTATCCCAAATGTCGCCATACTGCTTTTCTTCGATCAGCCCTTGCTGTTGACCTTCGATCATTTCACCTCGGAACTTCACTGTTTTTACATAGTCAACCTTGCTATCA
Organism: uncultured Gammaproteobacteria bacterium; assembly: GCA_964582475.1. Lineage (GTDB taxonomy): Bacteria > Patescibacteriota > Patescibacteriia > 2-12-FULL-60-25 > 2-12-FULL-60-25 > JAGOTP01. The sequence goes on along the minus strand of CAZOQS010000001.1, from coordinate 79,183 downwards.
AAAGGAGGGTCGATGTAGATCAGGTCAACCTTTCCCCGATACTCCTTCATCAGGTGGCCGAGCACTTGCAGATTGTCTCCCCAAAACAGCTTGTTGAACTCCTTGGACTTCTTATCGCCGTAGATTTCCTTTTCCTGCGCTGGGTAGTAGTCAACGCGTTCGAGCGGCTTCTTGCCATCCCAGCGGAGCATCGCTCGGCCTTGGAGCTTTTCGATTTCTTGAGTCTTGTTTTCGTTCTTCATAGTAATAGTAATGGTTGAATCAATACGCTATTTGTGACGCCGTTCCAGTAACTTGAGGATGTCTTCTTTCTTGTAGCGTCTATCGCCTCTGTTTCCGAAGCGTATTGCGGGGAGGATGCCTTTGCGATCCCACTGTCGGAGCGTGTTGGGATGGCAGTTCAGCACCTCGGCGGCCTGTTGGAGTGTCAGGATGTCGGGGAGTTGTTGATGTGTTGGCATAAGAAAATCGCTTATCACGACTTGACATAAGTATACTCAAGCGAACAGAATACCGCCAGATTTCAAAACCAACTATTACCCACAACCTATGTTCAACTTGCCGGACTTCGTCCGTCGCACCACGCCGTCCGCGTTGAACGAGTACTGCACGAGGCAGAATCTCGGTATCGACATCAAAACGGACGGCGAGGCAGACAAAAACATCGCATCGTTCATCAAGAGCTTTGAAGCTCTCGACGCGGAAGTGCAAAAAACCGTTCAAGCCGACTTCGAGGAAATCGGCGAACTCGCAAATGAGAAGGGATCACAGATGTTGATCCAGAAGATGCAGGAGACGAACGTCGCAACTCCCAAAGGGTTCGAGGATCAACCGCCGCATGACCGCGCGATCTGGACATACCTGAACCAGCAAAACGCTTTCCGTTCCGTGGCTACCCATTTCGAGGTCGAGAACGTCGAGGGTTGGGTTACGTTTCGCGCTCCATACATCGACAAAGAAACAGCGGTTCAGAAAAAAGAGCTGCTCGCCAAAGCCATCGCGGGATACTTCCATAGCAAGGAATGGCGCGGAACACTTTGCGAAGTGGATGTGGTGGAGAAAGACGGGTACACCTGCTTCGTCTGCCATCCCCAAGACTACGCCCATAAAGAGCCGATTTTCGATAAAGATGGAAAGCTGAACCGTTCCGCCGTCTATCAGCCAACGCTGAAGGTCTACTTCCTTTGTAGACCAGATCGCAAACAACTCAAGGTGAAAGCAAAAGGGCGTTTGCAGAAAAAGACCGATCTCGCCGCGACGTTCGTTCAAACCATTTACGAAAAGGACATCAACTCGACCGATGTCGTGAAGTACGACCTCTCCCCGATTCAGGATCGCACCTTTACGTTCCGACCACTCCCCGAGGTTGGCGTGCTCGGTGCTGACGTGATGAGCCTGCGCATCTCGCACAAGGGCTTGAAGTCGAGCGTGCAGGTTACGGCATGGGACAAAGAGGGCGAGGGAGTTGAAAACATGCGCTGGCGCTTGGAACGAATGAACCTCAACCTCACCGATCCAAACATCGAGATCGACCAACTCAAAATCAAAGTGGCCTTGGATTTTGAGAATGAGAAGCTGGCGGCGCAACGCTACAAGTACCAAAAAAGCACCGTCATCGTGACACTGACCAAGCCCGCGACCTGCGCCATGAAAGAGAATGATCTCGCTGAACCTATCCAATCAGCTCTGCGTCTATGGAAGTTCTGCAACGAGGAGTAACGGTCGCCGCCTTTCTCGACAAGGCGTGTCGCTACAAAGCTCCTCGACGAGTTTTTGCGAACGATGTCGGCTTGGATAAAGGCGCTTTGACCGCTTTCAAAGCGGCTGGCTTTCTTGCTGATGCAACGATGCCTGCTGACATCCTCTGTCCTGATTGCCGCGAGCACACGGCCAAAATCAGCCCAATCGCCGACGGTCGCTTTCAGGGCGTTTGCATCAAGGAGGACGGAGGTTTTTTCTATATCAACCCATCAGACATCAAGCCGCTTTTATTTGATCTTGAGGTACTGCAAAACGCTTTCAAGTCGGCGATGGAAGTCCGAGAAACATCGTGCGCTACTTCCGATGAGGCGGTTCGTTTCATCGGCACGCTCAACGGGGTCATGGGAGCTGTATCTATTTTCTGGATGGAGAATGATGTGTCAGCGGATCAATGGTCGAGGATCATCAGCGCAAAGGCGCTTGGTTCGGATGCTCGGATCATTGTCTTGTCTTGCTCGCGGCGTGAGGTTAGCGCACCGGTTGGCAGAGAGAAGTGGATGAAAGTCATGAACCCTGCCGATTTCATGAGCGTGCCAAAGATCGCGCTCAAATGGGAGGTGGAGCGATTCAAAGAACGTGTTGAGGACTGCTGGGGAGTTCCTGCGTTCACAGCGGACGGTCGATTGACCTACGGTGGTGAGACGCTTCGGAAATACTCATCAAGCCAACCCGCGCACTACTATCTCAAGACGCTGGGGGCGAACTTGGGCAAGCCACAGCAAGTTGATGCCCTGTCTGATGTCGTAACGAACGCATTGACGGTGACGATTGCTGATCCAGCCGATTACTTTTCAACACTACGTTCGCGCATCATCAAAGGCGACCGTTCTCATAAGCAAAAACCTGAACTTGTGGAGAAAATCCTGCAAACAATGCCAATGGGCGATGGGAAAAACGGCCATTTGATGCAGATGCCAGAATAAAACCTGTCGGAGTTTGTCGGAACCTGTCCAAAGCGTGTCGGACAGGTTCTTTTTTATGCTTGCGTAAGCGGGAACGAAACGAGGTTGCGCAACCAAAGTCGAACAACCGCTCCTAACGACTTACACAACCCAACTATGAACCAAGAACTGGAGTACCTCTCTCCAACGGAGTTTTTCTTGACCTTTGATCTCGGACTGACCTGCGCGTTGTTCTGCCTTGAGCATGAGCTTTACGCCGTAGACAAGGACAACAGCCCGAACAAGGCACAGTTCGTCTACCGCCGTGACAAAACCATCGAGCGCGACATCGAGGACTACTGGAATGACCGTTTGAAACTCAATGCACGCACGTATTTCGATTCGATCCGCGCCATCAAGAACCGCCTCTATTCCTCGTGAGCGTCTATGCAACTCACCGACGAAGACATCGAGGAGTTCCAAGACATCTACGAGCGCAAGTTCGGAACGCGCATCGAGAAGGCCGAGGCGCACGCCAAGGCCACCAGTCTGATTCGCCTCATGCAAATCGTGTACCGCCCGCTTACGGACGAGGAAGAACGGATCGCACAAACAGTGCGGAAGCAAGCGGCGACCATACCCACTCACTAACCACATATTCCCATTATGGAACCAAACCAAATCACCGCGATGGAGTATCTGACTTCCAAAGGCATCGCCTTTCGTGAAGCCGGAAACCAAATCGTGACAAAGTGCCTGTTCAACGGATGCGACGATGACAGCCGTCCGAATGAACAGCATCTCTACTTCTCCAAAGACACGGGACAGTTTGATTGCAAAAAGTGCGGGGAGAAGGGCAACCTCGTCATTCTCGCCAAGCATCTCGGCGATGATGTCCGTGTGTTGTTCCGCGATCAGAATCCACCATTTTCCGCCAAAAAGTCTGACCGCAAAAAACCCGTCGAAGAAGTCACGAAAGAGCACGTTGAGCGCTGTCATCAAGCGCTCCCCGACAACATCCGCCGCTACCTGAACGGTCGCGGGATCACGGATGACATCATCAACCAGTTCAAGCTCGGGTGGGGAGAGTTCTACGGCACAAACTGGATCACCATCCCGATCCCGAAAAAGGATGCGCCCAACGAATACTCGCTGTTGAAGCTCCGGCGTGATCCTGAAACTAAAGACGAAAAGCTCCCCAAGATGAAAGTCTGGCCAATGGGAGCAACGCATGAGCTGTTCGACTGGCAGATGTTCAAAGGCGCGACCAGTCTTCATATCTGCGAGGGTGAGTTCGATTGTCTCGTCCTGCTCTCGAAAGGCATCCCAGCCATCACATCAACGGGCGGATGCGGCACGTTCAAACAGGAATGGGTCAAGGAGTTCTCAAGTCTCGAATCGGTCTGCGTCTGCTACGACAACGACACCGAGGGCGAGAAAGGAGCAACGCGCGTTCTTGATGCCCTGAAAAGCATCGACACGCTGAAGCTCTACCAAACCCGTCTCCCCTTGGACATGGGTGAGGGGCTGAAAGACGTGACGGACTACTTCACCAAGTACGGCGGCGATCCCCAAGCGTTCATGGACTTGTCGCAAGCCGTAAGCCGCTTCGATGCCAAGACACGCATCAAGCGGATCGAAAAGGTAGATAAAATCGTCCCATTCGAGGAATGGCGCGACATCGTGAATCAGAACTTCCCCGATTGCGCTTTTGCCGCCGAGGTCGGTTTATCGGTTATTTCCCAGCTCCTCATCAAAGACATCACCAATCCGTTCGCGCTTGTGCTCGTGGATGTTCCATCGAGCGGCAAGACCATCACGATCAACTTCTTTGACGGTCTCGAAGGTCTGACCTACGCATCCGACAAGTTCACACCCGCATCGTTCGTATCGAACGCGGTGAACGTCACTCGTGAAAAGCTCGCCGAGATCGACCTGCTCCCGCGCCTCCGTTATCACATGTTCCTCGTGCGTGACTTGGCGACCCTGTTCTCAAAGCGTGAGGACGATTTGCAGGAGTGTCTCGGCATCCTGACGCGCGTGCTCGACGGCGAAGGGTTCAAGACCGATTCCGGCATCCACGGGGAGCGTGCATACATCGGAGAGTATCTGTTCATGATGTTGGCTGCTTCGACGCCCATCCCATCACGCGTTTGGAAGACAATGGGAAGCCTTGGAGCGCGTCTGTTCTTCCTGAACATGAACGCCCGCAACAAGAGTGAAAGCGAACTTGCCGATCAACTCGTGTCTACAGCGGTGAAGGACAAAGAACGCGCGTGCCGCATCATCACCAAACAGTTTTTATTCAGCCTTTGGCATCGTCATCAGGAAGGCATCGAATGGAACCGCCAAGGCGATCCGCGCGACTGCCTGCTCGTCATCACACGTTGTGCCAAGCTCTTGGCCAACCTGCGCGGCGTCATTGGCCTGTTCAAGGAACGTCGGTTTGATAATGACGAGATCGAGTTCGATTACCAACCTCCTACCATCGAGAAGCCAGACCGCATCTCCCAACTGTTCTACAACCTCTGCCGTGGTCACGCCGTCGTTGCCGGACGCTCACAAATCACAAATGACGATCTGCACTTCGTGATCGAGTTGGCGGTCGATAGCGCACCGCCAACACGCGCCAAGCTCTTGAGCATCCTGATCGAGAACGGCGGGGAGTTGAAAACCACCCAAGTCGAATCGCTCTTGCAATGCTCCAAGACCACCGCTCTCAAAGAAATGGAAACGCTGAAGGCGCTCGATGTGTGTGACATCAAAGAAATCCACGGAGGCATGGTCGGCAACGTCGAAAAAACCATCTGCCTCAAAGACGACTTCCGATGGTTCATGTCCGATGAGTGCAAGAACCTGCGGAATCAATAAACCTATTCTGACACTGTAACCAATATGAAACGCCGATTATCCAAGAAAGTCGGGATCGACATCAAGCTCTATCGCAAGCTCAAATGGCTCACGATGGAGTGCGTCAGGGAGTACGTCTTTGACCGATGGGGAGACCATGAACTGAACGATGAAAACGTCATCCGCATCAGGCAGGACATCCGCAATAACGTGGAAGGCTTCCTCCACTGGTGGTCTAACGAGATCGCCTCTCATTCAACTGACCTCAAATAACTATGGAACAAGCACAACACAACCAAGAAGCCGTCGCCCATCGGGGCGGCGGCGCAAAGACCGAGGAAGGCAAAGCCTTGGTCAGCAAGAACGCGATCCGTCATGGCTTACTATCGCGTGAAGTCCTGCTCAAATCGGAGGATGCGAAAACGCTCGATGAACTCTGCCGCTCGATTACCGCCGAACTCGCACCTCACGGAGAGATGGAAGCGTTCCTCGTAGACCGCCTTGTGGCCGACATGTGGCGTATGCGTCGCGCCCTTGCCGTCGAGCGGCATGGAAGCGAAGCGGCAAAGGAGAAGGTCAAAGGCGAGGACTTCCCGACCATCATCTACGGTTCAAAGGAAGGCCACGAGGAGGCCATCGAAGCCGCTCCCCTGACAAGCTACCTCACAGAAAAGGTCTTGCGGTATCTGACGGCCATCGAACGATCCTTTTTCCGCATGCTCCACGAACTTCAGCGCATCCAAGCCGCGCGGAATGGTGAAAACGTCCCCGCTCCTACGGTCGTTGACCTGAACATGGACGGACAAGCTCCCCTTGGGGAGTGAGTTCGTTTCGTAAAAACAGGTTTTGAATAAACCTACCAAGTCCTATTGATTTCGAGCGTATGGCCAAGGATACATGTGAGACATCTCGCGGCATGAGCGTCGGCTTTCTCAAAAAGCATGGCTATCTTGATGGTGGCTATAGCAGTGGCACGATGACGTGGACGCATGGCTGGTCTGGAAACAAGAGCAGTATCGGGATCGTGGGATGTGTTTATGGCGATGATCCGCACTTCCGTCTTCATTACACCCACACAGGTTTTGATGGCGTGAAAACCGATCTTGATTACAAGGTAGAGGTCGTGAGCACGCCCTGTTTCTTCGGAGGGAAACGATACTGGTTCATCTGCCCATTGATCCGAAACGGCGTCGCCTGTCGTAGGCGTGTCGGCGTCCTCTATGGCGCGGGCAAATACTACGGATGCCGTCGCTGTTACGATCTGGCCTACCAAAGCCAGCAAGAGACCCACTCGGGCATGTGGCATGTTCTGGGCAAAAGTCTGTTCAGCAACTTGGACGAAAAGGAGGCGGCCATGAGGGTCAAATACTGGCGTGGTAGACCGACAAAACGCTACCGACGCCTACTCCGCAAAATGGACAGCCTCCCCAGCATGGACGCCCTGACCGCCGCCACGAACATGCTCGCCAACCGTTCACAAAAGTAATCAGTTGAGCTATTATGACACCGTTGATCCTGATCCCAGACGTGAAACGCTTTTGTTGTATTTTGCTACCCGAAAAGGGCGGCTCTGCCAGCAAAGCATCACGCGTTTCGCGTATGTGGAGCAGGATCAACCAGAGCCGTCCTTTTTGTATATCGAATCAATAAACCAAACATGACCCTATTATGAAACTCCCCGAAAATAACCTACGCTACATCTTGTACGCGCGGAAGTCCTCCGAAAGCGAGGATCGCCAAGTGCAATCCATTGATGACCAAAAAGACCGCCTCAAGGAACTCGGCCAACTCTTGAGGTTGAACGTGGTCGAGATCATGACCGAAGCCAAGAGCGCCAAGCGTCCGGCGTCACGTCCCGTGTTTGAAAAAGTCCTCGAACAAATCGAAAAAGGAAAAGCCGACGGCATCCTCTGCTGGCAGATCAACCGCCTTTCACGAAATCCCGTAGATAGCGGTCGTCTCCAAATGATGCTCCAAGATGGCGTCATCAAATCCATCCGCACGATGGATCGTGAGTACCAACCGACGGACAACGTGCTCTTGTTCAGCGTTGAGAGCGGCATGGCTAACCAGTTCATCCTCGATCTCCGCAAGAACACGTTGCGAGGTCTGGATAGCAAGGTCTCAAAGGGATGGCTCCCCGCGCGTGCTCCTATGGGCTACCTGAATGACGTTTTGACCAAGACTATCGTCAAAGACCCAGACCGTTTCCATCTGGTGCGGAAGATGTGGGACTTGATGCTGACGGGAAACTACAACCCAACCAATATCATACAGATCGCAAATGACGAATGGGGTTTTCTTACTCCCAAACGGCATCGCTCCGGCGATAAGCCGCTTGCGGACAGCATGATCTACAAAATGCTGAACAATAAGTTCTATGCGGGAATCGTCTGCTACAACGGCAAGGAATACCAAGGCGCACACGAGCCAATGATCTCGATGGATGAGTTTGATCGCGTTCAGGTATTGCTCGGCAACAAGAGCAAGCCCAAGCCACAAATCCACGAGTTCTCTTTCACGGGCATCATCCGTTGTGGGACGTGCGGTTGCTATGTGACTGCGGAAGAAAAAACCAAGCATTACAAAACAACGAGCAAGATCAGCCACTACACCTACTATCGTTGCACGCGACGGCGAAGCCGTGAGGTCGTGTGTCACGAACCAGCGGTCACAAAGGATGTACTGGAACAACAAATCGGGAAAGAGATACTCAAGTTCACGATTGACCCAGAGTTCCGTGATTTCGCGCTCTCAAAACTGCGTCGAAGCAACGACACGGAAATCGAAACGCGTACCCAAACGCGCGCCATGCTCGAAACGACATACAATGACACGCAACGTCAGCTGGATAACCTGACAAAGATGCGTTATCGGGACTTGATCGACGATGAGACCTTTTCACGGGAACGTGAAGCGTTACAAAAAGAACTGACCCGAACAAATCAGCGTTTGAACGAGACGCATGATCGCGCCGAGAAGTGGTTAGAACTCACGGAACAGGCGTTTCACTTTGCGACCAACGCTTACGCTATCTTTATGGCTGGCGACATCAAAACACGCCGTGAAGTATTCAATACCATCGGTACAAGCTACGTTCTGAAAGATGGAAAGCTGACCATCGAACAAGCAGAATGGATCGTCCCCATTTCCAACGCGCTTGAAAGCATCAAAAAAGATATAAAACGGTTAGAACCTCTCAAAAAAGCCCCTATGTACGAGAAAACCTCCCGTGTTGAGGAGGTTTATTCTCGATGGGGTGACCAGAGAGGATTGAACTCTCGATAACGGGACCACAACCCGCTGTGTTACCACTACACCATGGTCACCATGTCTTTGGAGCACCGGTATTTAACAGGTAATCTCCCCTTTTGACAAGTCATGTCTCGACCCAATTTTCTGATTCTTTTGGATTCTAGGACAAGTAATGAAAATATGCGCTAAGATACAGGCTATATGAAAACACCTGATAAGCTCTTTGGAGGACAAGGACCTGCCGAAACCCTTCCTGAAATCACTCTTGAAAACCACCTTACCTCCGCACTCCTTGGACCAGATGGTAAATCAGGTATTTTAAACCAGATCGACACGGCCCCCGACCTGAAGGCGTTATCTGCCCTCATTGGATTACCGACCGTCGGGCTACGTGATAGTCAAGCCTTATTTCTTTTTGGGCATGGTGACGCACTCCGAGAAAGCCTTGTTTTCACAAATACAGTCACTGCGCGCCTGAAAGAACGCTTTACGCAACTAGGTAGTCCAAATGAAGAACTTCCTTTCGCTACATGGCAAGTCGCCCTTCCCTTCCAAAGAGTGGCTGTACACGCACAAGCTGTTATCCCAGATCTAGCCAAGGAGCTCGCCAAACCTCTAGGATCAATGAGCACCTCCGCCTACTTTGAGCTTTCAGGTCGTTTAGATACTACTCATAACTTATTTACCGGCCGCGTGCTTGCCGCTCGCGTACGCGCATTTCTCGCAAGGCATAAACTTGAAAAAACAATAGACGCGTCGCCAAAGGCCTACACCCTCGAAGCAAATGAATTTACACTTCTTCCACTTACGGAATTTTCCGATCTAGACTTGAGTCGTGTGAAAGATCAAGGCGCACGCACTTGGGTCGAAGCTGAGTTCCACTGGCTGAAGAAAGAATGTGACGCACTCATTGAGCAGAGGGCCTACATCATAGACGGATCATGCCCTCAGAGCATTAACCCAGACACAGAACCTGAGACATACGCTACCTATGTGGGAGCAATAAATCGATTCACAGCCTTCACAGATCGATTTTACAAGTTCTATTTAGCATCTGCGCAATTAGATTTCACTTACTAAATTTACCCTTTACAACCGTCGTTTTTTCATCGATGCTATGCGGCGCGTGGGCCCATAGCTCAGCGGTAGAGCAGGCGTCTTATACACGCTTGGTCGCAGGTTCGATCCCTGCTGGGCCTACCATCAGAAAACCCCTCGGAAGATCCGAGGGGTTTTCTTGTTTCACGGTTACGCGTGTGAAGACGTTTTACGTGAGGTTTTGATAACGTCCTCTACTCCATCAATCGCGTCCGTGACTCCTCCCTTCACTCCATCGAGGACTTCTCCCACCGTCGCCACTGCTTTGTTCGCCGTGAGGATGATGTCGTTTTTACGTGGAATAAATCCTGTAAGCTTTGTAATCATCCACTCCACGCCTTGGAAAAATTTCACTTTTGCCAAAACCGGATTCAACCAACCAACGGTAATACAATAGTAGGTATCATGCGGAGCAGCGTGATGTTTCGCATGATGTTGCACACCTAAAATAAGCCCAGAGGATTGTAGCCAGCGAATAACTGCCGGCCGGCGCTCTGCGGGCAAGTGCGACCACTTATGGAACTGGTTCGTTCCAAAGACTCCCATCGTCATCGCGAACGCAAACACGTGGAAGCCGAGGATGGTGGGAGAAGATGACCCATACAGCAGCACAACCGTTGGCAACAAGACGACCATCGTCGCAAGACAGTTTGCTCCGTTCGTTTCAGTAAAGTCATGTCGCGTAATCGCGGTCTGATCGACGTGGTGTTCACGGAATGGGCGGATAAAGTACTGCCCCACAATCGGCAGTGAAGGATTCCCCCACGTATCTCCGATCCAGTGAACGAGGCCTGAGGTAAAATCAGCGGCAACATAGCCAAGAAAAGAGATGACGAGACTCACGATTGGATGATCTGTGATGAAGCTCCAGGCCCGGAACAGCACAAACGCTTCCAGCACAAAAAAGAGCGCGATGATGACCGTATCCATCGCTCTGCGACCACGTGTGTAGCCCTCAGATAGGGCAACCGCGTCGGTCTCAAGATTCACATGACTCATAACAACTCTAGTCTAGCTTATTTTATTATTTTATTCAACTTTCCCCGCTGGTTTGTCAGAATGCGCTTTTTCGCTTACTGTAGACCAATCTATGCCTACTTGGATCGTCGACGCAGACCATATTGATGCCCGTTTGGACGTCTATTTGACCGAGCTTGAAGCCGGCAAAACACGTTCCGCCATCCAAAAGGCCTTAAAACAAGGGAAAGTTACCGTAAACGGTGAACCAACCAGTGTGCATCGCTTTTTGCGTGAGGGCGATAAAATTGAGTGGGCTGCCGAAGATTTGGTCCTAAAACAGGCCAACCTCACCCGGAAGATGCCCGAACCCACGATCATCCGCGAAACAGCCGATTGGCTCGTGATCGATAAACCTTGCGGTCTTTTGACGCACCCATCGTCCTCCAGCCAGGAACCAACACTCGTTGAATGGTTTTTGAACCATTCTCCAGAAGCGACAAAAGTCGGCGAAGACCCAATCCGCCCGGGGATCGTCCACCGCCTCGACCGCGAAGTCAGCGGACTCTTGGTCTTGGCTAAAAACCAAGCTACTTATGATGAGTTGAAAAAAGGCTTTTCTAGCCGAACCGTCGAAAAACGTTATCTCGCTCTCGTACACGGCGAAATCTTAGAAGAGGAGGACGATATCAAGCTCGTCATTGCCCGCTCAACTTCAAAAGCGCGTATGGCCGCACGCCCCCGAAAGCAGGAGGGAAAGGCTGCTTGGACCCACTACAAAGTCCGTGAACGCTATGTCGGCGCAACGCTGCTCGACGTCGAGATTCTTTCTGGCCGCACCCACCAAATCCGCGCACACTTCCACGGCATCGGCCACCCTGTGATTGGAGACCCACTCTACATTCGCAAGCAAACGGATCGAAATATCAAACGCCCAACACGTATCCTGCTCCAAAGCGTCCACCTCGCCTTCAACGATCCTGCAACCGGTGAACGCGAACAGTTCGACCTTGCCGCTGACCCTGCCTTCGACGCGATGCGTACCGCTCTTCAAACAAAAGGCTCATTGTAACCTCGTCTCGTATGCAGTTGTTCATTCTGATCGGACCTTCCGCCGCTGGCAAAACAACCGTGATGGAGGCGCTCCTCGCCGATCCAAGCCTCAATCTTGTTCGTTTTCTCACAACAACCTCGCGCGATCCACGTGAAGGCGAAATTCCTGGCGTACAGTATCAATTCGTGTCGCCTGCTCAGTTTCAGCTCATGATCAAAGCGGGAACGTTTTTTGAATGGACGGAAATCTATGGACATCTATACGGCACCAATAAAGAAACGCTCAACACCCTCCGCCGAGGGGCGAGACCGATCGTATGCGTCCTCGAACCACAAGGTGCGCAGAAGATAAAACAAGGCGATCCAGAACAGACGACTTTAATCGCAATCGATGCTCCGCGTAAAACATTACTTGCACGCCTTCAAGCACGACATACAGATCCAGAGGATGTCGCGAAACGAATTGCTCGAATTGATACAGAAATGAGACTCTATCCAAAGCTCGCAGATGTTTGCATTACTAATAAAGAAGGTGAGCTTCGGAAGACCGTAGAGGAAGTGAAGCAGCTTATCTTAAAAACGTGCGTATTCCGTTTGTTCTGAAACGAAACAGACGCTCACACCGACGGGGATGAGAGCATCCGTTCCGTCGACGCAAGCGTCGAAGTTAGCGACTAAGTCAGTCCCCTGTCGCTAAGGGGGCGCGCTGGGTTCAGCGGCGGATCGGGGTGATGATCGTCCACCCGTGCTGGCACGGATCGGGGTTGGCGATCACTCGAGCCCCAGGGATGGACGTCGTGATCGTCCAGTTCCCGCGCTCACAGGCCGCGGCGTTCGCGTAGAACACCAGCAGCGTCGAGTGCGGCGTCACGCCGGGAGCCGTCAGGCTGTCCTCCGGCGGACGGCAGCGGATGCGGCCGCCACCGAGCTTCTCGTAGTTGTAGCCCCGCTCGAGACGTGAGGCGAACGGCGAGATGATGCGGACGTCTGCCCGTTGCGCTCCACGCCCCTGCCGCACGAACTCCACCCGTACCCGCTCCTTGTTGACGAAGAAGGCGTGGTAGATGAAGTAGCAGGCCAAGGCCGTAACTGCGAGACCGAGAATCCACCAGACACGTGCAAAGAACCGTCCAACCATATACGCAATGCCCTTTCAGAGCGCGAGTCTTTTTCGTCGGAGTGACGATGATCGCGTTCTTCTCCCGTATTCTCTTTCGAGAATCTAGGAGAAGAACAGACCATCTACAGAACTCGCCATTCTAGCAGTTTTTCATCAAAAAGTCAATGTTTAGGCTTACTACAGCAAAAAAACACCCTCCATCACATGATGGAGGGTGTTTTCATTCTTTTGGTCGTTAGACCGCAGAAAGTTTGATGTTCTTTACATCGCGGAAGCGCTTCTTGCTGTCGCGGATGAAGGAAATGTTGTTGCGGCGGACGCGCGCGACTTTCGTGACTTCCACTTTCATGATGGAAGGCAAGCTAAGAGGGAAGATACGCTCTACCCCGATGCTGCCGGACATCTTGCGGACGGTCATCGTCTTGCGGCTTGCGACACCACTCATTTTCAAGACAATCCCTTCGTATACCTGCACACGCTCCTTTTCCTCACCGTTAGGAGCCGTTTCCTTAATCTTCTGGTGGATGCGAATAGTCATCCCCGTGCGGATTTGGGAGGGCTGAATGACAGCTGGAAGGGTGATTTGGTCGGCCATAGATGGCGGCAAGAGTACGAGAAAATGCAGTCTACGTCAAGAGATTACGGTGTTTTAGGCTTTTCCCCTGATAACTGGTCTAACCAGGTCTGGATAAGATAGGCCATCACATCACTCTCTCCCCAGCCTGGAACACGGGTTCCGTTAAAGAAAAAGGTGGGGGTTCCAACGGCTCCGGCCCGGATTCCGGCGTTAAAATCCCGCTCAACCAAGTCTTTTATTTCTTTGGAAGCCAGGCAGGTCGTGAACTGGTTGGCATCCATACCACTTTCGACTGCAAAGCGTGTCAACGCTTCCTGAGTTCGTTGGTCTTGGTTTGAGAAGAGCTTGTCGTGATACACCCAGAATTTCCCCGCTTTTTGGGCGCAGGCTGCGGCACGCGAGGCAATTTTCGCCGTTGGATGGAGGTCTTCTAGCGGAAAATGACGGATGACAAGACGCACTTGAGTCCCATATTGAGCCTGGAGAGCCCGGATCGAGGGGAAAGCCGCCTTACAGAAAGGACAATCAAAATCCAAGAACTCGACGATTGTGAGGGGCGCATTTACGGGACCAATAGAAGGGGCGTCCGCCACAATCAAGGATTTCGCATATTCTGGGTCAATCGCTGTATTTGCGATCGCTTTACCCACGCTCATCTGAAGACTTTTATTCAAAATCGGGTTGGACTCGCCATTCCGGATCGCCCAGTAGTAGACGCCGATCCGAGAAACGAACCAGACAATCAACGTCAGAAATAAAAGGCCTATCAGCCACAAAAACAGCTTTCCAAAGGAGATGTGGAGATCTTTTCCAAAGAGACGCATAGAGCACAGAAAGTATAACACAGCTCTCTCTTTCGATTGACCCAAACCCTCTAATCCGGTATGGTTTCTCTCAACCGGTATGCAACAAACCATCCTTTCTGCCGCCCTCATCGTGATCTCGATCTTGCTCTCAACTGCCATCTTGCTTCAGCAGCGTGGCACAGGACTTGGACTCGCGTTTGGTGGAGATACAACCATCTTCCGCACGAAGCGTGGCTTAGAAAAAGCCCTCTTCTACGTCACAATTGCGCTCTCCTGCTTGTTCTTCGGCATCGCGTTCTTGAGCGTTCTCTTCGCCTAAACTCCCATGGCCTCTTGGCTCAGTCGAGCAAAAGCCTTTTGGAATCGGTTGTTTTTTTGGCACGCAGGCAAATCCCCCTCGGAAGAGGTGCGGACAGACGCTTCGCATGACCACGCGTTAGTTTTATCTATTCATGAGACGACCCACGCCACTGGTTGGCGAAAGTTGTCGTTTTTGAACCATGTTCTCACCTCGAGTGAGAAACGTTTGTTTTGGAGTGCGTTAGTGGGCGCCTTTGTGTTACTGCTTGTTGGGGGCTGGATGTTGGCCCAACCTCACCTGATTCGCGTTCCAACGGACGGAGGCACGGTGATAGAAGCACTCGTCGGCTCACCGAAGCTCATCAATCCTCTCTACGCCTCGTTGAACGATGTTGATCGTGATTTGGCCTCACTCGTCTACTCTGGTTTATTCCGCCTGGATGAGAAATTGGAACCGAAACCCGATCTCGTTGAACGTTACGAGTGGCGCGAGAATGGAACCGTCCTTGAACTCATCTTGCGCAAAGACGCTCGTTTCCACGACAACGCCCCTGTAACCGCGGATGACGTAGTCTTTACCTATCAGGCAATCAAGTCCCCCCTCTGGCGGAGCCCGCTTTCGAGCATCTTCAAACAGTTAAACGTGGTACGTGTCGACGATCAAACGGTTCAGTTTATTTTAGAAAAGCCTGAACCTCAATTTTTGACCCAGCTCACGATTGGGATTTTGCCAGGTCATCTGTGGGAGGATGTTCCAAACCCTCTCTTAGCCGACCTCAACCTGCGACCTGTTGGTTCAGGCCCGTATCATATCGCCTCGCTGCGTCGTGATCCACGTGGCATCATCTTGAGTTATCGATTGGACCGTTCTGAGCAATACTACGGAGTAAAACCCTACCTCACCTCTCGCGTGTTTCGCTTCTTTGGAGACGTGACTCAAGCAACACAGGCCGTTAAAGCGCATCAAGCCGATGCCTTTCCCTTCTTGCCTTGGACAGATGTGAACAAGTTTTCGCACGATGCCGTTCATCCTGTCGCGCTTCGCCTTCCGCAACAAACCATCGCCTTTTTCAACACCCGCGACGCACTTCTGAAAGACGTAAAACTCCGTGACATTCTCTCTAAGGCGATCGATACAGAAGGACTGACGGAGGCCGTAAAACCTTCTGCGCTCCCTGGCGGATCTCCCCTCCCTTTCCTAGAACTTCCTGCCGTAACCAGCACTTCCGCAACCAGTACAGCGAGTGTAACCTCCACGCACCCTTCGCTCGACGATCTGCGTCAAGCGCTCGAGACAGCGGGCTGGAAGCTTGATCCAACGACGGGACTGCGTTCACTTCCAACTCCTAGTACGCGTCCCGCCCCAAGACCAGGTTCCGCTACCAGCACGGCCACCACCTCTACCGGAACCCTGCTCGCCATTACGATCGACGTGCCTGATCAGCCAGATCTCATTCGGATGGCGGAGTACCTCCGACAGCGCTGGTCTCTCCTTGGAATGAAGGTTGGCATTGAAGCTCACCCTGCAGAACAACTCGTTCGAGACGTCGTAACGGATCGCTCAGGCTACCAGGTGCTCATCTGGAATATCCTCTTGCAACCGACACAGGATCCCGCCCCATTTTGGGACAGTGAATCTGCGACGGGACAAGGCCTCAACTTCTCCAACTTGAATAGTCGAGCCGTTGACCAACGGATCGACGCCATTCACGCCGCAACTTCAACCGAAATGCTGCAGACGGCTCGGATCAACTTCGCCCGGGCACTGCTCGCAGAGACACCGGCGATTTTCCTCGCGCGACCAACCTACGCCTACCTCATCAGCAACCATATCCAAGGCACAACGGATCTCGACCTTGCGACTCCAAGCGATCGCTTGAGTCGATCGAGTCAGTGGTGGATTGAGTCAGCGTTGCGGTGGAAATAAAATCAGGTAAAAAATAAAACACCCTGCGCCAGTTGGCACAGGGTGTTTTATTTTGCCGTTAGGCTTTTGGTCCGCCCAACTTTCCGAGCCCTTCAAATGCACGCAAGACTTCGAGTGGCACTGCGAATACGACTGTATTCGATGCATCGCTTGAGATGTCATTGATGGAGTTCAAGGTGCGCAAGTGCAAAGCGCCTGGGTTACTCGAGAGAATCTCGGCGGCCTTGCGGAGGTTTTCTGCAGCAGCAATTTCACCTTCCGAGCTAATGATGACCGCACGGCGTTCACGTTCTGCCTCTGCCTGCTTCGCAATGGTACGCTGCATTTCTTCTGGGAGGGAGATATCTTTTAACTCAACTCCTTGCACTTCAATACCCCAATTTCCAGCATGCTGCGAGATCAGCTCTTTGATACGCATTGAGGCCTGGTCGCGTTCTGAGAGCAACTCGTCGAGCGTCAGTTCACCAACAATATTACGCATCGTTGTTTGCGCGAGCTGTGAAATTGCGTACCACACATTCTCCACCTCGATTACCGAGCGGATTGCATCCGTTACGTGATAGTACAAAACAGCGTTGATCTTACAGGACACGTTATCCTTCGTGATAGCGTCCTGATAAGGAACTTCAACCGCCTTTGTACGGATATCAACCTTCGTCATTCCCTGAAAGATAGGAAGGACGATCTTCCAGCCTGGATCAACCAACCCGGAGAATTTTCCCATCGTGAACTTCACACCACGTTCAAACTGGTTGATCTGACGCAACGAAACGAAGACGATGAAGACGCCGATCCAAAACAAGATGATGATGGGTAACATATGAGGTTAGGCTAAGGAGTGGCCTGGAAGATGTCAACGAAGACGCGGAATTAGACTTGAGGAGGAGCTGACGGAGCTTGAGGAGCGCCAGGCGTTTTTGGAGTGGAGAAAAAGAGGTAGAGACCGATCGGAAAGGCCGTGAACAAGCCTGTGATTCCAAGGAACCCCAAGAATCCAAGAACAATGTTCACAATGCGCGCGATCAAGACAACTCCACCGCCTCCTGTTTCGGAAGAAAAGATGAGTGTTTGGAAGATGATATTGAAAATCGGGAACAAAATGATGGCAGCGACCACAAGAACCGGCGGAACAATAATGAATATCAGACCAAGTTTACGACGTGAGGAAGGGGTCATATTGCCTAAAGGATAGCATAAACGCTACTCTGCTGGCGCGGACGCCGTCCGTAAAAAAGAATAGACGTCCCTATAGCACAACGGATAGTGCGGCAGCCTTCTAAGCTGTTTATCAAGGTTCGATTCCTTGTGGGGACACCATCGAGTTTAACCAGCCGAGCTGGTTTCGACCCGGCCATAAAAAACCTCGCTTTTACAGCGAGGTTTTTTACTTCCTCTTCAGCCACTGTCTCAATACCCCTAGCTCTGCCTCAATGGCGCGCGCCCCTTGTTTTAAGCGTCCACTGGCACGCCAGTGCGTCACTCCTTGAACAACACGTAGCGCAAGAATCACGATCGCTACAACCACTGATAACCTGGTCGCGTCACCCAGATCCCAAAAAGGAATGAAATTCCCTATTTCTAACACGGTTGAGGTTGGGATAAGATCCTGGACTTCACGTTGAAGGCCACGCGTGAGCACATTTCCTGTTAACGTCGCATTCCAAGAACCAACACGCTGAACCACCTTCGAGACCTGGACAAGACCGCTCAACGCAGCTCCAAATGAGAAGATCACCAACCCAGCGATCAACGCCGTCTGCACCGCACTCCAAAGCTGCAAGCGCAAAAGCAAACGATGCGAACGAAGTAAGACAATTTCGCATTCACGACGCGCAATCTCAGACTCAAGCAAAGGAATACGCGCATCCGGATGACGTTCGAGCGTATCTTCAAGGACAAGAAGCGAGGGCATGGGGACCTCTTTCACGAGCACAGAAGACGCCTTTGGAGGCATAAGTACCTCTATTGTACCTAGGATTATCGTTTTGGGATACTTCGCGCTTTTCTTTACAAAAACAGTAAAAACACCTACTATCCCTCAGCCGTTTTTGCTCATACGGCACTGGAGGGCATGTGTTGCGTCAACGCTACATGGACGAAGACTCGTCCAATTCAGCTTCCTGGTTCCCGGTGATTGTGGCGTTCATCGTCGCATTCGCCATCATGACGTTCCTTCCGCCCTACCTCGGCGAGCGCGCCCTCAGTGAGCGCGAGCGCATGGGGCGTGTACGCGTCACGGCTGACAGCAATCAGCCGAATTGACCGCTCCCGCCTTCCGACGGCGACTCTCGCTCTCTCAAGCGAGCTCCCCACGGGAAAGGGCTCTCCCCCTTTCCCCCGTCCCTCATCTCCTCTTCGTCCCGCAGATACAAAGAGAAGCTAAGGAACTGCCTCAAGTCTTTTCTCCGTCTTTTTCAACTGGCTCTTCGTCCGCTTTCGTCTTTTTTTCATCCTTTGACTCCTCTTCGTCCATTTGTTTTCCGTGAAACGCATTGAACACTTCTTTGAGCTGTTGGTTTGTAATATGCGTGTAGATCTGCGTCGTTGTAATCGAAGAATGCCCTAATAACGATTGAACACTTCGCAGGTCCGCCCCGTTCATTAACAGATCAGTCGCGAATGAATGGCGAAGCGTGTGAGGGGAAATCTTTTTTGTAATGCCGGCAAGAATCGCATAGTGATGAACCAAACGTTCGATCGAACGTGGTGTCAGCGCACCCACATCTTCTGGATTTTTTCGTCCGCGTCCACGATCGTGACGAATAAACAGGAACGGACACGTATCCTGACGTCCATCCAAATAGTCACGCAACGCCGAACGCGCCATGTCCGACACAAACACGATTCGCAATTTGTCTCCCTTCCCACGAATCGTCAGTTCGTCACGCTCGAGACTCACTTGGTCCCGCTTCAAACTCGCAAGTTCAGATACACGCAAACCCGTAGAGAAAAGCATCTTCAAAATTGCGCGATCACGCAGCTTCACGAGTGGCGCCGTATCCGCAATATCAGGCGCATGCATCAAACGTTCCAAATCCGCCTGATCAAGGAAAGACACCTCACGCGTCCCCTGTTTTGCGAGCTCGATCTTCTCAGAAGACAGCGTTTTAATGTCATTTCGTGCCAGATACTTCAGGAATGAGCGGAGCGCAATCAAGTGGTAGTTCTGCGTGTTCTTTTTTAACGCGCCGCGATGCGGGTCCTCCAAACGATTCAAATGCAGGCGATACTTATGAATCATCTCCTGCGTAATATTCTTTGGATCTGGATCATTCGCCCAGTCGATGAAGCGACGGAGATAGAACTCGTAATTCCGAACGGTGAGCGCCGACCGGCCCTTGCTGAGCTCGAGGTTTTCAAGAAAGGTCCGAAGTTGTTCTGAGAGAGCAGGCATACACCGCATTTTCGCACATGTTCGTAAGTGTCGCAAAAGTTTAGCCAGTTCAGCCAGCTGAACTGGCTTCCCCGCGCTTCTCTCACCGACTCACGAATGCCATGATTCAAAGAAGAGGGTATACTAAGCCCAATCTTATGCGTCGGCTCGATCTCACCTTCACCGCGTTGCTCCTTCCGCTCGACTTCCTGGCATTCTGCGCCGCTGGAATCACCGCGTATTCGCTGCGCACCTCGCAGATTTTCCTTGAGATCCGCCCGATTCTCCAAGAAATTCCCTTCCTCCCCTACATGGCAGCGATGGGCGTATTTTCGCTGGTTTGGATGGCGCTCTTCATGATGGCTGGTCTCTATTCCACTCGCCTTCGACGCGCCTGGAACGAGTTGGGACGCATCGCTCTCGCCTGTACCGCTGGCGTTGCCCTTATCATTGTCACAATTTTCTTCCGTCGTGAGTGGACCGCTTCACGCTTTATCGTGCTCGCCCTCTGGCCGCTCACGATCATGTATCTGTCCGCCGGACGCTTGATTCTACGGGCGATTCGAAAACGGCTACTGGCGGCAGGGTACGGGCATCAAAAACTTGTGATCATTGGGCAAAACAAAGTGGCCGAAGATATCGCCGACCTCTACCGCACAAGCCCAACGCTTGGTTTCAGCGTTGTCCGCGTCTTCCGCTCCTGGTCAGAAACCACCCTTCAGGAAATGAAACGGCTGATGAAGAAGGGTGAAGTAAATGGAATTCTGCTCGCAGAACCATCTCTTCCGAAAGAAAAGGCATTAGAGATTATTGCATTTAGCGAGGAGCAACATTTGAGCTTTCACTACCTCGCTGACTTATTCGCGGCTCGTTTTACCCGCATCGAAATGTCGACCGCTGGAGGCATTCCTGTTATCGAAGTAAAGCGGACGCCTCTTGATGGCTGGGGTCGTATCGCAAAACGCGTATTTGATTTGGTCGCCTCAAGCTTCCTTCTTATTATTCTGTCGCCGCTCCTCGTCGTAACGGCGATTGCGATCGTTCTTGAATCAAGAGGGGGCGTTTTCTTCTCCTACCTTCCCAATAAAAAGCCTGTGCTCCGCATCGGAGAAGGCGGACGGCCATTCCACTATTTTAAGTTTCGCTCCATGGAAAAGGACCGTCATTTTGAACGCTACAATGAACTCGCTGATCAAAATATTCGAAGTGGGCCCCTCGTAAAGACAAAAGACGATCCACGTATCACGAATGTTGGTAAGTTCATTCGCAAGTGGTCGATCGACGAGCTCCCAGAGCTGTTCCTCGTTGTTCTTGGACGCATGAGTCTTGTAGGACCTCGCCCCCATTATCCAGAGGAGGTAGAGAAATACGAACCTGGCCAACGACGCGTCCTCACGATCAAACCAGGCATTACCGGCATGGCCCAAATCTCGGGACGTAGTGATTTAGATTTCGCAGATGAGGTGCGTCTCGATACTTGGTATATCGAGAACTGGTCGATTTGGATGGATTTGTACATTCTTCTCAAAACACCTCTTGCCGTCATCGGGCATAGGAAAGCGGAATAACACACCTGTGGATGCACACCCCGTGCTCGCCTGCTAGGCTTTTCCCATGCGGATTGCCTTGGTCCATGACTATTTGATGCAAGATGGGGGTGCCGAACGAACATTGCTCGCGATGCATCGTTTATTTCCAACAGCACCCATATTTACCTTGTTCTACGATCCAACAAAGGTGCATCCCGACTTCAAGCAGGCAAAAATCATCCCATCGTTTTTAAATAAGTTCCCGTTTGCTCCGGCGAAATACCAATGGTACTTGCCGCTCATGCCACACGCGGCTGAGTCGATTGATCTGACGGGCTACGACGTCATCCTGTCTTCGTCTTCGAGTATCATTAAAGGCATTATCGCTCCTCCCGGCGCGATGCATATCTGTTATTGCCACAATCCAACCCGTTTTTTGTGGCAGGAACGCCATGGGTACGTGAATGACCTTCCTCAACCGGGCATTATCAAGCGTCTCCTCCCTTTTTATTTGCATCACCTACGGCAATGGGACGTCTTGGCCGCTGATCGGCCAGATGTACTGCTCACCAACAGCAAAACGTCTCAAGAACGCATCCGCCGTTTCTATCGCCGCGAAGCCAAAGTTATTTTTCCACCCGTTGATACACACCTCATCCAATCTTCCGGCACAAACGGGGGCTACTGGTTAATCGGGGGTCGTTTAGTCGCTTACAAGCGCTTTGATTTAGCGATAACGGCATTTGCGCGCCTAAACTTGCCCCTCAAAGTCTTTGGTGTTGGCCCGGAAGAAAAACGCTTGCGCGCACTCGCCGGTCCAAAAACCGAATTCGTTGGGGCGGTCGATGAAAAGACTAAATTCGAGCTCTACAAAAACGCGATTGGTTTCCTGTACCCGCACGTCGAAGATTTTGGGATTACCGCGATCGAAGCGATGGCTGCCGGCAAACCCGTGATCGCCTACGGCAAAGGTGGTATCACCGAAACACTGATTGACGGAAAAACCGGCAAGTTCTTCCACGTCCAGTCATGGGAAGCGATCGCGAATGCGATTTTGCGCTTTGATCCCACCCAATTTTCGCACACAGAGATTCGCGCGCATGCTGAGCAGTTTTCACAGCAACGCTTTGCCGACCAGATTAAACAAGCGATCACCGAAGCAACAGGACAGTTGGTATGAAGGTCTTGTTTGATGCGCGGCCGCTGACCATCCCCTCACCTGGAGGCGTCACTCGCTTAACCCAATCCCTCCTTCAGGCAATCGCCGAGTCACTTCCAACGGATACCTGCTTGTTTGGAACAACCGGCCAACACGAACTCCCCCTTGGGATTCCCCTACTTCCCAACAGTCGTCGGGTGCATGTTCGTCTTCCAAATAAAGTCGTCAGCAGCCTTACGAGTCTTGGGCTACGTTCGTTTGAACAATTTTTTTCGAAAGAAAAACCGGATGTCCTTCTACTTCCAAACAACGGGCATGTGGGTTTCCCGAAAATTCCCTATGGCCTGGTCGTACACGATCTCTCTTTCTTAGTGGAGCCGAAGTGGTTTAACGGGCGAGGGCAAATCTGGCATCGGATCGTCCATGCACGCCGAGTCATGAGTGAAGCCACGCGTTTATTCGCTGTTTCAGACTGGACAAAGTTTGCGCTGACGCTGCATTTGGGAATTCCTGCAGACAAAATCGACGTCCTTCCGATCCCGCGTCAGAACGATCTCGTTACTCCCGGTCCCCTCCCCGAACAACTCCGCGACAAACGCTTTGTGCTGTGTCTCGGTCGAAAAGACACACGAAAAAATGCGAGCTGTATCGTTGAAGCAGTACAACGGTTACATCAAAATCCAGCCTACCAACACATTCATCTTGTGATCGTCGGCGGGTATCACAAACCGTTGAACGATCCGCGGATCGTCATACTCCCACGCGTGGATGATGCCACCTTATACGCGCTCTATCGTTCCGCCAGCGTTTTTCTCTACCCAAGCTGGTACGAAGGCTTAGGACTACCTCTACACGAAGCAGCGCTCTTTGGCACTCCCAGCATCTCTTCTTGTACGACAGCTCTGCCAGACACTGCTCCTCCCGGAACCGTATTCGCCCCTCCCTCCAAACCACACCTTTGGACGGTTGCGATTCAAACCCTGTTAGAAAAAACGATCGATCAACCGCCAAAACCCGCTGAAGCCACCAACATCGAACCTGCTGATTGGAAAGCAGCCGTTGAACCGATTCACCAATTCTTACAGCGTTTCCAGAAATAACAATGCGCCCATCCCGGAAGGGAATGCGGGAGAGCGCATTGCCGGGAACGGACGCGAGAGGCGTCGTCTTCAGTTCTTCAACTTACTTACGACCTTCGCAGCGTTCACCCTCGGATTCGCCGGAGCGCGCTCTTCCTTCCTGCTCTGGGGCTTCGGCTTCTCCAGCACCAGATCCCGCTTCTCGCACAGGAAGTAGTGGTACTCGTCATCAGCTTCGAACGCCACGAACAGCTGCTCTTCGTCTTCCAGCAGGTGCTGCATGAGACGAGGCAGGTCATTCGGACGCACGGTGGCGTGCTGCCGAACCGTCATGATGACGCAGTCCCAGTGATAGAACGTCCTGCCTACGTTCTTGACTGCCCTTCCCGAGCACACGGTCAGCTGTTCGCTTCCCGGGCACCGGAGAGAGATGATCTCGCGGTCGACGTAGTACAGGCCGAACGCCCCCTCGAAGGCCTCCTGGTTAGGATTTCGACCGTTCTGCGCCACCCGCCGCTCTTGGCGAATCGTCCCATCGCTCTGGTAGTGCATGCGCACCACCTCGGTTTGGTAGGCGACGGATACAACCTGGTACCCTTTCGCCCTCTTCTCACCACGTTTTGTCCCCATTGATTCCACCTCCCTTCTCTGCGAGCCATTGACGCCGTAGGCTGTCTTATCTGGCGTAGATAGCCTGGACTCGGACAATACCTTTGTCAATATTTCCCTCTACCCAGCCAAAAGATGCGTCCCCTGGGTTGACAAAATAACAAAATACTGTATACTACCGGGTTACTCTTCAAAGATGGAGAGAAGTACGAAATCGTCTAAACGATGCGTGTTTCTCTATGTCTTTGCCCATCCTCCCCCGTTTGTTGAAGCGTGTTCGTACGATGCGCCGTACCCACGTCGCAGCCATTGCGGTGCTTGTCTTAGGAGCGGTTATTGCAACCCCTCTTTTCGCGAATCAATCTGGCTGGACCTGGAAAGACCAGTCCGGTCTTTTACCTTACCGTGACGGCGTGAGCATTGAATTGCTTGCGGCAAACGGTGGGAGCTGGCTCGCGTCTGATACACAGCGTCTGTATTCGTTGAACGGTGAAACGATCAAAGATCTCACCGCTGCTGCACGTACAAATGGCCTGACAACGATTTCCACGCTTGCGTCTGATGACCAGCGTTGGATCGTGAGCGGTCGTGGTTTGGATACCCCAAACCCACGTACGTTCTTGACCGATGGCAATAGCTTCACCAACATCTCGACCCTCTTCACCAATGGTCGCGGTGGGATTGATGCCGTTGGCTATCGCGGAACCTGGTACGGCCGTACGTTTACCCAAGCGACGCAGTACGAACCAGCTCGCTGGACGGCGTTCAATTTCAATCCAACAACCCTTCAAAAAATAGAATTCCCTCTCACGACCGACTTGAGCAATATGGCTCCAGGTTGTTTACGTGAAATCACAGGCGTTCGCGTCTGTCTCGGTGAGACACGTATGGTACGCGCTGGCGGAACCTGGTTCATGATCGGTGGAAACGCCGAAGTCGTGAATGACCAAGGAAAAACAACCCAGTTTGCCAAAGGCTCCATCTGGAAAATCGATGGCACGCGTTTCACCCGTGTGTCCGATATGCCAGCCTTCCGCTTTGTGAGCGGCGTGTGGCAGGGTAACAACGAAGTCCTCGTTGCGACGAGCGATGTCGTGAGCAATCCTTTCTCGGCGGACCGCTACTGGGTCTTCAATGGCACCACGTTGCGCGAAGTTTCGACGGAAGCGCTCGGCGTCGGCTTACTTTCGAACGATGCACGTGAAGTTCGTGCGGCTCATGCCGGCGAAACGTGGCTTATCACACTTGGCAAAAACCTCATCCGTTTCGACGGTGAGCACATGACAAGCGATGGCAAGACACGTGACTTCTTCAACGTGGTCAGCTCGAACGGCCAGGGTGTGTACGTGCTCGGTGGCGCTGTGTCGACACCAGACCAGACCTTCGCGACACAACCCCTTACCGCCAAACTCGTGGAAGTTCGTGAAAACATGAACGTTCCTCTCAACAATCCAACCAACATGGTCTCACGTCTCCGTGGACCAAGTATCAAAATCGTCGCGATCCCTCGTGACAACGTCGTTGGTGACGGCAAAGTCTACACGGTTCGCGTCACAGCGACCGATACGGACGGTGTCGCCAACACCTCGGTGATCGTAAATGGAGCAAAACTCAAAACCTGTAACACCACTGTTTGTGAATACACGCAGACCTACTACACGAACGGTCAGCCAACGCGCTCGATCGAATTCATGGGAGGTGCCAGCGACAAACAAGGCTACAGCAATACAAGCAAGCCTCTGACGCTCACGATCGATCGCAGCTCCACCGCGAGCGCCTCGAACGACAAGCTCGGAGAAAAAGATGCTCAGGGACAAGTCATGACGATCCCAGCCAACCGCGCTTGGAACCGTGATGCGAACTCTGGCCTGACCTGGATGGTCTGGCGTCAGCCGGAGCAGAGCGCTCTCAAAGACAACGAACAAACAACAGTCGTCTTTGCCGCTCAGCACCTGAATGGTCTCGGCCGCGTAAACGTCTATGTGAACGGAGATGTTGCACGTTCGTGTGACTTCACCAGTTTGACGGACATTCGCGTCTGTACGATGACCCTTTCTGGAAGCGACTACCCAGCCGCAACGGAAATCTTCGTCAACGCGCAGCTCTTCAACACACAGAACAACGAAAACAAGTCCGTTTGGACCGAAGGCGTCCGCATTCAGCGTGCCGCCAACGACACAACGACTGTCGTGAACGGCCAAACCGTTCAAACAGCCGTAAACCCACGCCCTGTCTTCGAAACAACGCTGACGATCGATCCAGATATGACGAGCGTCCGCCGTGGAGACAGCTTCACGATTAAGACCAAGAGCCAAAATACAGGAACAGGTCTCGCAACGATCGAACTCTACCAAAACAACAAAGTGATCCGCGCCTGTTCTCCTGGATCGTCCCTCAGTCTCGTGACGTGTGACACAAAGATCGACACGTCGAAACTCCCAGCTGGCACAACGCTCAGCTTCGTTACACGCGCGATCGATTCCAACTATCGCTCGATGTGGAGCAACACCCGCACCATCACCGTTCAAGACACCACAATGCAGCCACAGCCTGTCAAAGGCACTGGCCCAATCAGTGTCTGGAACTGGATGTCACGCGACGTGTCTGAAATGTACAACTGGAACACCACCTATACGGTTGGCGCCTGGTCCGCGAACGGTATCGAACGCATCGAAATGATCGTCGACGGCCAAGTCCGCCGCACGTGTACCTTCGGTGTTTCGAACGGCAACCGTGAATGTGACGTCGTCCTCACAACTGATGACTACGCCGACAAGCACAACCTCTCGGTCAACGCCCGTATCACAGACGGCAAAGGCAACAAAGCCTGGTCTGATGTGCGCTCGATCCTCATCCGTCGCGTCTGGGTAGACGACACAGCGGGATTCATTCCTGCCTATGCCGCTATCACAACCGACGATAACGCTGGCTACAACATCGGCGAACGCATCACCTTCAAAGCAAAGGGCTGGTCGCAGCAGGGCGTGAGCCGCATCGAGATCTATCTGAACGGAACGGTGGTCGCGAATTGCTCTGGCGATATTTGTCAGTTCACTTCCGCCCCAATTACAACCAATCAGATCGAATATCAGGCTCGCGTGATTGACCAGCTTGGTCAGTCCACCTGGACCGGTGTGATCGGCATGAACAAGAAATAACCCAAACAAAAAAAGAAACGACCCAGAGCTTCGGCTCTGGGTCGTTTTTCGTTCGTGCTCTTTTCTCTGAAAGACGTTATACTGCTGCCATATGACACGCAAACAGTTCCTTTCCGGTCTCTGCAGCCTCGCATTGGCCGCTTCCGTCCTCGTTCCTTCGATCGCTTCTGCCGCGCCTCAACGCAGCTCCCTCGTAAAAGGCTCCGGTGAAGCCGTGTATTGGCTCGCCAACAACGGCCGCCGTTACGTCTTTCCAAACGATCGTACGTTCTACACGTGGTTCAGCCCTTACGACTTCGCCAGCATCGATCGTATTAGCGACGCTGAACTCGCTTCACTTTCAATCGGCGGCAACATCACTTACCGTCCAGGCTCACGTCTGATCAAGATCTCAACCGACCCACGCGTGTATGCTGTCGACAACTTCGGTCGCGCTCGTTGGATTGAGTCTGAATCCGTTGCTATCGCCCTTTACGGCAGCCGCTGGCGTACCCTCGTCGACGATGTCCCAGACGCCTTCTTTGTAAACTACGATCTCGGCGCCCCGATCACTTCACCGGCTGAATTTCACCCAAACCTCGCCCTGACACCTGACGGAGACATTCGTTAAACACCGGAAATAAAAACCGGACGCTGCCAAAAAGCAGCGTCCGGTTTTTTTCTATCATGAAGCAATAAGAACGTATCGCTTATTCCCCTCTCGGCATCAGCACATCTCCAATGGTGAGCTGCAACTCTTCATTCAGCCTCTCTAAAGAAATCGATTCGCCCTTAAAATAAATCCGATCCTGGAAGTCGCGAATCTTCTCTGCAACTTCGGTCCGTTTCTCGGACTGCGCCGAAAACTGTTCTAACTTTTGTAAGCGCTGCTGCATCGCCTGGAGCTCTTTGGTTGCTTCTTGCGTATGCGTTGTGAGTGCTTCTGGTTGGGCTTGCCACAATTCGATCCAAATCTCCGGACGAACAAGCTCGAGCTCTGTTCGCTCCTCACCTTGGATAGCCGTTGCGATCTCAGGTAAACCCAACACCTGCCCCAAACTTCTCGCTCCTGTTCGTTCACGGAGCCGCTTCAACAAAAAGGCCGTTGTTGGTCGAACCGTCTCTAGGAGCTTCGTCCACTCAGCCTCCGCCCCTTCCGCTTCTACATACCGCTGCACGGCACGCCGAGCAGGCCAGGTAAACACTGCATGCTGGAGCACTTGCCCCGCTAATTCCGCCTGAGAGAGCGGCTCTGCTCCCTGCTTTTCCTGCAACAACGCAAACGCACGCTCCCGCTCTTCTGGAGGAAGATAATCGACAATGGAGTCGATAAAGGCGAGAAGTTCTGCTCGATCTTGTGTATTCAAAAAGGACATAGAAACTGCGCTCAGGATACCACATTTGTTTCGCGTCGCACCTCTTGCATCCTCTTAGGAGAATATCAGAGCTGCGCGGGTGGTCGGGTCACCGCGAGAAGGTGGTGGGAAGAAGCGCGAGATACGCGCTGCCACACCCGACGTGGGAGAAAGGAACATTATCGGATTGAACTCAGAACCAGGCGGAGTCCATCTCCGAACTCAGTCATCGCTGGACGAGCGGCCGGGTCGGCCGCTGTCGCACTCTCGAGGAGAGTATAAAGCGTCCTGGGAATGCCGGGCACTTGGGCCATCCGCAGCACTCGCCCTTCCGCATTCCTCTTTTCGAGTTCACGCCAGGCGTCTTCACTCGAAAGCTTCAGCAGTGCACGATCGGCATAGGGATTAAGGCCTGTCAGACACAGGCGAAGGGTAGCTCCCAGGCCGAAGGTATCGAACGAAGCTGCAGGCAGAGCACCCGCGAATGCCTCTGGAGCCATGAACCCGTACGTGCCCGACCGCTGAGGTACCAGATGATTGCAGAGATGAGTCACCGCTTCCGAAGAGACGGACACCGACCCGAAGTCAATCAGCACCGGACCCTGCGGCTGAACGATCACGTTGTTCGGCTTCACATCGCGATGGATTACGCCGAGCTCATGCAGAAAGGCGAGAACATCAGCGAGCTTCGCTCCGATACTCAAGATCGCTCTCAGATAATCGACATCGATCCGCCCCATGAGCCGAGCGAGCTTCTCAGGAATACCACTAAGATAGGAAGCTGTAAGCGAGCTGTACCCGTCCTCTGCGAACACACCGAGGGTCGGCCCTTCGAGGTAAGGCATGACGTACGTGTATCTGGTGTTCCCTGGTTGAGCCGGTGTCCCCTCCACATCCACGATCGCCGGGTGGTTCCGGATCGGGCGATGTTTGAGAGTATCGATCTCTCGAAAGAATCGCTCCTTTCCCTCAGGCGTCGCGTACAGCGGATTCAGCATCTTCATGACCCGCTTCGCCGTCCCCATCCCACCTACGTACTTCTCCAGTGGAGTAACCTCGAACAGCGCCGCGGACAGACGAGGGTCCACACGACCCAGCGGCTTACCCACAACCCAGTCACCGAAATTCTCCCCAGGACGGGGCATCAGAGAAAACCACTCACCAAGCAACTTAAGCCCAGCAAGGTCTTCTTCTTGATTCGACAATGTACAATCCTCCCTTCTTCGGGGATACGGCCCCATGCCGTCTCTCCCGATCTAAGCCTAAAATAAGGATTTTGAGCTTTGATCGGGACCGAAAGAGAGCTCAAGTTGAGCATAATATACTATTTAACGCAAGCACGCCTCCCTTACCCCCTGAGAGGCTTTTTCTCTTAACCACGCCCTTTTTTTCTTGACAGCGTTGGCACTTTTCTCTATACTCGCGCACGACTGTTAGAAGTGCGTTTTTCAGAGTCGTACCCTCCGTGGACGGAACCTGGACCACCAGACAGCTCAGTTTTTATGGCAAATGCCACATTTCAGGAATTGCTCGATCAAGAGCAATACTCTACGTTCCCGAAGCCGGGAGACGTCGTAAAGGGTCTCGTCATCGCTGTAGGTCGCAACGAAGTCCGCTGTGACTTGGGCGGTTTCGCCGTTGGATTGATTCGTGGTCCAGAGCTCGACAAAAACCTCGACCTCCGTGTCGGAGACGAAGTCGAAGCAACGGTCATCGATCTTCACAACGAATTCGATGAACTCGAACTCTCGCTTAAGGGCGCGGGTCGCAAGCGTGCTTGGGATAAGATCAAAGAATTGCTCGCCTTGGGCGGTGCTGTTCAAGCGAAGATCGTCGATGCAAACAAAGGTGGTCTCATCACCCGCATCGAAGGGATCCCAGCGTTTATCCCTGTTTCACAGCTTTCCCCTGAACACTATCCACGTGTTGCTGGCGGCGAGAAGATGAAGATTCTTGAGAAACTCAAGAGCCTCGTCGGTGAAACCCTCGAAGTGAAAATTCTCGACACCCATGAGGGCGAAGAGAAGATCGTCGCTTCCGAGAAAGCCGTTTGGGAAACCCGTCAGGAGTCCGTGCTCGCGAAGTACAAGGTCGGAGACAACATCGAAGGAGAAGTCACCGCGGTTACGGATTTCGGCGCATTCGTGCGTTTCGATCAGAACCTCGAAGGCTTGGTCCACATCTCCGAAATCGCTTGGCAGCGTATCGATCATCCTCGCGATGTCTTGAAGACAGGCGACACCGTGCGTGCCGAGGTCATCAACATCGAAGGTTCGAAGATCTTCCTCTCCATGAAGAAGCTCGTCGAAGATCCATGGCGTCGCGTCGCGAAGAAGTACGATGTCAACCAGTGGGTCATGGGTAAAGTTCTCAAGATCAATCCATTCGGCTTGTTCGTTGAGCTTGATCCAGAAATCCATGGCTTGGCCCACGTCTCTGAGCTGTCCGCTCGCCCTGTGAAGGATGTCAACGAAATCGCCCGCGTCGGCGACGAGTTCTCCTTCCGCATTATCAGCATCGATGCTGAGAATCACCGCCTTGGTCTCTCGCTTCGCAAGCTGAAGGAAGAGCCAAAGAAAGAAGAAGAGAAAGTCGTCGCTGCGAAGAAATAATCTTTCTCGCGCGCAAACACACTCCCTGCAATGACCTTGCGGGGAGTGTTTGTTTTATTGACGAAAAGAAAATATTTTGATATAGGACTGGTGGCCGAACTGGCCGGAAAGGGTCTTCCTACGATGAATGCTGATGAGACAAGAACCCCTCGAAGAGGCGAGGGAGTCATCTACTTCGCACGATCGCTGGCACCTCCTCGTGGACTCACCTCGGAAGAGAGGGACCTCTACGGGATGGTGACGGGAGCGATCGCCAAACACTGCCGTGAGGCCAGCCAGATCGGCATCAAGTTCGAACCGACAACCCTCGTCACGAACCTCGCAATCGCCGACAGCATGGCCGAAGACGCCTACAATGATCTGCGCGCCCTGATCCGCAAAGCGCCGGCGGTCGTGGGCTACCTCGACTACGGAGCTACTCTGGCGACCGGAATGGCTCTTCAGATGGCCCAAGAGACCGGGACGCCGCTCGTCCTGATCTACAGCCAGGAAGGAGCCGCCGGGGTCCCGCTCTGTGTGTACGGACTCAAGGCTGTGCGCATCGCCATCAACACGCGTGAAGAGGGCTGGAGACAGAGGATGCTCGAAGCCTTCGACGCCTTCCTCAAAGCCCTTCCACCGCGAAGCTGAGAGGGCGCCGCAACCTTAGCTTCACTTCGCCTCCGATCGGACACGCTTCCGCTCGGAGGCGTCGTTCGTAGATAGCGCTCTACCCTTTCGAAAAAAGTGGTCGATATAAATCCCCCGCTGGATCCATACGCAATTCTGTTGGATCCACTTTTGAGACAAAGGAAACTGGCGCCGATTCGATGACGGCCAGCGGCTGCCGCTCTCTTCCCTCCCCCATCACCATAACGGCCGCTGAAGCGAGCGTATCGGCGATGTTGGTTTGCGTCAGTGCGAGCTTCTTTCCAAACAGATCCGGCCTTCCTCGATAGTCACGTAGCCCTTTGAATCCGGCATACGCGAGCGCCACGCCCACCACTCCTGCACGCAAAGGAAAGACGCGGCTATCCGTGATCAAAATTCCGAGCTTCTTCAAGCGAAACTTTTTCTGTAGCGCCTTTCTTAGAGTCTGTGCGACTTCATAGGATTTCTCTGGCCAGAGAATTAATTTTCCATTCGCATTCGATTCATCGATGCCGGCGTTCGGACACCAATGCCCCTCTTTTAGTGTGAGGTAACACCACTTTGTTTTAATCGCCTGTTCGCTTTCTTTATGAATCCAGCGCGTCTTTGCCCCACGTGCATTTGCGACCACACGCCCTTGGGCCAGTGCGACGATTTTCGAGGTGACACACAGAATCGACCCTTCTTTCAGTCGTGGGATGTGCTGCAAGACATACGCTTCTAAGGCTTCTCGTTCTGTGAACAGACGAGACGGAATTGCTTTTATGAGCATGGTGAGAAGAGGGAGGGGGAGATAGAACTCCCCCTCCCTAAGAACATTAAGGAAGACTCAGTGTCGTAAGAATATCGGCTAAACGAGCCCCCATCGCTTCCGGCTGATCGGTAAAGAACGACTGACGGCGGAACTCAATCTGAATGGCACCGAAACGCTCTTCCGAACGAGCCTGTGCGAACTGCGCCGCTGCATGGCGGATAATGTATCCACCACGCGCACGATGACTGATGCCGCGGAGAGGGTCCGGTGAGAAACCTGTTCGGATAGGAGCGAATCCCGCACAGAGCTGAGACGACCAGGCGGCCGGACATGTCCGTCCTTCATCCGTTCCGAGTGCGATCTCGAGGTCGACGCCCGGCAACTCTACGAAGCTATGGACATCGACCAAGAAACACCACCCCTCTCTTTCCAGGGTTTCTTGAATAGCGCTTCGTACTGCTGCATGGAACGCGAGATAGGCCTGTTCGAGACGGACATCTCCTGGAACGAAGGGCATCTTGTCTGGATCACGATTCACATCGAGCTGTCCGCGATCGAGCTCACACACAAGAAGCGTCGGTGGACGCCCCTTCTCCTCCAGTCGCTGTCTGCACCCTTTCGCGCACTGACGCGCTCCGAGATCACGTGGCTCGAAGGACTTTTCGACCCAACGAAGGAACTGTGCCCGCCAGGCGACCCCACTCAGTCGTTGGTCGCCATCATGAGCAACCGTCAATACAAACGGAGACTTCCCAGGAACGATCTGAAAGAACATCTAACACCTCTTTTTTGTTTGGATGATGAACCCCCGGTCTTACACAAAGGAGGACCAGATTTTTCGACGATGGGTAAGCAACATAAATACGCCGAGGAACGTATCAGTTGAGCTCTTTTTTGTCATCCTCCGCTTACCTAGACGAGCCCCTGGAATTCCGATACGCTCCCTAAACAGTCTATGAACGCATCCCTACGCAATATCCTGCTTGCCGTCGCGGCTGTTTTGATCGTTGGAGGCGGGCTCGCCATGGTCAATTTGGACCCGGTCAAAAAAGTGGACGTCACAAGCTTCATTACCCAAGTTCAGAGTGGGCAGGTTTCGGAAATTACCGTTGAGGGTCAGCAACTGAAAGTGACCTACCAAGACAAAACAACGGCCGTGGTCGATAAGGAACCGGGCGAATCGTTGTCCGAGTTATTTAAGAACTATAACGTTGATAGCGAAAAAACGAAGGCGATTAAAACCACCATCAAGACAAATACCGGTGCCGGCTATTGGGCCTCGGTTCTTTTGCCGAACCTGATTCCCCTCGTCCTCGTCTTTGCGTTGATGTGGTTCTTGTTCCGTCAGGCGCAAGGCCAGAACAACAAAGCGATGTCGTTTGGCCAAGCCAACGCCCGTGAACTTCCAAAAGGCATGGGAAAGGTCACCTTCGCGGATGTTGCCGGCAACAAAGAAGCAAAACAAGAATTGATGGAAGTCGTTGAGTTTTTGAAGAGTCCAGAAAAGTTCGTGAAACTCGGTGCGAAGATTCCAAAAGGAGTTTTGCTCATGGGTTCCCCAGGAACGGGTAAAACGCTGTTGGCTCGAGCCGTTGCAGGTGAAGCCGACGTTCCGTTCTTCCACATCAGCGGTTCCGAATTCGTCGAAATGTTTGTGGGAGTTGGAGCTTCGCGTGTGCGTGACTTGTTCGCCAAAGCGAAGAAGAGCGCTCCCTGTATCATCTTCATCGATGAAATCGATGCGGTTGGTCGCCAGCGCGGAACAGGAATGGGAGGCTCACATGATGAACGCGAACAAACCTTGAACCAGATTCTCGTCGAAATGGATGGATTTGAACCAAACATCGGAGCGATTGTCGTCGCTGCCACGAACCGTCCAGACGTCCTCGATCCAGCCTTGCTGCGTCCAGGCCGCTTTGATCGCCGTGTCGTCCTCGATCCGCCAGATATCAATGACCGTGAAGCGATCTTGAAGATCCATGGTAAGAACAAGCCACTCGCAGACGACGTCAACATCCGTCGCATCGCAGAACGTACCCCAGGCTTCTCCGGTGCCGACCTTGGCAACCTCATGAACGAAGGCGCTATTCTCGCTGCCCGTCGCAACAAACAGCAAGTCAGCATGACAGAACTGATCGAGTCGATCGAAAAGGTCATGCTTGGTCCGGAACGCAAGAGCCACTTGATGCACGAGGACGAACGCAAAGTCACCGCCTACCACGAAGCGGGTCACGCACTCGTTGCCCACCTCTCGCCTCACATGGATCCGGTTCACAAAGTCTCGATCATCAGCCGTGGCCGCGCGATGGGCTACACCATTCGCCTCCCAAGCGAAGACCGCACTTCCCGCACACGTACGGAATACATTGAAGACCTAGCTGTTATGCTCGGTGGATATGCTGCCGAAGGCATCTTCTTTGGAGACATCACGACCGGCGCCTCCAACGACATGCAGCAAGCGACCAAACTCGCACGTAATATGGTCACGCAATGGGGCATGTCCGACCTTCTTGGTCCGCGCACCTACGGGGACCGCCAAGAAATGATGTTCCTAGGGCGTGACATCCAGGAAACACGTGACTACTCAGAGGACAAAGCGATCTTGATCGATAAAGAAATTGATCGTTTGATCCGCGAAGCGCTTGAGACCGCGCAGCGCTTGATCAACAGCAAGAAAGACGCGATGGACCGCATTTGTGCGCACCTCATCGAAAAGGAAATCATCGAACGCGATGAATTCGAACAGGTCGTGGGAGTGCCTCCAGCAAACCCGAAGAGCTCAATCAAGAAAGAAGCTTAGGCTCACACCAAATACAAAACACGCCGAGCTCAGCTCGGCGTGTTTTGTATTACCATCCCCCACTCAGGTGCTTAATCTCTTGATTTACCTTCTGCAAGAAAAGCTCTGCTGCCTGCTCCGGAACTCCTTTGGGTAGGGGGAGGATCATCTCCTCTTCTGACATTTCTCTTTTTCCTGGAGAAGGCGGCTGTGTCTGCTTCTTTTTCCTGAACAGAATCGCTGGATGACGCGATGTTCGGCCACGATAGGACGTAATCTGCTCCCCAATCGTCGCTTCAGTGACCAACCGCAGATCTACGCGCTGAAGACAGTCCCATCTCCAAAACTTCCAGCGATATTCAAGGTAGCCATTCGCCAATCGGAGATAGGCTCTGGCTATCCCCCAGACAAATCCTCCCGCAACCGCACCGAGCACAAGAAAGAACGTGGTTCGCATCAACGCTCCTACCGCTGCCTCAAAGACATCGACGCTGTTTTGAGCAATCTGCAAGCTGAGGACGAGATCTTCTACTGTTCCATACAGGATGGAAAGACAAATGAAGACAACGAGACCGGCCGCCAAACGCCAGACCCAGGTAGCGCTTTCTGTGATAACAGGATGCAGTTCTTCCATAGAGAGGGATTACGCGCTCGCCTTCACCTCTTCAACGGGAGATTCAATCGTAGGCGGCTCCAATACAGTCGAATCGATGTTTACGACCGCTAAGATCTCATCAACGCTCGTCGCCCCCTGAAGCGCCTTCAAGAGCCCATCCTGAGCCATCGTGATCATTCCCCCCTTCACTGCCATGTCTTGAATCATGAACTCAGAGACTTCTTTCGAGAGGACTTCTTGTTCAATTTCTTTTGTCATCGTGAAAATTTCGTAGATACCGACGCGGCCTTTGTAGCCAAGGTTATTACACGTTTTGCAGCCCGGACCTGGACCCTTGAATGCAAGGTGTTCCATATCGACATGAATCCCGGACTTGGGTGAAATTGCGGCCAGAACACGACGAACCTCGTCGAGCACCCCCGGACTCAGGGCAAGGTCCACCTTGCAATCAGAGCACAACCGACGCACCAGACGCTGCCCAATCACCGCGTTCAAGGCTGGCGCCAACAAGAACGGCTTCACGCCCATCGAGAGGAAACGTGGGATGGCACCCGCGGCGCTGTTCGTATGGATCGTAGATACAACCAAGTGACCCGTGAGAGCGGCTTGAATTGAGATTTCCGCTGTTTCAAGGTCACGAATTTCTCCGACCATTACGATATCTGGGTCCTGACGCAAGATCGAACGCAAACCTTTGGCGAAGTCGTAGTTCTTTGAGTGTTCAATTTGACTTTGGTTGATCCCTGCAAGCTTATATTCGACTGGATCTTCAAGCGTGATGATTTTTACGCCTGGGTCGTTGAGCTTTTTCAAAATCGCGTAGAGCGTGGTCGTTTTTCCGGAACCGGTCGGACCGGTCGTCACGATCATCCCGTTTGGACGATCGATTTCTTTCTGAAGGCGTTCAAGCGCGAGGCCAGTGATACCCAAACTATCAAACTCAAGCGCCACGGCCTTCGGACGAAGCAAACGCATGACCACTGATTCACCGTAGGCTGTCGGCAAGAAGCTGACACGGATATCAATCTTTTCGTTCGGCAAGTAAATCGTGATACGGCCGTCTTGCGGCACACTATCGATGTTGATTTTGACTCCGGATAACAGCTTCAAACGCCCAATCATTTGCTGCCAAGCAGATCGAGGAAGTCGGGCGGCCTCGTTTAGCAACCCGTCCATGCGATAGCGAATTTTGACGCCATCTTCTTCCGCTTCCACGTGAATATCGGAGGCATTCGCCTTGAGGGAGGCTCCGATGATCAACGTAATGATATCCGTCGTGTTGACCTTCGTGATTTGCTGTTGCAATTCATGGAAATCGGCAATTTGCTTCTCGTACTTCAACAAATCGTTTTCATCGATGCGGTACCCGTAGATGACTTCTTTTGGAATCGGAAGAATGTCATACAGCTTAAACGCGGCCTGAAAACTATCTTCTGAGATGTAATAAACATCCACCGACGAATGCTGCTCTTCTGCGATCCGCTGACGGATTTGCTCGATTTCTTCCGAGGGATTCGTCGTCGCCAATCGAATCTGCTCTTTTACTTTAAAAAAACTGATCACCTGCAGCTTTTCTGCATCTTGTTTTTTGATCAGAATAAGGGCTTCTGGAGCAATCGGAAATCCTCGAAGCGCGATGTAAGGTAGGCCGAACTTCATCGCCATTTCTTGCGCAATTTTCTCTTTTTCACGGATTTGAATCTCCTGCATCTTGTCCGTCAGCGCGACCTGCGCCGCAGCCGGTGGAGCTTTAACAGGGGTCGCCGGCGCAGACGAACTGTTATTGATCGGGCTGCGTTTTATCGAAGCGGCAAAATT
This sequence comes from uncultured Gammaproteobacteria bacterium, assembly GCA_964582475.1. Lineage (GTDB taxonomy): Bacteria > Patescibacteriota > Patescibacteriia > 2-12-FULL-60-25 > 2-12-FULL-60-25 > JAGOTP01. The sequence goes on along the minus strand of CAZOQS010000001.1, from coordinate 41,148 downwards.
CGCTAAATCGTCCGTTGCACTTGAACCAGCCGCATCCGGAAGCGGCTTTTTGAGAAGATCCTCGATCGAGGCAGATTTCGGAGGATTGGTCGCCACACTTATTTGGTTGATTGCTTAGGAGCCTTGCGAGACGTCAGCGAGCGGAAGACCCGTCCAATCTTGCTATGCGCTGTTCCCTCAACGGCACGGCGATACAAGCGATTCCACGTAGCATACTGGAAGTTGACCGCGAACAGCCCGCCTAAAATCACGGCAAACAAGACGAGCACCGCCGTCACCACATTCACCACTACAAAAATCTTTGGAAGTCCGAGGTACAAACTTGCAAGTAAGAATCCAAGAGCCGGCAAACCAGCGAAGAACGCGATCAGAATTGAAGCGGCGAAGATAAGACTTCCAATCACCATCATGCAAAACGCCGTTTCAGCGATCGTAACCCAGGCCTTTCGAAGTAATTGCCCTGCATGGACTACCGCTTCATGCAGCGTCATCCCATCGGCCATAATGCCATTCAGGGCAAACAAGTGAAGTGAGGTGGCCACAAACAGCAGGATCAAATACACCAACGCGGCGATGAGGAACAACACTCCCCCTGCTGGCAGCGAGGAAACCGCATCACTCACGACCCGAAGACCAAGCGAACCGAGTCCCGCGATCCCCACCATGAGTACATTCAATACCGCGAGTGGAACAACTCGCTTGGAAGCGGTCTGCAAAATCTGACGAAACCCACGACCGAGCGTTGTCTGGCCACGATCCAAGCAAGCTACAAGCGTTCCCTGGGCGACAACGCTAAAAAACAGGATCAGTAAAATGAGGGCGAGTGCAAACAAAATACTCTGTGTTAAGGCAAATTTGTTCACCCAATCCAACTGATCGACGCGCAAAAGGTAGGTATGCCAACCTCCATCGCGAGCGAGAGGTGACTGAAGCGCGTTACGGACAGACAAAATGAAGACATCATAGATCCCTCCTGTCTGGAGAAAGACTGTCAGTAAGGCTAACGGCCAGAAGCGCTTTTCCTTCCAGGCAAGAGAAAGAGCGTCACGTAAGATCTGACGATAGAGCGGCCGAGGCTGGGAAACGGAAGAAAGAGCGCGTGGCATAGAACTGCTGGAGAGTATACCACGAAGCGAAATTCGTTTGCAGCCTCGCTCGCCCATGGATGGAACGAGTGCGTTTTGCGTTCGAGAAGAACATTGTTTTATTGACGCAGCCGTCAAACGCTGCTATAAAAACCCTCCACTGCGTCGCTATTTGCGGACGTTTTGGTGGCTCGTCCGTAGAGGACAAGACCATTCCCACAACCACTTGGAGGGTAGTTCGATGAAGTCAGGAGATTCGCGACGAGATTCACAGACTGGGCGGGTGCGCGGAGGCTGGCGCAAGTACCAGACGGAAGACGGGCAGCCGTACGTCGTACGGCGCATCAAGGACTACGGGAAGTCGTTTGCCTGCACCGCAGGCACCGACCCCGACGAGGGTCGGAAGTCCGAGCTGAGGCTTCCCGGGAGCACCCACAAGCCATGAAGTCACGGCCTGCACCCCACTCGGGAGCCCCGATCGCACCCCTTGAACGACCAGCCGATGGCGAGCGGTTCCAGCTCGGAAGCTGCAAGAACGCCTTCGACCCCAGCGACTGCGGGCTCGGAGAGATGCGGATCGCACGCGGTCCTCACGTCTTTCCACGCAACGACGACCCCCGCACCGTCTGAACGACCCCTCCGGGGATCGCTCTCGGCTTGATCTCTTCCTCCACGCAGCGATGCGTAGATGAACGACGATTGCCGAGAGCGTCCTCCGGGACCCTCTCGCGCCACAGCCCCCCCCCTACAGCATACGCACCCCTTTCCTCCGAGTGAGTTCGCTCTCGCTCGTGCCGAGCTCAACTCGGCTCTCAGACGGAAGGCGGTGTGTTTTGCGTTTTATCTGTTTCTAAAACCTCAGACAAACGATTCGTTCATCTGCGACCGATGGTTTAATTTGAACTTCAAGAAGCGGTACGTGATAACTTCCTAATGTTTCTCTTATTTGTTCCGGCCATTCCATCGCGACAATTGTTCCTGGTTCAGCCAGTTCGCTTTCCAAATCGAGCGCATAGACGTCGGAAGCATTTTCTAGGCGATACGCATCAATGTGCACCAGGCGTTTGATCCCGTTTTGTTCTTTTGGGAGCGTGTACGTTCTGAGCAAGGAAAACGTCGGACTCCGCGGACGACCTTCGACGCCTAATCGGTGTGCGAGCGTTTGGACAAGCGTCGTCTTCCCCGCTCCAAGCGGACCAGACAAGGCCAAAATCATTGGAGCGCGAAGCTGTTCAATGATCGCCTGCGCGACCCCATCCCAGTCTTCTATCGCTTGTACCTGAAAGGTTTTTTCGCTCATACACCAATGTTCCATTCTGGATCAATATCTAAATCTTGCCATTGGGTGAGGTCACCGAGCTGATAGCGCCAATAGCCAGCGGCGGCGATCATAGCCGCATTGTCCGTCACATACTTTCGCATCGAAGGGAGGTAGTGAACACCGGGCAACTGTTTTTTCACGGCTGCGCCCAGACGGTTGCGTAGCGCCGAACTCGCCGATACGCCCCCGACCAAGAGCACGCCTTTGACGCGCTCCGCTTTGGCCGCGGCTACGGTCTTCTCAACCAGAATTTCGATGATCGCTTCTTGGACTGAGGCTGCCAGATCATTTTTTGTTTGCTCGAGATCTGTACTCGTCGCTTTCACTTCGTCCCAAGTGTTACGCACGGCTGTTTTGAGACCGCTAAAACTAAAATCAAAACTTCCGTCGTGCCGCATCGGACGCGGCAGAGGGAACTTCGTCCTATCTCCTTGGAGCGCACGCTTTTCAATCTGTGGTCCGCCTGGGTAAGGCAACCCCATGAGCTTGGCGCTTTTATCAAACGCTTCTCCCGCTGCGTCGTCACGCGTCTGACCGATCAAACGGTATTTTCCAAGTGCTTCGACGATCACGAGTTCTGTATGACCACCCGAAACAATCAACGCTAATAACGGATACTGCCAGAAACGACGCTTGTGCCCATCAAGCCAGGCAGAAGCCACGTGTCCCTCCAAATGATTCACGCCGACAAGCGGCTTCTTCGACAACCAAGCAAGCGTTCGCGCGGCTTCAACTCCCACACTCAAGGCGGTTGGAAGTCCTGGACCACGTGTGACCGCGATCACATCAAAGGCATTCATCCCTTTTTTCCCAAGCGCCTGTGTCAGCAAGGACACGGTTTCTGGGACATGCGACCGCGCAGCCACTTCTGGAACAACTCCTCCATACTTTTGATGGATCGGGATCTGCGAAGAAACCAGATGTCCGACCACTTTTACCTCTTCCGGCTTCCCGGCACGGTCCCGCACAGAAATCAAAGAAATAGCTGTTTCATCACAGCTCGTTTCGATGGCGAGCACTCGGACAGACTTCATACACGGCAGAGTAGCAAAGACCTACGAATAGACCAAGAATCAAGCAAAAACGAACTGCGCCCCCGAACTGAGCGACAGTTCGGGGGCACGCGGCAGGCTGCTTACCCCACACGGAGCAGTTCGAGGATGAGGTGGACGAGCGCGATCTTGGAGCGCTCGAGGCCGCCCGGAGAGAAGTCGTTGTCGACCTCCTTGTCGATCCGGATCATGATCTCAGTCCGGCGACGCAGATCGGAGGCGGCGCGCTCCTGAGTACGCGCCAGCACCTCCCTCCTGTTCTTCGCGATGACCCTCATCACGATGATCCGGTACGGGAATTTCCCCTCACCGATCAGCTCCTGCAGCCGCGCCACGCCGTGTTCGGTCATGTCGCAGATGCACGACGTCCCCTGCTCGAGCAGGGCGAAGGACTCTGCAGTCCTTCCGTAGTAGTCCGGACGCGGCCGAACGGGGTCGTCCTTGAAGGGCTGAGCGTACTCGAGGAACTGCCCCTCATTGATCATCCGCTCGAACACCTCCCGGGCCACGAAGTGGTAGGCGTGGTCCGCCTCCCCCTTGCGCTGTTCGCGCGACGTCCAGGACCGGGCGTGACCCAGCCACGGGACTTCGGCGAGCACACACTTCATGAGCTCGCCTTTTCCGACTCCTGACCCTCCGACGAGAATGACGAGCGTACCGGGCTTCGGTTCGTTAGGTTCCATCTATGAGCCTCCGTGTGTGGTGATCTGACGAGGAGCGAAACAACTGGCAAGACTATAGAAAAAGCCTCTTAAACGGTCAACTCACAGGCTGAATGGTATAGTAGGCGCAATATTCTTCTCCTATGCTTGCCCCGTCACGTAACAAAAAATGGAAGCGAGCTGGGGGCGTATTTACGCTTATTGTAGCAGCGATTGGCGTAGCTATCCTCGCTCTGTCTCTCTTCTCACGTAAAGCACCCGCACCTTCCGCTACTTCCAATCCACCGTTCGTCATCACCGAAATCTCTTCCCCGGTCGTCGCCACCTCGTTCCAACACAAAAACGCCTACGAAATTGATCCGGCCAGCCGTATTCTCCTCGTCCCTCACCACTTAGTTGCTGGGCGCGAGATCGCGAGCCTTCTATCATCCAGCTTCGCCCCTCAGCGCATTCTTCTCCTTTCCCCAGATCACTTCACCAAAGGGAAGCAAGCGCTCTCAACAACACGACGCCCTTTTAGCTGGAACGGTCAGACAATCGCTCCGAACGAACGACTCATCGCCACACTCAGCGACGCACTTCCTCAAGCCCTGCAAACGCAAGATGACGTCTTCGTGGGTGAGCATGGAATACGCGGGCTTCTCCCCTTTCTCTCTACCGCGTGGCCAGAGGCAGATGTAACCGCAGTCACCGTCAGAGTCGACACATCGACAACGACGATGCAGAAGCTCGCCCAGACGCTCCAGGCCGAACTCGCTCGTGATCCAACTCTCTTGATCGTTGTGACAATCGATTTCTCCCACGAACTTCCAGGCTATCTCGCAGATCTCCACGATGCACAATCCATCACTCAGCTTCAAGCCCTGAACGCAGATGCATTCGACCAAGTGGAAATTGATTCCCCGCCGCTCTTCTTTTTCCTCGCAACCTTGGCCAAGCTCGAACAGACAACGCTTCGTCTTCACGCGCATACCAATAGCTTGTATTTAATGAACACGCAGATCGCTGAACGAGGCACGAGCCATCTCCTGATGAGTGCGGTTTCTGAAAGCGACTCAATGCCCCTCGCAAAACGATTCACCCTCTTCCATGATACGTCGCGTACCATTGTCAGCTCAGAAAATCGTGCCTATCGCGGCTACGATGAAGTGCAAGAAGTCGTGATTCCCTTTCCTGCGATCCTCGTGCAAGAAACAACGTCAAGCACGGATATCTGGCATGCGATTCCACTTCGAAACATGTCCGAGACTTCTTGGGAACTCGTCTCTGATCGCGCCTTCAAACAACTCGCCTCCGAACGTACTCAATGGGAAACCTGGGCGCGCACTCACCTTTCGACGAAGTGAAGCGAGTGGTAGGATGAGGTTCATATGGACCAACCCTCTTCTGCTCCGTCTTCACCCATTGAAAAACTCCCGACCCCAACCCAAATCGGCGGCCATTCCACCGCATTACTTGTGGCCGTGAGTGTACTCATTGGGCTTCTCATCGGAATCCTCGGCTTTCTTGCCTGGCAAAAAACAGCTGCTCCGGTAGTCCCTTCCGTTCCTACTCCACTTCCAGCGAATAACGTCAGCTCAACGGTCCCAGGAACAGCAACGTCGACTTCACCTGCAAGCCCAACCACGACAACGGCGAACGTTGATCCAACAGACGCGAGCCTCACGGTGCAATGGAAAACAGGAACGATCGTCGTTCCAAGCGCCGCGTTCGGCTCGATCATTCCAGAGAACACCTTCCGTGTTCGTAGCACCTCAGGCTACACCGGAGGGATCGACGAAGCACTTCCCGAATATAAATTCACCTACGATTACTACGAACAAGGTCGCGTAACAGACGGTCCGTTCAAAGATCATGTCGTGTACGGTGCCAAGCAATTGAACCGCGAGGTTGACCTCGGGATGGACCAAACCATGTCGCCTGAGTTTTTCAATCTCCTCGTTTCTCCAGACAAAAAAGACGTGCGTATCGTTGGGATGGCGACGTCTTCGGTCTTTGGACCTGCGTGGCCAGCCGTTCGTTTTGCACCCAACCTTCGGTTGAACGTCAGCTCATTCCCAGCAACGCTGACGCTCGAAAACGGAAAGATCATCCGCCGCGCTGAAGTTACGGACAAGGCCACTCCTTCACCTCTTTGTGGTGGCTCGGGCTGCGTAGACCGCCTTCCAATTGCTCGCACACAAGATGGCCGCAACCTCTATCAAGGTCCAACGGGCTCGTTCTTCTCAGAACAGAAGGTTAAGCCTGGCTGTGTCATCCTCTACCGTGAAAATGGAGAAGGGATGGTGTACGAAAGCGGGATCGCTTCTGCTATTCGCGATCCTCAAGTACCCATGGAAGCGAACTACGTTGCAGCGCGCATCATCACACCTGCTCAATTGAAATGGGACCGCGCCTTCGCCAACACCTCCACCTTCCGTGCCCACGAGATTGGAGGCTGTGGAGGGATCGACTGTATGCGCGTCCTCTCTTCAGATGAACTGAAAGAGAGCGATCTCGTCCAAGCGGGGACAACAGATTTGGGCGACCCAATCTACGTCTACAAACCAGAATCGGATGGTCGACCGCGTGCTGCAGGCATCGTCTACGAAACCTACGAACAATGGTATGAGTTCGATCCGCAAACAAACCAGAAGCCACCGATCGGCGTCTTCTTGCAGCGCGTGAAAGTTCCTGTCTTCTTCTGGAAAGATGCGCTTGGCCGTTGGGTCGCTTACAAGAACACAATCGCTGTTCCACTTCTCGAGTGTGGCAAGCCCGTGATCTACCTCTACCCAACCCAAACACAGGACGTCCACGTGAAGCTTCCTTCGTTTATCAATGTCACCGTCAGTGACCCAACCTATCCAAAGGAAGGCTGGAACGTGAGCGCCGAACCAACCGGAAAACTCACTCTCAAAGATGGAACAAGCGTTGGTTCGCTCTTCTGGGAAGGTCTCGGAGTAAACTACGCGGTTCCAAAGAACGGTTTCGTCGTGAAGGATGGTCAGGTAGAAACGTTCTTGAACAAGACCCTGCCTCAGTACGGCTTGAATGCGCAAGAACAAAAAGACTTCATGGATTTCTGGGTTCCTCTCATGACAGGTGCGCCGTACTACCGCATCTCGTTCCTCACAGACGACTGGAGCAAACAGGTTCCGCTCAGCGTCACACCAATGCCACGCACGAACATCCGTATCTTCATGGATTGGCAGCGCTTAGCTGGTCCGATCGAACTCCCAGAGCCAACGATCACGGCACCAACACGCAACGGATTCACACTGGTGGAATGGGGAGGATTGTTGCGGTAACGAAGAGCTCTTCAGAAGCTATATCCAATGGACAATAAAAACACCGCGCTCCTGGGAGCGCGGTGTTTTTATTACTCCTCTTTGAGCATCGCCTCGATCGCATCGACCTGCGCGACTCTACTCTGAGACAGTAAACCCTCTGGATCTTTAGCTGGTGGTCGAGCTGTTAACGCTTGTCGCTTTTCTTCTGGGGTAGACGCCCATCTTAATCGTGCCAATGCTCTTTCCAAGGCGCGTGGGTGGCGTACGAACAGATCTTGTGAGCGAAGCTCTCGAAGCTCCTCTCGAAGATATGGGGGCTTCGTTGTAAGCTGACCTTTATTGAGTTCCAAAAAAGCGGATAGCTCTCGATACAGCCGCGTTTCGGCAACGTGCTCAAGTCGGATAAGGTGCAAGCCCCAGGCCGTCGGGAGTTTGAGACTCAACTCTCCCAGGACAGCCAACAAAACGCGCGGATGCTCCCTCACTTCGTCCATTTCTAAGAGATCACAAAGATCATCATCAAATCCGGGTGACGAGAAATACTCTGGACTCCTTTCAGATCTCACAATCAAATCTTCGATGAGACCTGATAGTCGTCTCTTGATGATCGCTTGGTCCGCTTTCAACTTCGATCTGTTTTCGTCCAACTGAAACGTCTCTTTTCTCTCTTCCTCCTCTTCTTCTTGGAGTAACAATGAAATGACTGTCTTTACGCGTTTCGTGATCTCTTCATCCTCGCCGTTGATAGACCAATCTTTCAGTGCTTCTGTCGTTAAGTATCGTCCAAAGCGTGCATACACAAAACTGCGTTTAAGCTCGTCCTTTAAAACCTCCTCTCCTTTATTTTTTGAAAAGATCACAGAAAATTGCTGTGACACACGCTCCCGCTCTTCGGGGGAGATGAAAGACAGCACCGTTTCGTCTCTCCCCGGAATGGCCGGGAAACTTTTAAGCGTCGTCGCTGCCTGACTTGCAAGCGCTTCGCTCAACGGAACCGGCAGCCCCGGCTTGGTTTGCTCTTCTGCTCCAATAATTCCAGGTTGCTTTGGCCTTCCTCCAGGCATTGTTGGACTGTCGAATTTCTTCTGATTCATGGAAAGATGGTAACACACGCGTGTTGCACCCTCGAAAAGCTTGTCTGTGGAATAGAAAAAGACTCCGTTCCCGGAATCTTTTTCATGGTAGCTCCAAGGGGAGTCGAACCCCTATTAACGGCTTGAAAAGCCGCTGTCCTAACCACTAGACGATGGAGCCATGTATTTACGTACCTACAAGCAAATTGCGTCGGCAGGATATCGATCTTTAGCCTCTCCGTCAAGCGGAGAAAGCGCCTCGATAGAGCATTCGGCGCGGGGAGTTGAGCCACTCCCCGCGCCTGCCTTGAGACCTCTTACGAGACTTCACCCATGCCAAGGAAGTAGCCCTTGGCACTCTGCGCCGCCCACCAGGACGCGCGGAACGACTCCTCGGAAGCGAAGTCTTCCCGCACGGGGATGACGACATCAGAGTCGTCCGGCATACGACTCGGCAGCCCGTAGATACGCGGCAGCTGTCGACGCAGCCGCGTAACCTCCTTCGGCTCCTCCCGATCGAGACCAGGGAAAAGCCGATACTTCGTGACGCTGGCGATTGCGTCCCACAGCGCGCGGTCCTGCACGCACAGAGCCACGAACTTCTGCGCTCCTCCGCAGTACCCCTTTTCCAGGTCGAATCCGCCCTGGATCAGCGCCGGCGTGACCTCGCTCACATCTGCCCCGGGGGCGTACGCGAACGCGAGCGGAACCACCACCTCATGGTCGAGCATCGTCGTGAAGACACCGACCGCGCCGACTTCCCCACCTTTCGGGTAGCCGACGTAGCTGTTTCGGTGGCTCCCGAGATCACAGCCCTTCATGAATGCGAGCGGCTTCAGCATCTCCCTGAAAACCTTCGGGATCTGATCGAGGCGCCGAAAATCGATCAGATCCTTCCCATTTGATGAAAACTTCCCGAGCATACGTCTACCTCTCCCCTGGTCCTTCACGCTCCATTACGTAAAGGATGCAAAGTATAAAAACTCGTCACGTTTTTTTCAAGCGAACAGAACTTCGTAACGTTATTCGTGCTTCATCTGCGACCGACGCCAAGCCGCAATTTTTGCATGATCCCCCGACATCAAAATTTCTGGGATCCCCCAGTTTTGCGCACCGGCTGGATAGATCTCTGGACGGGTGTACTGCGGATACTCGAGCAGCCCTTCTTCTGTGTGCGACTCCGTATCCAACGACGCCTCTTCTCCTAATACGCCTGGCCGTAAGCGTGAAACAGCATCCGTCATAACGAGCGCGGCCAACTCTCCCCCCGTGAGGACGAATGATCCAATCGAGAGTTCTTCATCCACTAAATGCTCCGTAATGCGCTCGTCGACCCCTTCATACCGTCCGCACAAAAAGACAAGACGATCGTATTCTGACAATCGCACTGCATCGGCTTGTTGAAAACGTTTTCCCTTAGCGCTGGTTAAAATCACGCGCGTCTTTTTTGCCCCAACCGTAGGCGATCCGTCTTTTCTGCGAACTTTCAACGCGATCAGCGCTTCATGGAAAGGTCCCACTTTCATCACCATCCCTGGACCACCCCCAAACGGACGGTCATCAACCGTTTGATGTCGATCATGCGTCCACTGCCGCAAGGCATGCGCCCGAAGATCTAACAGCTTCTCACGCTGAGCGCGCCCCAAGATCGATCCATCCAAATAGGGCTGGACCAGTTCAGGGAAAATGGTGAGAATATCAACTTTCAGCGGTTTCTGCTTGGCCATACCGGGGCAGCATACGAGAAATCGGGCGGAAACAAAAGCAGAATACAAAAGAGCCCCAGAAATCCGGGGCTCTTTTCTGTTCGTTTACGACTAGATTCCGAGATCGCTCAGATCGGAGTCTGTTACCAATCCGGAGCTCCCGTGGCCGACTGAGGCAGGCGTAGCGCTTCCGCTCGCACTCATTCCCTCACCACTCATCTCACCAGCAGGACCGCCTTTGCGCTCCTGATGCTCACGACGAGCCGATTCTGGCTCATAAATGCGCATATTTACACGAGCATTCGCCTTTGCTCCAACGATTTTCAACAAAATACGAAGGGCGCGGGCTGTCTGGCCGTCACGACCGATGACATACCCCATATCGTCTTGACCCACACTCAGAGTCAAAAGCACTCCGCGATCGTCAACCGTCCGTTCCACCTGCACATTTTCTGGGTGGTTCACGATCGATTTAACGACAAACTCAAGAAACTCCTGTTCAACGTGCGGCCCGTCTATCTGCTGTACATCCATGTCCATATCAATGGCTTTTAGCCTCCAATAGGTGGAGGCGGCTAAATGATCAGCCCCTCAGGGGGATGGAAAGACGATAGCATGGGGGTTATGCCCACTCAAGGCGAGCTTAGCTCGCCAAGGCATCCGCTTGACGGAGGGGGCATGAAAGGCTATTCTTGGCGCCATGTTAACGATCCGCCTTACCCGTGTCGGGAAAAAGCAGCAACCTTCCTATCGCTTCATCGTGTCTGAAAAGGCCCGTGATCCATGGGGACGTGCGCTCGAATTCCTCGGGACCTACAATCCTTTGACCAATCCATCAACGATTGTGCTCGAAAAAGAGCGTATTTCGTACTGGATTTCAAAGGGCGCTCAGTGCTCGGAGACGGTCTGGAACCTGCTCGTTGATCAGGGCCTCGTCCAAGGAGCCAAGAAGCGTGTGAATACGATGAAGAAGCGTCACGCTGAACGTCTCGCCAAAAAGGCAGCGTAATCAAGCAAAACGAAGAAATCAGACCCGAAAGGGTCTGATTTCTTATTATAATACTTGACGCATCTCCTGTTTCCAGCCAGAATGCCTCGTTTCCCACACACGCCCGGTTCCTCCGGGATAAGGGGATTCGTCACCAGAGGAGGCTCACGCCATGTCACTGGAGGTTTCGATCGTTGTTCGCGACGGGAAGAAGTTCGTGCACATTCCTGAAGGCATCGGATACCCACAGCTCGACCGCGAGCTGCAGAGGCTGGGATTGCCCACGCTCATGCAGCCCGGGGAAGAGATTCCCGAGCGCCAACCCCTCAGTCACGCGGAGAAGGTCCAGCGCCTGCTGGACTTCGCCGCCACCCTCGAGAAGGAGGACGCGGGCTGAAACCCGCCAACAACAAACTGGGCGCACGGACATCTCCCTGCGAGCGGAGAGACGACTCTCAGTCTCTCCGCACCCACCTTATTTATCTGAGCCCTCGCTCGGATACATCTCTGGGTACAGGTACAACCAATGTTAACGAGCCGCCCCTTGTTCTTTGAGTTTTTCGATATCTTCTAGCTTCACGGAGAGCAATTGAGATACGCCATCGCCGCCCATCGTGACGCCGTAGAGGACGTTCGCTTGAGCCATTGTTGCGCGGTTGTGTGTAATCACGACGAACTGCGTTTTGTCGGCGAGCGAAGCAACGATCTCTGCAAATTTCTTAGAATTCGATTCATCCAACGCTGCATCTACCTCATCAAGCACTACAAATGGCGAAGGATTCGTCGCCATGATGGCACAGATGAGCGCGATCGATGTCAGTGCACGCTCGCCGCCAGAGAGTAGCGAAATCGACTTAAACGTTTTTCCTGGAGGCGTCACTTGAATATCAATTCCGACAATGCGCTCAGCTGTTTCTTCGTCTTCTGCGAGCGCGTTCCCCTGCTCGTCGACTTCTGGCTCTGATTGAACTTCGATCAGCTTGGCATCTCCCCCACCAAATAATGTTTTGAAAAATTTCCCGAACTCACGATTGAGATCAGTGAAAGCAGTCTTGCTACGCTCTTGAATTGTACGATCGAGCTCTTCGACAACGGTTTCAAGTGCAGCTAAGCCAGCACGCACATCTTCTGCTTGGGCCGATAAGAAGCTGTGACGCTCTTTGGTTTCGCCGTGTTCTTTCATGACTTCTGGATCGATGCCTCCAATCCACTCGAGCTGCGAACGCAAACGCTGAAGACGCGAACCTGTGTCAGGCGCCGTTTGGTTCGCGACTGCGCTTTCTGCCAACGTTTCAAGCTCAGCTTCAAGCGCGGGTGCTTGCACACGTAAATCCTGCAAGAAGCCTTCACGTCGTGTTTCGAAGCGCGCGAGCTCAACCGCCGCATCCGAAGCAGTGCGCTCAACTCCGTGTACCTCCTGACGTTTAGTCGTGAGCCGACGCTGCAACTCAAACAAATGCGAGCGCTGATCGCGATCACGCTGGTTCCAAGCATCCAATTCACGTTCACAAGCACGCACACGTTCGGTGAGTACCTCATGGACCTGCGCCAGAGCCGTCGCCTCTGCTTCGATTTCTGGATTCGCTGCGGAAGCCTGTTCTGGCTCCGGAGCAGGACGCTGGAGTTTTCCAACTAACCCATCCCCCACCGTTTGGAGCTCATTAACCAACTGCCGAATCAGTTTCAGATCCGGCTCTGCCGCCTGGACCGCCGTAGACAGCGCTTGATATTTAGCCCGGACCTCCTCAATCCCTTCAATGATCTTCGAAAGCGGAAGAGGTGACCATGGCTTCTCGGCACGAACCGCCGCCACTGCCCGTTTTGTATCCAGTTTCAGCTGTTCTTCACGCACCTGCCCACGCTCACGGTTCAATTCATCGAGTTTTTTACGGATCTCTTGGAACCCTTCATTCACTGGCACGTCCTTTTCCATTTTCTCGAGCTCCTGCTGCAAGGCCATAGCCTCCTTTTCCCGCGCCTCAATCTCTTGTTTGGATACATCCATCTTTTTGGCCGCTTCCTGCCAGCCACGACGAATTTCAGCCCATTGGCGCCCATAGTGCTGGCGCTCGAGAGAGCGAAGCTCCTGTTCCACCCCTTCGCGCTCCTGGAGGCGTTTTACCTGCTTCTCAAGGGACGCGAGACGGGGTCCGAGCTCCTGGAGGAGCAGATCCGTCTGGGCTAGGTGGTCTTTTGAGGCGGAAATCTTGTTCCAGGCGGAATTTCGCTTCAATTGGAAGGGTTTTAGACCAAAGGCTTCATCAAAAAACTCCTTGCGTTCGGCTGGGCCAGCAACCAAGACCTGGTCGACCATCCCCTGCCCAATGACGCTATACGTCCGCTGTCCGATGCCACATTGGGCCAAAAGGAGCTGCATATCCTGCAACCGAGCCGCTTGGCGATTGATCTCGTATTCGGACTGTCCATCCCGGTACAGGCGGCGGGTAACGGCGATTTCACTCATCCCAAGCTCCGGTTTATCGTCGTTCTCGAGGATCATTGTCACCTCGCAGAACCCAGACCGGCTCCGCTTCTCGGACCCGGCAAAAATGACGTCTTCTGAGCGTTTTCCGCGCAAAAGCTTCATACTTTGCTCTCCCATAACCCAACGCAAACCATCGGCCACGTTCGACTTTCCCGAGCCATTTGGCCCGACAACCGCCGTGACCCCCCGTCTGCCGGAGGCGTCTAATACGAACTCTAAGCCCATCTTTTGGGCGAAGGTTTTGAAGCCTTGAAGCTCAAGCCGCTTGAGGTACATACCGCGTCTATACTACTCTATCGCCATGCCACATACCAAAGACGCCGGATTCGAGCATTTGCGTGAAGCCTTTGCCGAACTCCTTACCGAGATTGAATTTCCCCCAGGGATCTTCGTAACCGTCCTGAGCGCCGAGATTGCCGCAAACTCCGCCCACGCCACCTTCACGCTTTCCGTCTTCCCAGATGGCAAAGATAAGGAGGTGCTCGAAACCTTGAACGCGAATAAGCACGACCTGAAAGACGGACTCGCTAACACGACCCGCCTCCGTCGTATTCCTGATCTTCACTTTAAATTTGACCACACGGAGTCTCAAGCAGAGATCATTGAACGCGCACTGAATGAACTGAAGCAGAAGGGGGAATTGTAACAGTCTACGTGTGAACGTTCATCTGGTTCTTTATGCCTACTTCGTACCAAGCACTCGTTGATGACTTGAATGCGCAATCATTCCACAAGACGCCGATCACTTGTTCACAAGAACAAATCGAAGCGGCGGTGAAGGCATTCATCGTCTTTATGGGTTTGCCGGAAGAAAAGAAATTTCAATTTTCCGCGCGCCTAGATCCCAACGATCGAGGAACGGAGATTGGCTATTGGACACGTCGACGAGCCGAGGGTCATCCAGACGATCGCGGCTACTTTCATTATTCAGAAGCTGCCGACAAACAATTCCGCCCTAAGGGTCAAGATTGTCCTGAACTGATCACATTCATGGATGCAGCCAAGATCGTGCATACAGCCGCTGTCCAGAAACTGCGCGAGATTGTTCACACCATCGATGAACAACACCCTGGATTAGAGCAGGCATTGTTCGCCCCTGGGAATGGACGTGAGCTTCGTCTCCCACTCCGCTTCCTCGCCTATACGCAAACCGAACCAGGGCAGTTTCTTGCAACTGGTCATTACGATCGAGGAGCCTGCACACTCGCCGTCGCAGAAAGTGCACCGGGACTTCGTATCGGCAAAACCCCAGAAACAGTAAAAGAAGTTGTTCATGAAAAAGGGTATGGCCTCTTTTTCCCCGGCGCCTATCTGCCCGAGTTTACGAATGAGACATTTGCTCCAAGCTGGCATGATGTTGTGCAAAAAGATCAAGATGTATTTCAAGCAAACTACGCGCGTTGGGCCATCGTGCTGTTTGCGAGCGCTTGGGATCGACAGGTTCTCAGCTGGGATGCCTGCCACACTCCAAAATACTAACCGCTCAACAGGAACCAAAGATTGACAGTCGCTCACGCGGCTCCTATTATTTTGATCCCCATTTTGGGGATCTTCCTGTTTTTTCAGCAGTTGCTGATGGAAAAACAGGAGGAGGCATTCCCGCTTCTTCCCAACACCCTATCGGAGGGGCGGATGAGTGCAATCAAGTTGAATAGCGAAGCGCTCGCGGCACACGCTGCGAGCTGCAACGCGGCCGAAGCCGAACTGCTTCGGCTTCGAGATGAAGAGCTGCGTCGTTCAGAGGAGATCGATTCGCGTCGTGACCCTCGAATCTGGCTGGACGGAGTGCTCCTGAGCGCAAGTGATGCGTTTCAGAGAACGCTGAGGCTCCCGCGGGGAGCCTGGCGTGCGGCGGAGGTCTACAGGATCGTGACGCACCTCTGCAGCAAGGACGCCCGCATCGCCTGGAATGGCGATCCCCTGCCCACCGGTCAGCGCACGAGCGCGACCTTCTGGGCGCAATCGTCCATCGACGGTACGGGCATGCTCGTCCGCTTCCGGACCGAGCAGCTGCACAGCATCATCCGTGAGCAGTTCCTCGGACTGCTCATCTGGTACGCGAGCAAGCTTGCTCTCGAGCAGGCCATCGCCGCCACCTACGACCTCACTCAGAGGCAGGTACAGTGCCTCGTAACCGGCAACCGCCGGGTACGTCTCCTGTTCCAGACCATCGTCGTCTTCACCGCCAAGTACAACTACGGCGCCTGGTGGGACGAGCACGACGCCATCGTGCGACGCATGTGCGACAGGCTTCACGAACCCCCTCCCGATGCCACCCCCTCCTACGGGGTGAGCCTGCCGGAGCCGTTCAGTGACCTTCCGCCCTACTGCCCCACGGGCAACCACGCGGGCGAACGGATCGACCTGCTGAGCGTCATCGGAAACTACCCGGATCTGTTCACGGCCATCGTCAAGGAGCTGGGTGACCACGTACGGTCTCCGGCTGCACTCGATGCGCTCTACAGCCTCGACGGCACCCACGCCGATCCCGCCCCCACCGCCGCTCCTTCTCCCCCCTCGTGATCCGATCCTCGGATCCACTGGCTCTCGCCGCGACCCTCGCGGCTCGCAGAGCCTCCCCCCTTTGGTCAGCAGCTCGCTGATGGGCAAAGAGTGGAAAATGGCTAATCTAAGGCCTTTCGATTGACAGATCTGAGGAAAAACGCTAGGGTACCTCATTCAGTTACCCATGTCTTCTCTCCCTGAATTCAATCGCCTGCACGCCCTGGTGCGGAATGCGAAAAAGATTCTCCTCGTCGCCGACGGAAGTCCGGACGGCGACAGTTTAGGCTCGAGTTCTGGCTTTTTGAACTGGCTCTTACGTGAAGGCAAAACGGCGCAGGCTTTTTGTGCCGCCCCTATCCCCCGGTCTTTTTCCTTTTTAAACGGCATTCACCTGTTCCGAAACGATGCGGCGACCTTCAAAGAGGAGTGGGATTTGATTATTACCTTCGATGCGGGTGATTTGCGTCATTGCGGCGTAGAGCAACTGCTTCCTCAAATCAAAACGCCCTACACACTAGTCAACATCGATCACCACGCCACCAACGCACGCTACGGACAGCTGAACCTGGTCTACACCGATACCTGCTCTACCTGCGAAGTGGTCTATCGCTTTCTGTCAGCTGAAGAAATTCCACTCGATCCCGCAATCGCGACCTCGCTTCTTACCGGCGTACTGACTGACACGTCTTCGTTTTCGAATGCGGCCACCACTTCTCCTGGAATGGATGCCGCGTCTGTTCTGACGGCTGCGGGAGCCCGTACCAACGAGATCTATCACCACATCCTCCAAAACAAAACGGTCGATGGATTGAGACTCTGGGGCTTGGCTCTCTCGCGGTTGAAATACAACAAGCCCTACAACATGGTCACAACGTACTTCTTCGCGAAAGATCTGGAAGGCGCACCTGAAGAGGCGGTCGAAGGGGTTTCGAACTTTTTGAATGCTAGCTGTGGCGAAGCCGATACGATGCTCGTTTTACGCGAGTTCTCGAACGGAACGATCAAAGGCTCCATGCGCAGCGCAAAGCGCGACATTTCAAAAGTCGCAAAGCTCCTCGGCGGCGGCGGTCACAAAAAAGCCGCCGGCTTCACGATCAACGGCCACCTCGAAGAAACAGGGAACGGAGTTCGTGTTATCCAATAACCAGAACCGAGCTCAGCTCGGTTAGCACTCTCTCGATTTGACTGCTAATCCGTGCTTGGTATACTGATCAAACCCTTATGGCAAACCCCTATTCGTTAGGCAATCTCCAGAACAACTACTTGATCCCGACCGTGATTGAAAAGACATCGATGGGTGAACGCGCCTACGATATTTATTCGCGCTTATTGAAGGATCGTATCATTCTGCTTGGCTCTGAGATCAATGATGACGTCGCAAACGTCGTTGTTGCACAGCTTCTCTTCTTAGAAAGTCAGGACACCAGCAAAGATATTAAAATCTACATCAACTCACCCGGCGGCTCTGTCACAGCAGGGCTCGCGATTTACGATGCCATGCAATACGTGAAACCAGATGTTTCCACGATCTGTATCGGTATGGCTGCTTCGATGGGCGCAGTACTTTTAGCCGGTGGCGCCGAAAAGAAACGCTTCGCACTTCCAAACTCCGAGATCATGATCCACCAAGTGCTCGGTGGGTTCCAAGGACAAGCAACAGACATCAAGATTCACACAGAACGTATCTTGAAGACCAAAGAGCAGTTGAATAAACTCTTGTCGCAACACACCGGGAAGCCCTTAAAAACAGTTGAACAAGATACGGAACGTGACAACTTCATGAGCGCCACCGAAGCGCTGAAATACGGATTGATCGATCGCGTCATCGCTCACACCAGCGAAGATTAATCTCGTTGGACTGGCCGAGTGAGACTGAATAGGCATATGCTATCCGCATATGCCTATTTTGAACTCTCGCTTTTCTTCGCTGCTTGTCACACCGGTTATTGCGCTTACCGTTCTTGGCGCCGGCTGTGGAAGCAGCTCTCGTATGATTGATACGGATACAAACACACTCAATATTCAAGGCAACGATGGTGATTCCTTCTCTGCCGGTGAAGGTGCACAAATTCCAGAGAACTTCCCGAGTTATTTCCCGAAGTATCCAAACGGCAAGACCATGCTCGCATTCACAGAGAGCGATGGAAAATCCGGCTCGCTCGCCCAACATACGAATGATTCCTACGTCCAAGCACAGGCTCACATTGAAAGCGCCATGCAGACTCAAGGCTTCACGAAAGAAAATGTGCTCTCAAGCCCAAATCTCGTCATCTTAATTTTCACAAAAGGCACAACTCGTTGCCAAGTGAATATCGCCCAACAGGACACGCTCACCCAAATCCAGACAACCTGCGTGGAACAATAAAGACGCGCTTATCGACAAAGGGAGATCTAGAAGATCTCCCTTTGTTTTTGACTGATAGCCGACAACTTACCGATACGCACGCCTCAGCTCAATCCCCTGATAGAAGTGTCTCAATATTTCGTCATAGCCACGACCTTCGTTGGCCATATCGAGTGCGCCGGTCGCGGACATTCCAACTCCATGCCCCCAAAGCGTTCGACCGATATCTTGAGGAACAGGCACCGACACCAACCACGGATAGCTTGAGGCACCTCCCCAAACCTCCCCCCAGCCACGCGTACGGCCATCTGAACGAGAGAAGTAAGGCGTGATTGCGAGACGACCTTGATAGGTCACAATTTGGCCACGGGTGGCATCAACGGCTTGCGCGATGGTTGGTGTGCGTAACTCATGACCATACCCGCGATAGACTTGGTCATAACGTGCGTCCACGGTGTAATACTCATCTGCATGCTTCGTGCCGCGCTGAACGTGATACATGGCGTAGGTGCGAGCGGTGGTCAGCAACGTGCGCTTGAACTCCATCGGACTCAAGTTCGATGTTTCTGCGATCCCCTTCAGATACCACTCAATTGGGAGTTCATTGATCAGCCAGACGCTGTCTGTTGCTGGCGTATACCGCAGCTCAAGCTGGGCTCGGAATGTATTATCGTTGCGGTCGTAATCGGTCACTCGCATCGGAGAAAGACTGTCTTCCGCTTTGAAGATATAATGCGCGGACGACTGGCCGCTACAGGCTTCACCCAGAATGTATACGCGACTGGTTCGATCAAAGAGGACGCTTGCTTGCTGACCTACGGCCAACCGACAAACGGTTGAACCCGCTTGTTGTACAAGAACAGGAACATTCATTGCTTGGATCACGGACCGACTATCGACGGTGCGCAGAAGCCCAACTCGGATCATCGGCTCTGCTGGAAGCGAGTTTATATCTCCATTCAGCGGGATCGCTTCGATCGGCGGACGGGTTGCGACAGGTGTTGCAGGAACCGATGGAGTTGTCGGACGACTGACGGGCGTCGGCGTTGGCGCACGCGGAACACGGTTGGCCGCGTTACTCGTCACCATGAGTGGAATTTCAACCACACCTCCCTGAACCGGTTTGCCATCAGCGTACAATTGGAAAAGAGCCGTGTACGCTCCCTGATCTGCAGGAAGTCGGAAGGTGAAGGCGAGCGATGCGATGTCCTGCGGACGCGTCACTCCGAGCAAGCGAACCGCCTCGTTCGTGTTTGACCAAGATGTATCTTGGAGCGAACTATCATTCGCATACACGGGTCGACGAAGATCAATAAAACGCATCGACAGATTCTTCCAAGCAACTGTGCTGACGTTTTTATAGGTAACGACGAATTCTTTTTGCGTATATCCCCCGCCGGATAATTCCCCCGCTGAACGATTTTCTAAGACGGCATACAAATTATTTCCAGCAGTAACCGTTCCCACTGGAAGAGGTGAGCCTGCATCTAGAGAGACGGGCTGAGCCTCTGGGGGGGCTGTCCCGATAAACTCATCTCGTCCCGGAACACGGATCGGCAGCAAAAAGCTCCCGCCTTCAATCCACGCTTGGTTTTCCGCCGCGAGTGCAAATGATTCTCGATAAAATCCCGGCGTTACGGGGCCGCGCAGCTGAAGCTTGAAATGCCCAATATCCCCCGGCGCTACCTGCTCTTCTCGCAGACGTGCAACTGGTTTTTTTGGGTCTGCGCCAGCCACAAACGGCGTAGCGCGCTCTTTTTTTCCACTCGCATCAACGGCGTAGACCGAGACAAAGGGGCCCGTTTCTCGCTTCCAGGTTGTTGATCCGATATTTCGGAAGGTGACCTCGGCGATGGTGCGGTCTGCCGGTTCGACCTGCCATTCAATTCCACCTTTATCAACCAATTCTGCGCGCCATTCAGAGGAGGAGGGTAAAGACGCTTGCGACACGGGAGCGGAAGGTACTGAAACCGGCGCAGGCGTATTTACCACAGGTGATACGACAGGAGCTGGCGCGTTCGCTCCTGGGACGACCGTAAGCTCAACATCAAACGCACTGCGCGCAATCCAAGCGACCCCTTCTGAGGCTAAGATGAATTGCTCTCGATAGACCCCTGGCCGATCGGGTGCACGCACCGGGAAGGCAAAAGACACCTCTCCATTCGGAGAGACGGCCGAAAGCGGTAAACGTGTCGGCCGAAGAGCCGTTTCCCAGGAGGGGCGGGCAAAAGCGCTGGCGATTTCTTTTTTTGTGGTCGGATTCCAGCGATAGAGTGATACGTAGTTCTTTCCATCGCGCTTCCAAGTCGCTGTGCCTAGGTTTTTGATCGTAACGCGCACCTGATCCACTTCACCCGGCTTCAAGGTCCGAGGAACACCCAACGCCAACACGGAGGCTGTGTAGGTTGGAGGGACAGATTTCTTTACGGCTGCTTCGACCATGTGTGGTGGCAAACTCAATCCAAACATCAACCCGATGAGAGCAGCGGTCGTAAAAAAACGTCGAAAGAACTGGCCTCGCATGGGAGAAAGTATATCATCTTATACCGATTGAAAGGCCGTATGTTACACTTTAGCCCATGTCCATCGCTCGTTCGCTGGCCGTTAATACGGGAATCCAACTCATCGGACGAGTGATTTCAACCATTTTCGGCATCATCATCATTGGGCTCTTGACCCGCTCCCTGGGTGTCGCCGGGTTCGGCGCCTATACGGCCGCCACCGCCTATCTTCAATTTTTTGCGCTCCTGATTGATCTTGGATTGAATGTCACTTTCACCGCGCTGCTCGGTGAGCATGCGGACGATAGAAAATACGAGGAACGGTGTATCTCTGCTATTTTTACTCTGCGTTTTATCATGGTGGTTGTCGCCATGATTCTGGCGCCTCTCATTTGGAAATTCGCTTACCCGGATAAGACGCTCATTTTTTGGTCGATCGTGGCCTTAAACGGCTCGATCATCTTCCCTGCGCTTAACCAAGTCGTGATTGGCGTTCAGCAACGGCATTTGCGGATGTACATCCCGACCATCGCCGAAGTCGTTGGTCGTATCATCTGGCTCGTGGGAATTCTGCTCGCGCGCCATTTTGGAGTAGGGATCATCGGGATTATGTGGCTCGCAACGCTCAGCAACGTTTCGAACTTCTTTGTCACGCTTGCTCTCAGTTGGAAACACGAACGCTATCACTTTCGTTGGGATCCTGAATTTTGGAAAAGTACGCTCCTACGCTCATGGCCGGTTGGTGTCTCAATTGCTTTTAACCTTGTCTACTTCAAAGCGGATAGTTTTATCCTGTCCCACGTCCGCAGGATAGAAGAGGTCGGCATCTACGGAGCCGCCTACCGCGTTCTCGAAATCCTCATCACGGTCCCCTTCATCTACGCCGGTATTCTTCTACCAATTCTGTCTCGTCTCAGAGCCAAAAAAGATACGACGCAATTCTCAGCGATTATCAGTCGCTCCCTCGAACTAATGCTCGTTCTGTGTGTCCCTGTACTGATTGGTACCTGGGCGCTTGGTCCGCAGCTCATGAGCGCGATTGCCGGCCCTGATTTTAGAGACTCTGGCGTCGTCCTGCGTATTCTCGTGCTCGCGATTGCGATTATCTATTTCAATACCGTCACCACCCACGCGATCGTCGCACTCGATGCCCAACGCAAGATGATTCCGGTCTACATTTTCGTGGCGATCATCACGCTCACTGGTTATCTGATTCTCATTCCGCGCTTCGGCATGTGGGCTGCGGCTTGGCTGACCGTCGTATCGGAACTCATCATCTGTTTCGCTTCAACGATTGTCACCTATCGTTTTCAACCGTTTCATCCCAACCTCAAAAAGAGTCTCGCTATTCTGTTCTCTGGCGTCTTGATGGGCTGTTTTGTGTGGCCACTCCGTGAGTATCCGCTCGCACTCCCTCTCTCCATCGGCGCGATCAGCTACACCGGCTGTTTATTCTTGTTCGGCGCTGTGACGAAAGACATGTTAAAGCAGCTGCGATAATTTCCACAGGCGCGTGCCGTAGATCAAACAGAAAAAATGCGGTAGACTATGAGGAGCTCTATGAAGAAACCTTCCCGTCGCTCCTTACCTGCTCGCTCTACCCCTCGACCAGCCGCCGTCCATTCATCGACCGCTCCTTTTTCTCCAGCGCTCATTGGCTTGTGCGGTATCGTCATCGGCTTGTGTTTTGTTGTTCTCGGCTATGCCTTCGTCCGTGATAGCGCTCCTCGCGCAACCGCCATGCAAGCACAGCCTAGCATCGTCGCTGACACAACACGCTAAGACAATCTCACACAGAAAAAACACAGACCCGACTCACTAGTGAGTCGGGTCTGTGTTTTTTTGATCCTTTCCCCTGTCTATCTTTAGGTTACGGGCTCAACCCTGGAACAAGATCATTTCTCAGCGCTCGTAGCCCAGCTGCCCCCTGCGCGCGTAGCCCATTGTACCAGGCGCTAAACTGAGCTGCGTTCATTTTGCTCGTCGCCTTCTGTTTTTCAAAAATAGCGAAGAGCGCCTGCTCAGCTTTGAGCACAGATTCAACTGCAACTTTCTCAAGTTCCGTCGGATGCCGTGTGAGCGTCGTGAGCGCGTCTTTCTTTGTCAGCCACTCCGTGTAGTGAGTTGCGTTCACGTCGATCAACTCTTTCAACTTCACTTCCATCTCACGCAAGACCTTCTCTGCGGCGGCGGCATCTTGATTCAACTGAATCTCGTCTTGCTGGGTAAGGACTCCCTTTGGATCAAGGACTTTACTAATGTGCTGTGATGTTTCGAGATCAAATTTCGCCAACCGATCGGCCAGCGTTTCTGCTTCAACACGGGCAAGTTCTTGTGCGGCTGCCGTGTGTGCCGCTTGCTTGTCTGCCTCTTCTTTTCTGAAATCTCCAATCTTTGCGCCCTTACTTACAAGCTTTGTCTTTTTGCCTGCGAGGTCAATCTCTGGACCAGATGTGAGCTGGCCAGGGAGGACTAGTTTTACGTATCCGATACACTGAACCGCATGGTCATGCTCTCTATCTAGCACATCCAGCAACTGACGACTTGTTGCGAGATCTTGCTTGATCCGCTCGAGCGACTTGATCAAAAGACCAAACGCTTCTGGGCTCGGCGCATGTTCGGCCGGCTCTTCATTCGTCAGTGTATGGACAACCTGACGCAGCCCTTTGTACGCGACGCCGATAAGCGCAGGGGTAGTACCCGGCTGGGCCGCCCGTAGTAGGTCAAGGACATCTTGAACAGCCGTTTCTCTCTCCGTGAGGGCGGCCAGGTTCGCCTTATATCGATCCTTTTCTGGATGATGTTGTAGCTTAGCTTTAAGGGCAGCTGTCTCTGCCTGTTTCCGCTCTGATGTGATATCCAATAAAATACGCTGCACCTCGGCTCGTACGTTTCTCACTTGCTGTTCAAGCTCTGCTTTCCATGCGGCATCCATTTTGTAGTTCATTCCAAAAAGCCTCCCCTTCTCTGGTCTGCCAGCAAAGTTTTGCTGGAACCACTCAGCCGCGGTACGCGCTGTTTCCGCCTCTGCTTCAACCAGCGTATACGCAGCCGCTAACGCAGCCTCCGGCAAGCCATATCCATAGGCTTCATCTAACGTCAGCTCTTTAATCGCTTTTGGGAGCCAGGTCGTGACCTGTTTTAACGGTTGACGCGATCCAGCGGCTAACGCGGTCTCTACCAATGTAACACCGGAATATTCTTTTCCATCCACATCAATCTTTGGAATCTGTTTCAAAATCGCATCTCGACCCGTAATATCGGCCACCAGTGCGTTTGGATTCACATCGATATGAGCCAATGCTCCCGCTAACGCCTCAACTTTACCGATCTCTGTCTGAAGCTGCACGAGCTCCGGATCCGCCTCTGTCAGCTTCAGCGCCTTTTCGGCCGCAAGCAAGGCTCGTTTGGCTGCGTCTTCTTGAGTCTTTTTTGTACGCACCTCCGCCTCATGTGTCGCCGCCCAATTTGTCTCGAGGCGCTTACGCTCCGTTCGGTCTTCCCCGCCGCTCGGCATTTCCCGTCTGAGCAAGTAGTCGATAATCAGCGGTCGGACACGCTCAATTTCATCCAAAGTCGCCTGAAACCCCTTATGCGCCTCCAACGCCTTCACGACCTGAGGAACCAATGCTTCTCGAGCGACGGTATCCTTATGAAGAATTGCACGCTCTGCCACCAACGTCTCTGTACGCTCCATCGAGGCAACAAAGCCCTCCACAAACTCTCGGGCTTTTCGCTCCTCTTCAGCCGCCTTCGCGACCTTGGCTGGGTCAACAACAGAGATTCCTTCAACCGTAGCAATCAGCTGCAGAATTGCTTTTGCATCCGGACGAAGCAATGCAGCATCAACCTTAGCCGCGAGCTGATTTTTCTGCATCTCGCCGGTAACGAGCTCATTAAACCCATGAAGTAGGTCTCCCAACTTCTTATCCAGCGCTTCCATGATGGCGGCCTCATCCTTAACTGCGACCGAACCCGGCGCAGCTTTATCCTTCAAAGCCCCAAAATACATCGTCACATGATGACGGAGCTGCTTCATCAGCTCTGCGGGGTCAGCATTTAGCGGAACAGAGTGGAGAATCAGCTGAATCGTCTCAGCCGATGGCCTTTGGAGATTTAGTCGCTTCACCCGTTCTTCAACCTTCGCTTTCACGTTCGCGTCTTTATCGTGAATGGTTGGGTCTAATAGAAACAAGGTGTCGTCTTTCCAGTTTTCAAGCAGATCATGCTCGCTCGACTTCTTCGCCTTGATCGCCTGCGCATCCGCAAGACGAGCTGTTAATCCCGCCCCTAGGCTCAACGGACCCGTAGGAAGACCCACCTTCTCAAATAAGCCTATACCGTAAGTAAGTCGCCCGTCCTCTGTCTTGAGCTGATCAAACATCGGATGCTCAGGCACCGCCGCCACCTCCGCCAAATGCGCTTTCACCAAAAGCTCTTGATCGGTCGGCTCTTGAAGCGACTCCCACAACTTCCGCTCCGCCTCCATCATCTCCGGCTGATGTCGTTCCAGCTCTTCAGCTTCTTTCTTCTTAAATGCTTCTCGACGTTTTTTTACCTCTGCTGGCTCATTTTTCGCTTCCCAAAGACTCGGGATCTTCTTCAAGGCCACCGCAGCGCGCTCTAATTCCTTCAAATGCTTGTGCGCACTCTTCGGATCACTCCCTACCAGCGCCTCTCTCGCCACACGATACGTACCTACCAACGCCTTCACTTCGGCAGCTACAGCTTTGGAATCCCCAGACAAGGGGAGAGCTTCAAACGCGGCAGCAAATTCCTCACTCTTCTTCACATCAAGAACGGGGTATTTCGACAAAATGAGCCCGAGCCCACCTGTATTCACCTTGGTTTCATCTACCATGTCCAAAAATGGGACAAGTCCTTTCCAGAATGGCTGAATAACGCTTTCAACAGCCACAACTCCCTTCATTTCAAACTGCTCTTCTGCTTTTTTGATCGCAGCTGCACGGACGTCGGTAAAATGCGTTAGCTCATCATTTGCATACAAAATCGTCACAGGGACAGCCCCTGTCAGACGCTGCTCGGTCAAAATGACATGGTTCGCCGCTTCTAGTTCAGTTAAGCATACTTGGAGTTCGCGATCCGCGATCTCAAGCTGTTCTTGTATGCTTCTTAGCTCAGCATCTACCCCTTCGAGAGCCGTCTGCAATAGTGTCCTGTCTTGGTCTAAACGCGTCACACGCGTATCATCACGTACGCCATCTGGTTTTGCTCGTTCGGCATCTGCAGCTTCTGCTTTTTCTCGCAGAGCTTCAACCAACCGGGCAAGTCTCCCATCGACTTTTTCAATCGCCTCTTTATCTTTAAGCGCCCATGCTTTGAGGTCCTCAAGCTCTTGTCTGCGACGCTCTTTTTCGTCAGCGACGACAAGCGCGCGCTCTGGCATCATACGAGGGTTCGCGGGAGCGAAAGGGACGGTGGGCATACAACAGAGGAAAGATCAGTGGTAGTATACTGGTATGGCACGTAAACAACAAAGCGCTGTAAGCGCCTCCCGCCCCTCTACACCGATTAGCCTGATCGCAAAACGTCTTGATGCGATCCGCACACGTCGTCTTGCACTCGAAGCCCAGATCAACGAGATCGAGGCTCGCTTTCTTACGCTAAAAGAAGAACATCAAACCCTCACGGAAACTCAACCGGCTCCTCAGAGCCGCCGCAAACTACGTTATCCGAAGAGTTAACTCTTATGGACGTCAAAATTGAACCCAGCTGGAAACAAAAACTCGCCGCCGAGTTCGAGCAGCCCTACTTCCAAGCACTCACCACCTTTGTCCGGCAGGAATATCAGGCGACAACGGTCTATCCCCCTCCCGGAGAGATGTTCAATGCGTTTGCGCATACACCGTTTGAGGCCGTTCGCGTCGTGCTGCTCGGACAGGACCCGTATCATGGCCCGGGCCAAGCACACGGCCTGTGTTTTTCGGTACGCGATGGTGTACGCCCACCTCCCTCGCTGCAGAACATGTTCAAGGAGATTCAATCGGATGTCGGGTCACCTGTTCCGACTTCCGGAAATTTGGAGCGCTGGGCAGACCAAGGAGTCTTCCTCCTAAACGCCACGCTCACTGTGCGTGCCGGCCAAGCAGGATCACATCAAGGGAAAGGCTGGGAGACATTTACGGACGCGGTCATCAAACTCCTGTCGGATGAGAAAGAGCATCTCGTGTTTTTGCTCTGGGGGAATTACGCTCGCCAGAAATCCGCACTGATCGACTCGAAGAAGCATCTTATTTTGCAGGCTCCGCATCCTTCTCCCTTTTCGGCACACAACGGCTTCTTTGGTTGCAAGCATTTCAGTAAAACGAACGCCTACCTCGCCCAACAAGGCTTCATACCGATCGAGTGGTAAGGGTAGGGGTCAAAAAAACACGGATCAAAGTCCGTGTTTTTTTGACTTGAGATTCTTTACTGAACCACCGTTACCGTCGGCTTCTTCGCTCCACTGAACTGAAGGCGTAACGCTTGTCCGGTTTGCAGTCTAAGCACAAACGATTTCAGATCACGTGTGACCGAGAGACCTTCGACGGCTGGAAACGCCTCAAGGTAATTCTCTCCTCGCATTTCGTTAAACGAACACTTGATCGTTGGGGGCTTTCTAAACTGATACAGAACTTCTTCATTCCAATCCAACCGATCAACGACCGCCTTCGATGAAGTGACGCAGTCATCACTTCCAAGGTGAGGCGCGATCAACGCCTTTGGAATCTCTGGCGTGGAGACTGCGATCCCCTGCCCATCCCCTGAGTCCGTGAACGTGATGAAATTCAGGGTCTGTGAATCAATCAGCCCCATCACCTCACTCCCCGTTTCGATATAATCAGCCGTTGCAACGAACTGATAGAGACCATTCGGTAATCGCTTGATCGAAAAGGGGTTTTTCTGGACTCCGAGCTCAACAACATCAAAGCTTCCCACAAACTTCCTGACCGATGACGCAGAAGAGTCTACTGTCTCCTCCTTCACCAGCCAAAAGTCCTGTTTTGCTTCATCTTCACCCCACTCTCGACTCAGGTAGGTGCCTGAATCAAGCACGTAGTGGATAGAACTTGTTGCCACTTCTGGCTGAGGTGGGCAGAAGTTTGTTTGTGGTTCACATTCCTGAACACCAGCCTGTACTTGTTGCAGATTATTTTTCGCAAGCTGCAAGCGATAGGCGAGCTCGGTGATCATTCTCCCCGACCACAATACGAGTGCAGTCAGAACACACAGACCAACAATCGACACAGCCCAAGCGGTATCACGCTTCGGTGGAAGTTTTTTTGGCGGAGACTTTTTTAACGAACGTGACGATGTTGGAGACTTCATACCAACAGTCTACCGTTTTTCCTCTCTTCTGACTACGCGAGTAATCCCTTCACATCTTCCCACGTCAACGACTCAATCGACTGCGTTGCATCTTGCATGATGGCGTCGAAGACACCCTGTTTCTTTTTCTGCAGTTCCAACATTTTTTCTTCGATCGTTTCTTTTGCCACGAACTTATAGACGTTCACCGTTTTTGTTTGTCCGATACGGTGCGCACGGTCCATCGCCTGCTTCTCCGCTTGCGGATTCCACCATGGATCGATCAACAAGACCGTATCTGCTTCGGTCAGCGTCAACCCCGTTCCACCTGCTTTCAAACTCAACAAGAAGACATTCACCTTTGAACGGAACTTTGTAATCTCCATCGCACGATCTTTGGTCGAACCTTCGATCGTTGCACTATCAATTCCATCTTTCTCCAATGCCTGACGGACCAAATCCAACATGGTCGTGAACTGACTGAAGACCAGCACCTTATGGTTCCCACGAATGGCCTCGTAGATAAATTCGAGAACCCCTTCTAATTTTCCAGACAGCGCTGGATCACCCGGCAAACGTGGATCGAGGAAGGAGGGGTGATCACACACGCGACGAAGTTTGGTGAGGGCAGCCAGAATCTCAATCTTCGATTTCTCGAAGCCCTGCTCTTCAACCAAGCGCGTCACGTCACTGCGAATCTGTTCGAGTGTGCGGGTATACAGCACCAATTGCTCTGGCGATAACCGACACGTAATTTCTTGTTCAATTTTTGGAGGCAACTCACTCGCCATCATTTCCTTCGTACGGCGCAACATGAACGGCTTGAGCTTGCGACGTAGCTTCTCAAGCGCTTGCTGATCATTCCGTTCACGAATCGGACGCGAATAGTTAGCGGTGAAGGCGCGAGCCGTTCCAAAGAACCCCGGCATCAAGAAATCGAAGACCGACCACAATTCGTGGACACCGTTCTCGAGCGGCGTACCCGTGAGTGCCAAACGGAAACGCGAAGGAATCGCTTTCATCGTCAGCGCGGTTTGTGTTACCGCATTCTTAATAAAGTGCGCTTCATCCAACACACAGACGGAGAACGTCGTTTTTGATTCCAGGTACTGCGGCAAGTCACGCTGCATGAGCGAGTACGATGTCAAAATCAAATCATACTCATGGATACCATCGATCTTCGCTTTTCGTTCCGGGGGCGTTCCATCAACCACCAAGACGCGCGCATCTGGCGTATACATGTTCGCCTCTTGCTGCCAGACCGATAACAACGTCTTTGGACAAATAACCAACGCGGGCGCCTTTTTGCCGATGGTTTTTGAGGCACGCAACATTTCGAGGAATGCCAGTGTTTGAACAGTCTTTCCCAATCCCATTTCGTCGGCCAAGACTCCGCCAAAACCATAGCGCTGCAAAAACGCGAGCCAAGCCACACCGTCTTTCTGATACGGGCGGAGAATCTTTTCTAAACTTGGTGAAAGCGTCACGGGTTCACTCAACGAACCGCGCTTCACGTCATCCATGAATTTCTCGAGCGAACTTTCGACGCCCTCAAGATGCGCATGACGAATGGATTGCACGAGGAACAAGAGTTCCGGAACATGGAACAAACGTGTACGGCGCGTCCCCTTCTCCTCCGCTTCTTCCGTCGCCTTCATCCAATCCATCATCGGCTTCAGCTCTGCCCCATTCCCAATACGTGCAAATCGGCCGTTCGACAAACGCACGTACGGCTCGTTCGAACCAAGCGCTTGTTCAATCGCGAGCTTGTCGACTTTTGTCTGCTGGCAGTGCCAATCGACCGAAAAAGAAAACCAATCGACACCCGTCGACTGACGGAACGAAACGTCCGCTTCAATATCGATCGTATCAATATCAAACATCGGCTTGGCGGTTTCATCGAGCTCAACCGTTACGCGATCGCGCAACTCCTCCAAGCCAACGCGCACAAACTCCAACAATTTTCCTGAAGGGATGATCCATTTTTTCTTAGCATCATCTCGCTCCGTTCCGATCGCATCTGAAATATCAACGACCGCATCTTCTTCTGCTCCTTCAAGGCGCATGATGACATCGACCTCTAGTCGATCATCAACAACGTGTTCATAGCGATCTGGAAGCTCCGTATCACCCAAAGGAAAGTCATACTTCCCGTAGCGAGCAAGTCCTTCAATCGAGAACGAGTCGTGCATCCGGTCATAGGAGATACGCGCAACGACCTCATCCAAACTATGCCGCTGTGTCCGCGACTGACGCTGAACCTTGTGTTGATCGTGGTCGATCGAAGCAGCGAGATCTGCAATTTCGTCCTCCGTAACGGCCACACCCGAATTTTTTGCGTACGCGCTTAACACCTGACTCACACGCTCCTTCGAGCTCGGAAGTGTATTTTTTTCGAGATCATACGACAGCGCCTCAAGCCCCAGGGCGACCACGTGTTTACACATCCCCCAATCGAACGGACAGGTACAATCGAAGAAAATGACCTTGTCGGCCTTGGCGGACAAGCGCAGGGTCGATTCATACATCTCTCCTCCGAGGACCTTACCCGTGATCAGGATGTCATCATTTTTGGCACGTCGAACCGTGACCCCTTCGACGGATCGGTCCAAAAAATAGGTTTTACCTCGCTGAAATAGCTCCGGCTCGACGGTCGAGCGGAGAAGGGATTCATCAAACAGCATCGGGCGATGCTACCAGAAAACGAGAAAAAAAGCGAGTCAGCCCTCCCATTTAAAAAGAAACGTCCATATTGTTGCTTCGGCCTGTGGGGCATACCATGGGGACATATGAAAAAAGTCCTCTTAGCGATCGTCATCCTCCTTCTCTTCGTAGTGATCATTGCAGCTTGGCTCTGGCGCTTGGGAGCTCCCCCGACCTTAGCCGCCTCGACAGCTCGTTTAGAGGACCTCCAAGGGCAAGTTGAGACGCGAGCAAGCACAACCGAAAATTGGGTCCCGGCAACCAACGGACAGGTCGTTCAGTCTGGAATGCAGCTCCGAACAGGCGCTACCGGCAGCGTCACCCTGACGGTCTCGGGCGTTAGCCAAACTCGTTTAAGTACAAGCACGGAGCTGACGGTCACAGATCTCATCCTCCCTCAAAACAACGATGTCAAAAGTCAGACCTCACTCACGCTTGTCAGTGGCCGCACCTGGTCACGTATCATTCGTCTGCTCGAACTTGATAGCTCCTACACCGTCACGACCGACGATGTCGTTGCGACCGTGCGTGGAACCGCGTTTGAGACAGCTCGTTTCCCTGGCCAAGAAACCTGGATCGCTGTGTACGAAGGTCAAGTGAAGGCCGCCGATCAGATGATCATGCACGGAACGGGTATGCGCGCCGCACGCGGGGCAATGCAGATGGTCAGCTCAACCAGCGCCATGAAGCCAAATACAGATTGGATCAACCAGAACCTTGAAGCCGACAAAACCTTTTTGAAAAAAACGCAAACCGATCTCCAACAAGAACTCACGAAAGAGGCGGGTTTGATGTACGAAAAACTTGGCCGCCCAGCGGAACGTCTACGCATGGCTATGACGGCTGAGAATGAAAAGGCTGAATTGGCTGACAAGTATCTTGGTCGCCGTTTAGCCTGGGCAAAGGAACTTCAGGAACAAGGGAATACAGCTAAAGCCGAACAAGAATTAAACGCCGTTCAAGCCGAGATGGCTGCCTGGGCTTCCCAAGCGCCAATGACTTCAAAAGAAGAGCTATTTCCACGCGCCATGACTCAGGGCAGCGTTCTGTACCACGATGCGACGAAGGATCAGCCAACCACTCCTTTCATCGAAAGAGATCTAAAGAATGAACTGATGCAGACACGCCCACCTCTTGAAAACGTGATTGAATCAAAGCCTGTCTTCATCTCTCCGCCAAGAACACAGGATGCTCCTATCACTAAACAAGACCAGCCACAACCAATCCCAACAGAGCCCGCACCCCAACCGCCGAGCGATGATAAAGCTATTCAAGAAGAACAGGCGCGGTTACTCATTCCCTCAAAACTTCTGCTCTCCGGCTCCCCCACAACCTTACACTTGAAAGAGAGTGCTTTGTTGTCGGCAGCTGTTCTGTATACCAATGGCACGCGTCGGGACGTTACGGGACAAATCACCCTCGTGTCTTCTGATCCATCCGTCGTTCTCGTAGAAGGGATGCGCGTCATTGCGAATGAACGACCCGGAACGGTGCGTATCACAGCGAACTACCGTGAGAACGGTGTAAGCGTAACCGAGAGCCTCTCCTTCACCGTACAGCCCTAACCTTTTCCTATGAACATTCGCCCCTCGCTGCCGCTACTACTCGGGACCGCCGCTGGACTGGTTGGAGCTCTCGGATTACTCATCGGGGTCTTTGGAAACTCGAACTTGCGTCTCAGCGACCGCCTCTTCTTACCACGCGCTGCCGATGAACGAATTGCCGTTGTCGCCATAGACGATGCTTCACTGGAACGCATTGGTCGCTGGCCCTGGTCCCGTGCAACACACGCTGCCCTCCTCGGACGACTTCAAGCAGCGGGGGTCAAAACCATTGGGTACGACGTGAACTTTCCTGAAGCATCGAACGCCACAGATGACGATGCACTGGCAGAAGCGCTCAAAGCAAGTGGCAACGTCGTGCTCCCGATCGAGCTTCCGCTAGAACGCAAAGAAGGTGGCCTCGTCTACGATCCGCAACGCGTCGTGCGTCCGCTTCCTCAGTTCTTGCGAAATGCGCAAGCCAGCGGACATTCAAATACCCCTCTCGATGACGACGGCGTCACGCGCCGGATTCCCTTAAACGTCGCTGCACCCGACGGTTCCCCGATCCCCGCCTTCGCCTACGCTGTGGGATCCGTCGCTGGCGTCACCCCAAAACTCGAAACGATTCCCAAAGAAGAGTTTGGGATGGTGCGCGTTCATTTCCCGAATGCGCCCCGTGTCGGCTTCCCGCTTGTTTCCGCCGCCGATGTGTTGCAGGGCACCGCTGACATCACCAAGTTAAAAGACAAGATCGTGTTCATTGGCGCGACCGCCCACGATCTCCACGACGAATACTACACGCCGACCTCGCGCCGCCTTCCGATGAGTGGCGTTGAAATCCACGCCTCATTTCTCGATACGCTCATCCAACAAGCCTGGCTCCGACCCGTGTCACTTTGGCTGCAAGCGCTGCTCCTTATCGTAGCCGGCGTACTGTTGGGTCTTTTTGTTCCACGCGTCCGTCTCCGCACGAGCGTCTTTCTCGCGCTTGGACTTTGGATTGTTTGGATGATCGCAAGCTTCTTCGCCTTTGACCAAGGCTATCTCCTCAACCTTGTCTGGCCAACGCTTGTCCTGCTTTTCGGCTACCTCATCTTGAGTGTTGAACGCTGGGTCACGACGGAACGGACGAAGGGCGAACTTCGCGGCCTCTTCGGACGTTATCTCTCGCCCGTCGTCTTGGAAGCGCTTTTGCGTGATCCATCCAAAGTCACGCTCGGCGGAGAGAAGCGTCACATGACGGTGCTCTTCTCAGACTTGCGTGGCTTCACAACCATGTCGGAAGGCCTGCCTCCAGAAGATCTGATCACCCTCCTCAACACATATCTCACCGCCATGACCGATCTCGTCTTTGAACACAAAGGCGTACTCGATAAATACATTGGTGATGCCGTCATGGCCTTTTGGAACGCTCCCCTCGATCAAGAGAAACATCCACTCCTCGCGGCTGAAACGGCGCTCCGTATGCGCGACAAGCTCCAGGTGATGAACGCAGACAACGCCTTCGGCGGAGGACGTACACTCAAAGTAGGCATTGGGTTACATACCGGCGATATGGTCGTTGGAAACGTAGGGAGTGCTACCCGTCATGACTACACCGTCATCGGCGACAACGTGAACCTCGCGAGCCGTGTTGAGAGCCTAAACAAAGAATACGGGACGGAGATTCTTGTCACCGAAGCGATTGCAAAAGAACTTGGTACCACCTTCCTTCTACGCAAGGTCGACCTAGTAGCGGTAAAAGGCAAGAAAGAAGCCGTTGGGTTATTTGAACTCGTAAACAAAACGGACAGCGCTACTCAGGAAGAAATTGAACTGACACAGCGCTTTGAACAGGCGTTCAAGTTGTACAGCCAGCGTTCATTTAGCGAGGCACTTGCTCTCTGTCAGAGCTTGTTAGAAAAATATCCAAACGACGGACCGACAAAAATTCTCATCGAAAAAATGAAACACTTCACTCTTCATCCACCCGCTGAGGACTGGAATGGGGTTTGGGTGATGACGAAGAAGTAGCTCGGCGTTTGGCGGCTCGAGTGCACAAGTCTTTAGAGAAATGGACGTATGGCTCTCGACCTACCTCACTGCTACCCTAGAGACTATATGCACATTGCTGTCATTGGAACCGGCTACGTTGGGCTCGTAAGCGGCACCTGTTTGGCCGAACTTGGCCACAGCGTGACCTGTATCGATATTGATCAGAAAAAGATCGACGGCCTGCGCCAAGGCGTCATGCCGATCTACGAACAAGGCCTGGAAGAGCTTGTTCGTACCCACCACGCAACAAAGCGCCTCCAGTTCACAACATCCTATAAAGACGCGATGAAAGAGGCGCAAGCGATTATGATCGCCGTTGGAACGCCGCCACGAGCAGACGGATCCGCCGACATGAAATACATCGATGCAGCGTGTGAAGCGCTCGCTCCATACTTGCATGACGGGATGGTCGTAATTGTGAAAAGCACCGTTCCGGTCGGCACAAATGACCGTGTCTTAGAAAAACTTCGTGGCTTATCGTCTGTCGCTTTTGAAGTCGCTTCTAATCCTGAAATGTTGCGCGAAGGCGTCGCCGTGAATGATTTTCTTCGCCCGAGTCGCATCATTCTTGGAACACGCTCCCCCGAAGCAACCCGCTGCCTCCAAGATCTGTATGCTGGGATTGATTGTCCCAAACTCGTCATGTCTCCCCGTTCGGCTGAGCTGGTGAAATATGCCAACAACGCCTTTCTCGCGACCAAAATTAGCTTCATCAATGAAATCGCTCATCTCGCCGATCGGTTAGGAGCAAACATTGAAGACATCGCCGCTGGCATCGGCACCGATCCACGTATTGGACGCTCCTTCTTAGCGGCGGGTCCAGGTTGGGGTGGATCATGTTTTCCAAAAGATGTGCGCGCACTCGTACACGTGGCTGAAGAAAACAACGAAACACTCTCCGTTTGTTCGGCTGCGCTGAATGCCAACGAAGAGGCACGCACTTGGGTGATCGATCGCTTGAAACAGCATCTCGGCGATCTCGTTGGAAAACGGATCGGCGTCTTCGGTCTCGCGTTCAAACAAAATACAGATGACACTCGTGACTCCCCCGCGCTCGATCTCATCGAACGCTTAGCGAAGGAAGGTGTCGAGCTCACCGCCTACGATCCAGCTGCTCATGTTCCGGAACAGGCGAAGACTTGGTTCACACGCGTGGATCAAATGTACGCCGTGTGTGATCGTGCCGATGCTGTACTCATTGCGACCGAGTGGGATATATTCCGCACCTTAGAGCCCCAAAAACTAAAAGAACACATGCGCGGAACATTGGTCTTCGATGCGCGTCATCTGCTTGATCCAAAGCGCGTACGGGAAGCGGGATTGGTGTATCAAGGAATTGGGCGACAAGAAAAATAAACCTACGCGCGATCCGATTTCGTTTTCTTGATATCCGCCTTCAACCGCTTCACATCCGCTGCTGTTCCCTCAAATCGCCAGTCATCCTGCTTCGTGAGTAAACCACAGAAGTCGATATATTCCTGATGCGTCTCAATGAGCGTCAGACCAAGGTCTTTTGCTAATGCGCGAAGGACAACCAAATCTTTTTTCTCCTTCTCACGTGTCGTCATTCGTTCGATCTCGATATAGGAAAGTTTACTTGGAATCGAAGACACAATCGAAATCGTAATCGTTCCTTTCTTAAAGTTTTCCGTTTGTCGTGATCCGACTTTGGTGAAGAGCGGCATCGCTCCGAACAGCTGAGAAAATCCCAACATCTGATCGAGTGAAACCGGCACGCTGATCTCGACTCGATTCGCCGCACTCGTTCTCCCAATTTTCGTCACGACTTCCGCCTTTCCATTGGTGATGCGACAACGTACATCGATTTCATCTTTTTTGTGTTCATCCCAATCCAGCCCATGCGCAGACACCGTTCCAAATGACATCACCATCGTACGGCGTGCCAAAGAAACAGACTTGAAGCCCAAGCCTATGAGCTTTTTACGCAACGCGGGAATCGTCTTCGGCGTGATAATCGCCCGGATCTCCAGCTCGATCGGATGTTCAGACATATGGCCGCCACTCTACCCCGCTCGACCCTAACGCATCAAGAACAGCGTCATGTTTGCCCAGGGAGCGCGTTATTGTATCCGAGTACTTGCCCAAACTAGAGTGGCGTACCATGATTATTCTTATATGACACATAAATCTATTCCCTTTGCCGCTTGTTTGGTGATTGCCGCCTCGCTTGTAGGAGCGGGCTGCAACAACGCAGCGACGACCCCTTCGAACAGCGCGAACGGAACTCCACCCGTTGCCGTGGTCCCAACACCGACACCGAGCACCACGCCACCCGCTCCCGTTCTCGTGCCTCCCAGCCTAAGCACATCTACGCCAAACGTTCCTACCGAATCCCCTTCCACCATCTCAGCCTCCAGCGCACTCGACACAACTGGCTGGCCAATCTATCAAAATAAAACACTCAAATATCAGTTCCAGTATCCTCTTCGCGGATCGTTCGCACCTGAGTTCACTGTGAAGACCCTCGCGCTCACCAGTGAAGAAATCCAGAATGACTGTGCAAAACCCTCTGGTCTTCCAAACACAACCGAAGAACGCCTGACGGTAAACGGCGCTTCGTTCTGCCGTACAAGCAGCGTTGAGGGCGCTGCTGGGAGCAGCTACCATCAGGAACAGTGGGTCACGAAGAAAGATAACTGGTATTCCATTATCACCTTCACAAAAAAGTACGCCAACGATCCAGCGAAGCCATTCAACACAGCCGGCTATCGCCAACAGTTGGAAGCGATCATGTCGACCTTCCAGTATCCAACGCTGTAAAAACTGAGCCTATAGAAACAAATGCCCACTTCGGTGGGCATTTGTTATTTAGCCCTCTTGGCAGCAAGCTTTTCTACAATCGGCTCGTAGTAGCCCTGGCGCTCTTTCGGCAAGAGTTCAGCCACATGCGCGATGACCGCATCTGAACGAGAGACGCCCATCCCTTTTGGCTGCTCTTTCAGCGTAAATGTTTGGCCGACCTGAACTTTTTTTCGATCAATCGCAACGGGCAGGATGCGCAGCGACTCACCCGTCACTCGTTCATATTCCAGTGCAACCGCATCGGTCAAAGCATACCCGCGACGCATTCCTGAGTTTCCGTCATACAAGAAAAGCCCTTCAGGAAAGAGTGTCACCGGTTCGCCGCGCACTAAACACGCCACGATCGAACGAACCGATTGGCGTAGATCCACTGTTCGCTCAAGGGGAGAAGCCGTCTGTTCTCGGTCTACGACCTTTTGGTAGCCGGCACGTGCACGCGGGTGCGCCCGCTCAACGAGCGTCTGCTGCTCCGCTGGGGCAAGGTGCGCAAGCGATTCTTTCACCGGTAACATCCCCAGTTTTTTCAAGAACCAGGTACGGAGAGGATTGCGCTGCCAATGCGTCTGTTCCCCACTCACTAAGTGCATGGACTGCTGTGCAAAGAGCCCCATGAGAATCCCGGACTCGCCGCCTTGGTGATTACAGATCGCCAAAAATTCACCCTCTGTAGGGATGTACTCACGCCCGCTCACGCGCCAACCCGCCAGATGTTCGCGTACCCATAAAAGCGCGCCCAGAGATTTACCAATCACTTGCCTCATCAAAGAGGGGCTCGCTTCTCTGACATGGTTAGGCACGTATTGCTCTGCATACTCGGACCGTATCTTTTCGGGGGAGAGGGAGAGCGCAGCGGTTGCACGCTCTTCAGGATGCTTTGAAACTGCCGCCTTCATTTGCTCTATTCGGGCTTCGTCTTCTCGGATGACCTGTTTTATTTCTTGCTTGGATCGTTCCACCGGTTGAACTTCCGTCCTTGAACCAACCCGCTCCGATGCAGGCGCTCCGCTCCTCTCTTTTCTCTCTTTTGGACGTTCAGACATAGATCGTTTAGCTCACAAGACCTACACCACCTCACGCTTCATATTGTACCAGATGCAATCCCAAACTGACTCTATTTTCCCCTATATAACTCGGACTGCCCAGTTTTAGATCATAAATGAGCAAAATTACCCCTAAACATTGACAAATACGTCTTTTTGTAGTATTATATTCTGTTCTTTACGCAACCTGAACAACCCCCGCGTCCAGCGGTTTCCCAACTGGATAGTATGGAGCCACGATGACCCTCGCGCTGTTTCTGGCGGCCCAGACCGCCTATCAGGCCGCCTCCGCCCGTACCTCCACCCGTCGGGGTGAGCTCGCTCGTGAGCTCAACCTCAGCCTGAGCGACGCCCAGAAGCACCACGACTACGTCGCCCTGAGCGACGAGTCGCTGCGCCTCTACCGTAAGGTCGAAGCGCTGACCATGTGGCCGATCCGGGCAAACCTCGAAGCCTTCGGGCTCGAGGACCTCCCGGTGACGGGAACGTTGATGGGGACGGACCGGACGACGCGTCTCGGTAGCGTCGACCTGTCCCTCTCCGAGCTCTGTTGCCTCCGCTACAGCGGGGTCGCGGACAAGCTCGGTCACCGACACGGTGACGTCGACCTCAGTCTCATCGTCGAGAAGGAGGGCGTCCGCATCGGCCGCGTCGGGTCCGACGGAGACTTCGACTACGAGGCGGCGCCCGACCTTCGGACCGCTCTCGGGTGGAAGCTCGCGACCGACGGCGGCCGCGTGGGACTGGTCCGTATCGATCTCGATGCGGAGACTGAAGCCATCCTGGACGTCGTCAAGACGAACGGGACCGATGAGGAGGTCTTCTTCGGGAAGTTCGAGGCCGTCGTGAAGGGGGTGTTCGAGTACGAAAACGGCTCTCGCTTCGCCGACGGCTATTGCGGTGCGCAAACGATCCTCTGGCAAGTCGCGACCCGCCAGCTCGGCGACGAGCACGAGGGATACCCGTTCATGTTCTGACCCCTTCACTGGCGCCCAACGCTCTCGACCTGACAGTCATGCGGTACCGTCAGTTCGTGAAGACTTCTAACCGCCGGGGATGCGACTCTCATCGCTTCCCCACGCCACTTGAACTTCTGACCTCGGTCGGAAATTGAATTGACGTGATTGACAAAAACCTCAATAAAATCCAAAGTAAAGTACCCTTTTCACAGGAGAGCAGATGGCCCATCGAGTACGAGGTATGAACAAGGCGCCCTTCCCACCAGGACTGGTAGGGAGGCCCAATCAATGGTGGTTCGAAGTGGAAGCACCCTTCGGCCAACCCTTCGCTTCAGACACTCTGAGCGGAACAGGACCGATCACACTCCCTCCGGGAACCCACGTTCACGTACGCTCCGGCATCGCGCGCGTTGAAACCGTTGTTGTCATGAACGCCCGAAACGAGGCGATCTACGACACGCTGACTGGCGTCGCGCGGCCCTCGGTGACGGCCGGCGCCTACCGTCAGGGACCTCGCGGCATCGAAGTCGCGGTCGTGTTCCTGAAGCGCTGGTTCGGTGATGTTCCGAGCCTGCGATCGCTCTGCGATGAGGAGGGGTTCATCGTCTGCGCTGAACCACCGGGTGGTCTGATCGACGACGTGGTGGGATGCGATTTCCTCCACCAGCGTCCTTCGAACACGGTCATCAGACGAGCTGCGCGACGCGAGATCTGGGAAGAATTCGGCCGCATCCCGATCCTGTCCCTGCGTATCTGCCGCTACCCACTCGCCTCGCTTGCGATCGCCAAGGCCTCGACCTTCCAGGCGTTCGTCGAGCTTCACCCAACCGCGAAGCCACGAGTTCCGCGGCCGCGCCAACCTGCTCGTCACGGACGGGCAGTGCTTCTACGCCGACAAGGCCCGCGCACGACCCGAGACGATCTTCGTGATCGGAGCGGACGTCGCGGAGAAGCTCCTCAGCCCGCAGAACCCGCGCCGGGACGCCGACCTCGCCATCATCCGCGAGCACGGCTGCACCTTCCGGGTCTTCCCCCGCTGGAAGAGCGACGGCACGCTCGAGCGCCTCACGGACGTCGAGCACCGCCTCGGCGTGACGGCCGACCCGGCCATCTTCACCCACGTCGAGAGCATCCCGCCGCCGGTCAGCTCGACCGTCGTGCGCGCCGCCCTCGGCATCTGATCGAACCTCTCGCGGAGGCACTTCGATCCATCCCCACCCAAGTCCTCCGCAATCCCCCTCTGCTTTTCTCCCAGGAAAGAAGAGGGGGATTTTGTATAGAAGGAAGCAACCGTCTGGGAAAGTTGCTCCCAGACGGTCAGAGTGTTGGATTCGGGCCCAAAGACCCAATTCAGTGATCGAACTTGCGATCCGAAGACAGGTACTTCACCTCCGTGAGATAGATCGTCTGCAACGTGTGCACTTCACGCACTCGCCCACCGCCTGAAGCAGGGACGAGACGAACATAGATCGCAACCAGGAAGACACTCATCATGACTCCCAGTGCGATCTGCGCCACATGAAAGACATCTCCATTCCTACTCATAGCCTGGTTCATTCCTTAGCCTTTCTGAAGGGACGTTCAACCCCTCACTTATACTCCGTTGCTTGAAACTGCATTTTCCGTCAAGAGCCCCTTCTGTTATGAAAATTTACACAAACAAAAACACACCCGTTTAAAGGTGTGTTTTTGATAGTCCGGCAACGGGCTACTCTCCCAGGACCGGGTTGGGTCCAAGTACCA